>CAJWQG010000039.1 GCA_913045175.1 uncultured Gammaproteobacteria bacterium | reverse complement strand
GAGCGCCTGCCTTGCACGCAGGAGGTCGGCAGTTCGATCCTGCCTGGCTCCACCAAGTTCACGGCTTCGCCCAAAGGGCGAAACGTGAACCCTTCCTTCCCGACACTATAAGCGGCAGGTGCTGCAGCGTAGAGAAGCACCGAGAGCTCCATATCGAAACTTCGCCTCCGAGGCAACTTCAGGGCCTCAACCCCCAAACACCACCAAATGATGGTTCTTCTTCCCCTTCTGCACGATCAAATACTTGCCGTATAGCGCCGAGTCAATGGATAACATCATCACTTCGTCTTCAGCCTTATCTCCATTAACAGACACCGCATTGCTCTTGATCAACTTCTTTGCCTGACCCTGGGTGACTTCACCTCGTGGTGTAACCGCCAGGCCCGAAGAAACCAACACATCCACCAGGGATACACTGGCGGAAGATATTTCGGTCGACGACATCCCATCCAACGCCAACTGAGCAAGATCTTCCTCTGCAAGCGAATCAATATCATTAGCGAATAGCGCATCAGTTATACGTTCTGCCGCCTGCACGCCCTCATCTCCGTGCACAATGTCCGTAATTTCTTGTGCCAGTTTTATCTGGGGGAGACGCCTACCAGGATCCTCCTCAAGCGCACGCTGCATTTCCGCAATGTCGCCAGCATCCAGAAAAGTAAGTATCTTAAGGAAGTGAATGACAACTTCATCATCACAGTTTCGCCAAAATTGGTAAAACATGTAGGGTGAGGTCTTACTTGGGTCTAACCAGGGAATACCCCCCGTACTCTTGCCAAATTTGGTCCCATCCGCTTTTGTCAGCAGCGGATATGACAAAGCGAACGCCTGTTTGCGTTCAATACGTCGGATCAGATCCAAGCCACTGGTGATATTGCCCCACTGATCATTACCACCCATTTGGATCGTGCAGTCATAGCGTTGATTCAGTACTAGAAAATCGTAAGACTGCAGCAGGATGTAGCTAAATTCTGTATAGCTGATTCCCACTGAATCGTCTTCAATTCTGCTCCTCACAAACTCCTTGTTTATCATGGCATTGACGCTAAAGTGCTTGCCAATATCCCTCAGAAAATGAATGACTGTCAGCTCTTTCGTCCACTCCGCATTGTCGACAACCACTGCGGAAGTATCGCCGCAATCGAAATCGAGGAATCGACTTGCTTGAGTTGATAGCTTGTCAACGCTCGAAGCAATCTCCTCAGGAGACCTAAGTTCCCGCTCACTACTGCGTCCACTAGGGTCACCTATCATGCCGGTCGCGCCTCCGACCAACAGAATGGGCCGGTGCCCTGCCAACTGAAATCGACGCAGAGCCAACAATGGAACCAGATTTCCCACATGCAGGCTATCAGCAGTCGGATCAAAGCCACAATAAACAGTACGCTGGCCGCTCGACAAATGCTCTGCCAAATCCTCGTCGGCACTAGTCTGGACAATCAGACCAAGCGAATTTAGTTCACTTAGAAATCCCTGTTGCATCTCAACGTCTCGAATAAACATTATCGGTAGATTGCGGCATTTTGCGCACTCATGTAACCTTGCGCTGCCCACAAACCATCGGAAGAGCGCAAAAATACAGTATATCTGAGGAATTACAAGCCGCAGTTGGTAACCAAGTTATCTTTCACGAAGTGAAAGCAACATCACTTACTAACTTTAATTATTCCTTTATTTTTTATATAGCTAGCGATATTTTTTAGAATTTACAATAAAAAGACGCTCTTTGTTGATAGTTCTATGAATCGATACCCAAGATCTCATATAAAAATTGCATTCTTTTTAGCCAGTGTTCTCGCTGTTGTCATCACGACCCTCCCTGCCAAGGAAAAGGACGTAGCGCGGTTTCCTATATTGCTTGAGGTTGAAGTCACACCAGAGATCACAGAACCTGCAATCGAGACCGAGGACTATGAAAGTCAGTGGACTGAACTATCCATCGCTCCCGGTGATAATCTTTCAAAAATATTTAAACGCCTCGGCCTCCCTGCGGCAAATTTGCAGGAAATTGTAGATATTGGTCCTGAGGTGGCGGGGCTACGACGCATTCTGCCTGGAAAGGAGCTAGGAATCAGGGTATCCCACGAAGGAAAGCTGATAGGTCTGCGCTACAGTCCCAATGTACTCACCACGCTAGTCGTGCAACGTAAGAACGACACTTTTGAAGCACAAAAGATACGACTAAACACCGAGTACATTACTGCTTATCAAACCGCGACTATCGACAAAGAAGCGCCTAGTTTATATCTCGCAGGCAAACGAGCAGGCCTCTCCGATAACATCATTATGCAGCTCAGCTATGTCTTTCAGTGGGACATCAGCTTTGCATTAGATATGCGTCAAGGCGATAGCTTCGCGCTGCTCTACGAAGAAATTTATGCCAACGGAAAGAAGTTAAAAGATGGTGAAATACTAGCCGCATCATTCTCTAATATGGGGAAAGCACATACCGCCGTCCGATATAAAGGCCCTGGTGGCAGAACTGATTACTACACTCCAGACGGCCTCAGTCTTCGCAAAGCATTTATTCGTGACCCCGTCCATTTTTCACATGTCAGTTCCAGATTTAATCTAAGACGCCTACATCCCATCCATAAACGGGTAATGCCACATCGCGGTATCGACTATGCTGCCAACCGAGGGACCCCGGTAATCGCTGCCGGCGACGGCAAGGTGTCCATCGCACGACAAAATAATGCTTCCGGGAAATATGTCGTTCTGCAACATGGTCAGCAATATACGACCAAGTATCTGCACCTCTCTAGATTTGCCAAAGGAATCAGAACTGGTACGGCGGTGCGGCAAGGGCAAACTATTGGCTATGTGGGCTCAACCGGATGGGCCACAGCACCACATCTACATTTTGAGTTCCTGGTCTCGGGTGTCCACCGCAATCCACGCACCGTCAAACTACCCAAGGCGGACCCGATTCCTGCAAATGATATTTCTGACTTTCGTAACAAAACATCCGGACTGCTAATACAGCTTGCGGCAATCCAGGGCAAAACCGGTTACGCACGCCTGGAAACACCAGAGGATGCAGGCGCGTCAGAATAGTTTGATTAGCTATCCAGGCAGGAATGCTATATCGAAAAGGAATTACCGCATCCGCAGGTCGTCGACGCGTTTGGATTGTTGACTACAAAACGAGATCCTTGCAGATCTTCCATGTAGTCAATCTCGGCACCTGCCAGATACTGGTAGCTCAGTGGGTCCACCAATAAAACAACCCCAGATTCTTCAATACTGGTATCATCTTCTTCAACGTCTTCGTCAAACGTAAAGCCATACTCAAAGCCAGAACAGCCGCCACCAGTAACGAACACTCGCAGCTTTAGGTCCTGATTGTTTTCTTCTTCGATTAGATGCTTGACCTTGGTTGCCGCAGCCAGCGAAAAAGACATTTGTGGTAAAGATAAATCGTTCATGAAATCTATATGGTGTTTATAGTGGATTTATTCAAGCACTACTTTACCGCACTGCTCACGGCTGCGACCTGAGGGGTTTTAATCGTTTCATTCGGATGTTCAACAGACTGGTCAGACTTATCACCGGCTTTCTCTTCAACCGCTTTTGCGCCTTTCTTCCCATCTCGCATGTGCACAAGATGACCATCAACCCGACTACCCATGACCATCTCTATCAAATTGTAATAGACGTTCCCCTTGACATCTGCCTTTGCCGCCAACTCCACGTGCCGGTCAGAGTTTATATCACCAAATACCTTCCCATTCACAATGACGTTAGGAACCCGAATTTTACCTTTAACTCTACCCTTTTCACTGACGGTAACGATGGCCTTCGATCCAGCCTGGGCATAAATGTTTCCCTTTACAATCCCATTGATGAGCAATTGATCACTAAAGTGAATATCACCAACAAGCTCGCAGTTGGTTGCTACCAAAGTGACCCCGGCTTCTCCTCGACTCTCTTTTCCAAACATGGCTATCCTCCCGTTAACTGCCAGTCAAATTTCTTTTCCAGCCGCTGAGCATTTCTTCCCGAGGGTTGAGCTACGATCATAACTTCCCTGGGTTCAAATCCTTGTGGCAGCGTTAATTCACCATTGATATTCTGAAAATATTTAAACCTAAACCTAATAGCGTCCTGTCTGGTGTTATCAAGATCACTAAGTTTGAATTCCTTTTCACTCTGGCCATCCAGGCCCTTGAAATTGATAAGCACACCGCCTTGCACATAATCGTGCTTGTCTACAACCTGGGTCAACACCAAACGGTATTTATACCGATTCGGTGCAGTCGTATTTTGCAAATCCAGACGTTCAATTCGAAGTCCCCTGTCCCCAACGTTGGGCGCCATCACTCCCTTATAGAACAGGATTTCTTCGTTAAGTTGCGCTATGCGACTTTGCAGCGACTCAACAGTCTGTCTGACTTCTTCGGTTGCCAGGGAGTCAATTTCTTCTCCCAGCTTGAGATTAGCAATTTCACTTCTCATTGACCGGATCGTATCTCGCGCCTCATCCAACTGGACTTTAATCTCGTCCCGCTCCTGAACTACCGCGACTTTCAGCTCAATACCCTGGCTCATGCCGTGCTCATAAGTTAGCCCGCTGAAAGCTGCCATAAACAATAAAAAGACACAAAAAATCGCCACCCGGTACAGAGGACGGTGTGGAACCACCACCATCTCGTGTTGTTTGCTGCCTTTTACTGCTGCCATAGGGCTTCATTTTCGACCGCGTACCGCATAGCTTAGCAGAAAATTCCAAAAAACTGAGCCTCAGTGCCCATGAAACTTAACCTACCTCGGGTTTCAATCAAGACCTTCCGGCGAAGATTAACCTCTGTCGATTCAACTCCTCAGCTCGCGATACTGGGGATTTGCTCTGGCCTGGTGACCGGTATCGTAATCGTCATATTTAGAAAAATGGTTGAAACACCGCTCGAGTACTTGCTTGGCAACTCGGAAAACTTTGAAGGAATGGACTGGCCGCTCTACTTCCTTCTACCTTTTGGCGGCGCGATCCTTATCGCGGTGCTGATGGCATTTATTAAACCAGACTATCGTCCCGTTGGTGTGACCCACGTACTCCAGCGTCTGGGGAGATACCAGGGGCATTTACCCGCCGGAAATCTACTTACTCAACTATTCGCCGGTACTCTGGGCCTTGCGACAGGGCAGTCAGGTGGCCGGGAAGGTCCAGCAATCCATTTAGGCGCGGCTGGAAGCAGCCTCCTCGGCCAGTATCTTAACCTGCCAAACAACAGTATCCGTATACTGGTTGGATGCGGTGCGGCGGCCGCAATATCCGGCTCCTTCAACACGCCAATCGCTGGTGTGATTTTCTCCATGGAAGTAATCATCATGGATATACCATTGCCGGTTTTCTTCCCGTCATCCTCGCAGCGGTTATTGCCGCCCTTATCAATCAGCTTGTATTTGGAGCCGACATCGCGTTTGGTGTTCCGCCCGTAGCGATGGTCTCCTTTTATGATTTGCCCTTCCTGGTGGTTGAAGGCATCTTCATCGATTCTATTGCTGCGCTATTTGTAAAGGCGATAGATCTTCTCCATCGTGCTGCCCCAGCGTCGATGTCGTTAAAGCTGATCATCGCCGGAACGGTCACCGGATTAGTTGCCATGCTGGTACCTCGAGTACTCGGGGTGGGGTATGACACTGTAAACGGTGCATTGCTCGGAGAGATACCTTTGATGCTTCTCATTGCCGTTTGCTTTCTAAAGCTACTCACCAGCGTAGCCATGGGTATGCCAGTGGGGTTAATCGGTCCCACGATATTCATTGGCGCCGCAGCGGGTGGAATCCTCTCGATACTGGCGAATCACGTATCGACGGACCTTTCTTCGCCAGCCTTCTACGTTATGTTGGGTATGGGCGCGATGATGGGGGCCGCCCTGCAAGCGCCGCTTGCCGCGTTGATGGCCGTGGTAGAGATGACCCATAATCCCAATATCATTCTTCCTGCCATGCTGGGTATCGTCATAGCCAACATAACCGCCAGCGAATTGTTTGGTCAGAAATCAATCTTCGTAACCCAGATGGATATGTTGGGTCTTGAATTTCGCCAGAATCCGTTATCAATAGCACTGAACCGCGCTTCAGTCGCCAGTATCATGTCGCGAAGCTTCCAAAGAGTACCCACAATAATCAGCGGCGAGTTGTTACAAGAGACCCTCGAGAAACGGCCACGGTGGCTACTGGTCGATGACGAAAAAATACCCAGCATGATCCTGAGAACCGAGGACCTGGTGCTTTATCTGGAATCAAAAGACGATCCGTAATGGAAAAACATCAGCGAAGTAAATCTGGATGAAATTCCTGCCACGCGCAAAGATGTCTCTCCTATTCTGCTACAGGCTACGCTAAAGGAGGCGCTGGATACCATCAACGAAAATGGCGTAGAGGCCGTGTATGTCAATCGAATTTCTGCGCCAGTGATGGACTCCCCTGCAGGGATCCTCACCCGGGAGGACATTGAGTCCTACTATCAGTTTTGAATGGCGTGTGATTGAATTCGCGCTCGACTACGGAATTATCATGACTAAATCCCAAACACTATTTAATGAAGCAAAAAAAATACTACCTGGTGGTGTTAACTCACCGGTCCGAGACTTTCGTCGTGTTGGTGGCCAACCAATCTTTATCGCAAAAGCGAACGGTGCCTACCTTGAAGATGTCGACGGCAATCAATACATAGATTACGTGGGATCGTGGGGACCCATGATTCTTGGACACGCTCACCCTAAGGTCGTTAGTGCAATCCAGAAAGTCGCCGAGTCCGGGCTCAGCTTTGGCGCACCCACTGAATCAGAGACCCGGTTGGCTGAAAAAATCTCCTCCATCATGCCCTCTATTGAAATGTTACGGATGGTCAATTCCGGTACAGAAGCCACAATGAGTGCTATCCGTTTGGCGAGGGGTTACACCGGGCGGGACAAGATTGTGAAATTTGAGGGTTGTTACCATGGACACGCCGATGCACTCCTCGTAAAAGCCGGGTCTGGCGCACTTACACTTGGAGCACCAGACTCCGCCGGTGTACCCACAAGCTTCGCAGAGCATACGCTCACACTCGAGTTCAATAACGCGGACCAGGTGCGGGACTTGTTCGCAAAAATGGGAGACGAAATTGCGGCTATTATCGTGGAGCCAGTGGCAGGGAACATGGGTTGTATACCACCAGTTGAAGAATTCCTTCCTGCCCTTAGGGAAGTATGTGACCAGCACGGGAGTCTGCTTATCTTCGATGAGGTCATGACAGGCTTTCGTGTTGCCCTGGGTGGTGCACAAAGCCTCTACAAGGTAACACCAGACCTTACGACGCTAGGCAAAGTTATTGGCGGCGGGATGCCCCTCGGTGCATTTGGCGGTCGCAAAGATGTGATGTCAAAAATTGCTCCGCTCGGTGACGTCTATCAGGCGGGGACCCTGTCTGGAAACCCTATTGCAATGACGGCGGGGTCAACCACCCTATCGCTAATCTCTCAGGAATCCTTTTTTGAGGATATAACTCAAAACACCAAAGACCTGGTATCCCAACTAAAAGCCCTCGCCGATAGCGCAAACGTCCCATTTTCCACAAACCAGGTTGGCGCCATGTTCGGATTCTTTTTTTCCAATGAAGACACCGTAATGAACTTCGATCAAGTCACAAATGCCGACGACGACCTGTTTAACGGATTCTTTACAGGCATGCTTAATAGTGGAGTCTACCTGGCGCCCTCTCCATTTGAAGCAGCATTCGTGTCCTGTGCACATGGCGAGAAAGAGTTCCAAAAGACATTGGATGCGGCCCAGAAAACGTTTGCAACAATCGGCAAGTAGGAAGTAGTTGATGGACAAATATGACGTATATGGAATCGGTAACGCATTGGTCGACACTGAATATGAGGTGACCGACGAGTTTCTGGATCTGGTGAAGTTGCCCAAAGGTGTAATGACACTCATCAGAGAGGAAGATCGGCGCAGGCTGATCCAATTACTTGAGCATGAGCACGAACACCAGATTATCAAGCTTTCTGGCGGCGGTTCAGCGGCCAACACGGTGGTCGCCGTTACGCAGCTAGGGGGCACCGCTTTCTATAGCTGTAAGGTGGCTGACGACGAGATCGGGGAGTTCTTTCTGAAGGATCTTACGGACCTCGGAATCCATACTAATCTAGGCGAATCTCTCGAAGCCGGCGTATCTGGCCAATGCATCTCGATGGTCACCCCAGATGCAGAGCGAACGATGACTACCCATCTTGGAATCACCGAGAAATTTTCCAGCGCCGAGCTACAACCGGACGCGCTCAGTAACTCCAAGATTCTGTATATCGAAGGTTATCTCGTCAGTTCTCCTTCAGGCCTCGATGCTGCTTTAGAAGCGCAGAACATCGCCAGAGCCGCCGGAGTCAAAGTTGCATTGACATTATCTGACCCGGCGATGGTGGAGAACTTCAAAAATGCTTTCGACACAATAATTAGTTGTGGCGTGGACATCCTGTTTTGCAACGCAGAAGAGGCTAGCTTGTGGACAAGCACAACGACCCGAGAGGATGCGGTCTCGGTAATCCGTGAAGCGTGTCCAAACTTCGCCATGACCTGCGGTGCTGACGGCGCCATTATTTCAGATGGCCATGAGGTTTTCACGGTACCGGGTTTTCCAACTTCACCTGTGGACACCACAGGCGCCGGGGACAACTTTGCCGGAACGTTTTTAGTCAGGCTCTGCCAGGGTAAAAATCACCGGGACGCCGCCTTATATGCAAACCGTTCTGCTTCAACGCTGGTCTCGAATTTTGGTGCCAGACTCACAATGGACATGGTAAGAGACCTTCTCTCAGTTAGCGACGATTCAAAATAACGACATCTGGCGATCTGTTATCTCGCCCAAAGACGTCGATTTAAACGAAAGAATCGCATCCGCAATTGGGGACAGCTGTCGTTCAACGTAGAAATCATAGTCAATCGGAGATGCAATATATTGTCGAGGCTCAGGTCCTGACACGGTCATCAAATATTCGATCCAGCCCCCAGTCTCTAGTGTCGTTGGTAACCCCCTGGACTGTCTTATGTCCCTGGCCAATCTTGCTGCCCTCACATGCGGTGGAACATTCTTTACATAATCGTCAATCTTGCGCCGCATGCGACGACGAAGCACTAACTGATCATCGCGGTTGCCCTGCTGCACATCGTCAACCATCTGTTTTACATAGTGTTCGAATGGCTCATCAAGAAAGATTCGTCTGTAAAGTTCATGCTGAAACTCTCACGCCAGGGGACTCGAGTCACTCCTCACCGTCTCCAGGCCTTTAAATACCAACTGACTACTACCACCAGCAGATACCATCCCTGCATACCGTTTCTTGCTCCCTTTTTCAGATCCACGGACGGTAGGCATCAGGAACTTCAAAAAATGTGTTTCATACTCGAGTTCCAGAAAACTGGGTATCGCATACTCTTCATCTAAATAATCGCTCCACCAGCGGTTCAGAGTACCCACCAGGTCTTCTGCACTCCGAGATACTTGTCCCGGTGCGCCGCTTAGTTGTACAAAGACCGAGTCGGTATCACCATAGATAACAGGAAACCCTCTCTCTTCTATTAGTTCTTGCGTTCGACGCAATATCTCGTGGCCACGCATGGTAATAGAGCTCGCCAGTCGCTCATCAAAAAAACCGCAAGCCGATGTGCCCAGCACACCATAGAAAGAGTTCATAATGATCTTAATGGCCTGAGACACCGCCGCATTGTTCTCCAGTTTTGCGCGATCCCGTGCCTCCCACAGTTCCTCGATTATCCTAGGTAAGATTGTGCGTTCTCGAGAAAAAAATGCTTCCTTGAAGCCGGGTATATCGCCTTCCTTAGATACTATTAGAGCCAATGGATCGACGTGGAAAGTGCGGATGATACTCGGATATAGACTTTTAAAATCGAGCACTACCACATCTTCATAGAGTCCTGCCTTGGACTCCAGCACGAATCCACCCGGGCCACCACCATCACTCGATTCTCCCGCAATAGGTGCCACAAACCCCTCTCTGTGCAAGCGAGGCAAATAAAGAAAATCGAAGGCAGCAACTGAACCACCTGCTCGATCCAAGTCAAGGCCCGTCAACGTCGAGCGTTCTATCGCGAAATCAAGTAAATTGGTCTTTTCAAATATATCCCAGACAAGTTTACAGTCCTGCAGGTTGTATTCGGCCAGTTTAATGCGATCGGTAGCGTACATTTCCTGTATCTCGACCGCCCTGGCGTCGACATCTTCAACCAATTTACACTCACCCAATAAACTTCTGGAAACAAACTCGAGTGAAAAGCTTTCAAAGGTATAAGTCGCCGCTCTTAACATTTCGATTCCATCCAGTACCACCCTGCCAGGAACCAGGGCGTACTTCCGCGAAGCGCCTTGGGCAGCAGTTCGCCATGCCACCGGTTCATCCTTCCGACCTAGCGTAAAACTGATTCCTAACGCGTCACACCTTTGCTGAAGAAAATTCAAGTCGAAACCGACCACGCTCCATCCGATGATGACATCGGGATCGCTCTGCGTGATCCACTCCAGAAATCTAAGCAGCAGTGCGCTCTCGTTAGGGAAACACTCAATGTCGCAATCATTTGAGAAAACGTCCGTATCGGAGACCAGAAGGACGCGACGGTCAGTTTCCGTATAAAGGGCAATGGAATAAAGAATGTTCTCTGTAAAAGAAGTCTCGATATCCAGCGAGACGACCTTAAGTTTTGGCTTAAAATCGCTCTTGCTCATTTTCCCATTGAGACAATGTGCCGATCCTCCCCGGGTAACAACTTCCCCCTGAATGGTTACCGCCCCCTTGAACAAAACACTCCATTAAATATCTGTCAGTCGGCCTGAGGGCTGCTTCGTAGGGTGTGATTTGCGCGTTTTCCAGCCGGCTTCTCGCAAAATGAAGATCCTTCTGGTTTTTGAAGTAAAGCGCGATAGCCTGATCTTTCTGAAAGAACGTTTTCAGGTCGACTAGTTCGTGTCGCCAACCTTTGATGTCCGACAACACCCGAAGCGTCGGATCAATATCCGAACTGGCGATAAAACAGACTGAGGGTTGATTCTTTATGACTATCTGAAGTGGCTCAGCCACAGTTGCTACCCAATAGATCAGATCCTGACCGTCATTATGCTCCGTCCACTGACGTGTAAGCAGGAACCCTTCAGTTTGGGCCATTGGTCTGAATCGTCTGATAAATATCCTGGGACGTACTCGTCGCCTGAATTAATGGACGAGTACCTGACCCGAGAATATCTACGTCAACTGAAAACGTCTGTTTGATGTTCTCCCTCGTTAGCACCTCAGCTGGTGGTCCCTCCGCCAGAACCTGACCGTCGACAAGCATCGTAATATTGTCAGCAAACCGGGACGCAAGGTTAATATCATGCAGGACAAGGGTAACTGATGTCCCCATACTGGCTAACATCTGCACAACTTCAAAAAAAATCAATTGATGCGATAGATCCAGCGCAGCGGTCGGTTCATCGAACAGGACATATGCAGCATCAAGATTGTCCCATACCTGACATAACACACGTCCAACCTGAATCCGTTGCTTCTCGCCCCCAGACATTGTGGTATATATACGTGAAGCCAGTTCCTGTAGTCCGCATTTCCGCACCACTTCATTAACTACGCGTTCATTGTACTTTCGTCCCGTCGAGTGCGGGATCCGGCCCATCTGTATTACTTCAAACCCCTTGAAGGGAAAATCGAGCGCTGAGTTCTGCGTAAGAAACGCGATTCTTCTTGCTCGCTCCCCTAGCGGAATCTCGGCAACTGGAATCGAGTCAAGGGTCACCTCGCCTGCGACAAGTTCGCCGCTCGCGACTCGAAGCAACGTCGTCTTTCCAGCACCATTGGGACCTATTAGCGCATTAATCGATGAAGGCTGTAATGTTAGGTTCACCTCCTTTAGAAGATGATTCCCGCCAATCTGGTAACTCGCCCCGCTTATCTGCAGACTCATATGCCCAGCTTTCCTTTTTGACGCATGATCAACACGATAAAAAATGGTCCACCGATTAATGCGGTCAGTATCCCTACCGGGACTTCTGCGGGTGCAAACATTGTCCTACTCAGCGTATCGGCAATCAGCAACAATATACCTCCAAGTAATGCAGAAGCAGGGATTACGATCTGATGCGATGACCCCATAGTCAGTCTGATCAGATGTGGAACCACCAATCCTACAAACGCTATGACGCCAGTCAGCGCGACCCCTATCGATACTGCGAGCGCAGTTAACAAAACAACCCGAATTCGAAGTGCTGATACGGAAATACCCAGATAAGCTGCTTCCTGATCTCCGAGGGTAATCGCGTTCAACCGGGTCCGTTCCAGGTACAAAAATAGAATCACGAAAGGGATTCCACTTGCGACCAAAACTCCATTCCAGTCAGCCCCACCGAGACTTCCCAGCGCCCAAAAAGTAACACTACGCAATTGCATATCGGTGGAAACGTATGACAGGAGCCCAATACAAGCGATAGCGAGCGCGTTTATCGCAACCCCCGCCAGAAGCATCGCTGAAATAGTACCTCCTCGACGACCAACTTCCAGAACCAGACAGGTTGTGAGCAGACCGCCCACAAACGCACTCAGGGTGAATCCTGGCAGCGCAGATAACACACCTGCACCCAGCACCAGATAAAGCGCCGCAAACAATGCCGCACCACTAGATACACCTATAAGCGCAGGGTCCGCCAGTGGGTTTCTAAAAAGTCCCTGGATGGCCGCCCCACTAGCTGCGATCCCGGCACCAACGAAGACAGCGAGAATAATTCTTGGCAAACGAATATCCAGGACAATGGTGCTCTCGATTTTGGCAACATCACCACTGGTAAAAACAGCAACAACATCCACAAGCGATATATTCGCAGCCCCTACAACAAGTGAAGTAACTGAAGCAAACACTAATACCAGAACAAGTATGCTAAATCGGAGAAACATGAAACGGGACTGGCCTCCATAGTTTCAAACGTGATCGACCAAATCTAACTTTATAGGCTAACACTTCAACCCCACTGTCTATCGCCATGCGAAGCGTGTCACCATACGCCTTATCAATGTGATCAGCGCTGAATACCCGTTGGATTCCAGAATGTTGTACACAGAAAATCAGAACAGCCCTGCAACCGGACTGAGCAACCAAAGCGAGCTCTCTCAAATGTTTGCTTCCGCGTTCACTAATCGCGTCCGGGAAATATCCACTTCCCTTTGTGGCGGCCTCTTCCAGCAAAGTGACACTCTTAACTTCAACATAGCAATCCGGTAACCCGCTACCAGAAAGAAGGATGTCGATACGACTATTTTCCTGACCATACTTAACCTCAGTCTTGATGTCCGGGTAGGTGCGAAGTTCCGTCACGACTCCCGATTCAATGCCCTCCTTCACCAACTGATTCGCGCGATTCGTATTGATTCCAATGTAGTGCCCCCGAGAGGTCTGCATATACTCCCAGGTGTATTGATACTTGCGCTTCGGATTCTCTGAACGGCTTAGCCAAACCGTCGCTCCTTCCTCAACACAGTTCTTCATAGAGCCTGTATTGGGACAATGCACAGTGATTCTCTGTTCATCATCCAGATAAACATCAGCGAGAAAGCGCTTGTAGCGTCGAATAAGCGTTGCCTTGGCCAGTCCTTTCATCCTGCGTGAATTGCCTTCTGCAGTCTTTCAACACCAAGCTGGAGTCTATCTATAGGCTGTGCATAACTAAAACGTACGTGTCTATTCGCGAGATACGAACCAAAATCAGTTCCAGGCGTGATCGCCACATGATGCTCTTCTAACAACCATCGTGTGAAGGGTTCACTATCCGGAAAGCCTTCGGGGATACCCGCATAGATATAGAATGCGCCCTCTGGTTCAATCGGAACATCAAAGCCGATGTCCCGCAAAGCTGGTAGCAGAAAGTCACGTCGATTTTTGAACTCCTCGCGCTGCACCTCCATAATCTCTCTCGCCGCAGGCGTAAATGCAGCCAGGGCTGCATACTGGGAAATTGATGACGGACATATGAATAGATTCTGTGCCATCTTCTCCAGATAGGGTGCAACACTCGCTGGCGCTACCAACCATCCAAGACGCCAACCGGTCATCCCAAAATACTTCGAGAAGCTGTTGAGTACAAATGCATCTGGGCTGACTTGCAACGCTGAGACCTTTTCGGCGTCGGAGTAAATCAGACCATGGTAGATTTCGTCACTTATCAGAGAACCATTTTCTGCATCTACCACGGACGCGATCTCTTCCAGGATTGACTCATCAATCACGGCACCAGTCGGGTTGGCTGGCGATGCAAGCAAAACCCCTCTGGTAGTCTCTTGCCAATTCTCTCGGACAAGCGACCCGTTAAGCTGGTAATTCTCTTTTTCTCCCACGGGGACCATCTGCGCAGTTCCTGAGAAAGCCGTTAAAAAGTTTCGATTACAGGGATAACCGGGATCAGAAAGAATGATCCCATCGCCTGGCTCCATCAGTAAGGCAGTGGTTAACAGCAAGGCACCTGATGCTCCTGGCGTGATAAAGATACGGTCTTCATCAACATCCAACCCATAATCTGTTGCATAGTAATTCGCCACCGCCAATCGAAGCTCTGCCAAGCCTCTCGCATCGGTGTACTTAGTAGCGCCATCCATCACTGCGTCGCGACCCGCAATCGTAATTGGCGCTGGCGTCGGGAAATCTGGCTCTCCAACAGCCATGTGCACTACATCGGCTCCACTATTACCAAGCTCGATAGCTCGTCGTAGCACCTCCATCACCTTAAACGGCTCAATAGCGGTCAAACGTGGGGAAACGCGAATTCTTGACACAGTCGATCAACGAAATGGAATTAACTTCATCATAACATCGCAAATACTCTGCTCAATTGTCTCTTGGCGTTTCGGGAATGATCTGGTAATGTTCGCGGCTCGATTTGCGAACCGAATTTTGTGACATCGATCGGACAAGGTATGGCAGCAAAACAAATAAAGCGTGGGGCGAAAAGCAAAGCAAAGACCTCAATGAAGACCAAGGCTAACGTAAAGGCCAAGGTTAAAGCTAAATCAAAAGCTAAGGCAAAGACCAAAACCAAGGCAAACACCAAAGTTAAGGCAAAGAGCAAAGTAAAACCTAAGGCCAAGGTAAAAGCCAAGGCCAAGGTAAAAGCCAAGACCAAGGTAAAAGCCAAGACCAAGGTAAAAGCCAACGCCAAGGTAAAAGCCAAGGCCAAGGTAAAAGCCAAGACCAAGGTAAAAGCCAAGGCCAAAGCTAAAACAAAAACCAAAACCAAAACAGCTGTAAAGAAACCTTTGGCCAAAAGGACTTCAGCCAAGAAAGCAAAGTCATGTGTGAAAACAAAGATTAAACCCAAGAAGAAAGCCCCTGCCCGCAAGACGGCGACGAGCAAAAAAACTCCAGCGGCAAAGACACGTAAAGCAGCCCCGCGAAGGAAATCTGGCAGCAACCCTGATCAGGCTAGTTTCGTTCCTTATACACTGAGAAAAAATGAAGAGTATATGAACGAAGAGCAGAAAGAACACTTTCGTGAAATCCTCCAGTCCTGGAAAGTCCAGCTAATGGAAGAAGTTGACCGCACCGTGAATCACATGCAGGAAGAGGCAGCCAATTATGCCGACCCGGCCGATAGAGCAAGCCAGGAAGAAGAATTCAACCTGGAACTCAAGACACGTGACCGGGAACGACGCCTAATCCGAAAAATCGACAACACCATGGAACTTATCGATCAGGATGACTATGGGTATTGTGAGTCCTGCGGGGTTGAAATCGGTATTCGAAGATTGGAAGCACGTCCCACAGCAACACAATGCATTGACTGCAAAACGTTAGCTGAAATAAAGGAAAAGCAGATCCGCGGCTAGAGAGTCCTGGCCCGCAAGTCGCTTATCGATGGAAAACGCATCCTACATTGGGCGTTTTGCACCATCACCAACCGGTCCCTTACACTTTGGCTCGCTAGTCGCAGCGCTGGCGAGTTACCTGGACGCTCGAAACCACGACGGCACCTGGTTAGTCCGTATCGAGGATCTAGATCCACCCAGGGAATCACCTCATGCACCAGGAGAGATTCTATCTCAACTGCATGCTTGTGGGCTGGACTGGGATCAGGAGGTCATGTACCAAAGCACGAGAATTGACGCGTACAAGGCTCATCTCAACAAGATGGCTGACCAGAATGTCTTATATCCATGTATTTGCCCACGAAAGAAAATTTCTGGTACGTATCCTGGCACCTGCAGAGGTCGCACTTTCTCCACAACCGACAAGCCCTACGCAATCAGGCTAAAACTGCGCCATCGTTCAGTAACATTGGATGACCTATTCGTTGGCAAAATTTCCTATGACACTGAAACTGACGTAGGAGATTTTATCGTCAGACGTAAAGACGAATTGTTCGCGTATCAGTTAGCTGTGATTGTCGATGACTGCGAGCAAGAAGTTAGTCATGTAATCCGTGGTGCAGATCTACTTAGTTCAACACCCCGACAGATCTTAATTGCGGAGCAACTCTCGCTTCCGGTTCCCCGATATGGGCATCTGCCGTTGGTAGTCGACAGGAACGGAATTAAGCTAAGTAAACAAACGCATGCATTACCGATCGACACGTCTTCACCTCTACGCACACTTCGATTCGCGCTGCAGGTTCTTGGCCAGGACACTCAAGATCGTGCAACGAATACGAAACAACTGTTATCAAATGCATCGCGGCAATGGAACAGAAGTCTCGTCCCAAAAGAAAATCAGGTGCACGACAAATAGCAATCGCCCTTGCAGATGTTTTGGCTTTTCGCTACTGTGCGCATGCTGGTCATAATAATAACAAAGCTGGCAGTGTTGCCTCTGGCAATGCACAATAATAATAAGAACAGATAACAAGAATAAAAAATGGCTCGCTGAATGGGAAAAGCCTCGCTTTTCCCATTTTCTTTTGTACTCTGTCAACACAAGGCTCACTGCCGATGAATGTCCCATTTCTATATGAATGTCGATAACCGAACTGAAGCGTCCATTGCATCAGAACAAATTAGTATCAATGCTCTTAAAGTAATTAGACGCCTGACAGAACATGGGTATGAAGCTTATCTGGTTGGCGGGGGTGTTCGAGACATAATACTTGGTCGCAAACCCAAGGATTTTGACGTCGCGACGAACGCACACCCGGATGAAGTGCACGAGTTGTTTCGCAACTCACGCTTGATTGGCAGGCGTTTCAAGATAGTCCATGTCCACTTTGGTGGAGATATCGTAGAAGTGGCAACATTTCGGGCAGCACGAGATGACGCCAAGGAAGATATCGATACCGAGGACGAAGATCAGTTAAATCAGACTGAAAGCGGCATGCTACTGGCCGACAATGTATACGGTGAGTTCGAAGAAGACGTGTTTCGACGTGACTTCACTATCAACGCTCTCTACTACGATCCCGAAAAAGAAGAGGTTATCGATCTCGTAGATGGGGAGAAAGATCTTAAGAGTCAGACCATCACACTTATTGGTGAACCCGAAAATCGCTACCGCGAGGATCCAGTTCGAATGATACGTGCGATTCGATTCAAAGCCATGCTGGGATTCTCGATTAATGAAGCGTCTGCAGAACCAATGCGTGAACTTGGCTACCTGCTACAGGATATCTCCCCCGCCAGGCTGTTCGAAGAATTCCTCAAGCTTTTCATGTCTGGGTACGCGGCAGCGGTATTCGAAGAGCTCTTGCGGTACGAATTGTTCGGCTGGGTTTTTCCAGACAGCCGAAGAGCGATGGATTACGCCCCGGCAGAAAAACTCATCAGAGCTGCGCTGGACAGCACTGACAGGAGAATAGCGGAAGATTTACCCGTTACCCCCGCATTTATTTACGCCGCGTTCTTGTGGTACCCCTTTGTTGAGGAAAAGAAGCGGCTTGAAGAGGAAGGAGTAAGTCACGTAGAAGCGAGCAACGAAGCCGCAGCAAATATTCTCGCCAAACAGCAACTGTTCACATCTATTCCACGTCGTTTTTCTGGCCCAATGCGCGACATCTGGTACCTACAGTATCGACTTCCAAATAGGAACAAAGCCCAGTCTTTGGTAAGACATAAACGGTTCAGGGCGGCATATGATTTTCTGCTCTTGCGTGAACAGGCTGGCGAAAAACTCGATAATCTCGGAGAATGGTGGACGGAATATCAGGATGCCAATGAGACCGAGAGGCAAACGATGAAACCGAAACCAAAACGCCGTCGTCGCAGGCGACGTCGTGAACGACCGACCTGATTACGCTGCATAAACGGACGTGAAACTGGATATCGACAGTGACGATCTACCGAAATCAATCGCGGTAGAGGGTCCTATTGGTGTTGGTAAAACCAGCTTGGCCCTCCTTCTGTCTGAGACCCTTGGCTACGAACCATGGTTAGAGTCCTCCGAAACCAACCCGTTTCTTAAAAGATTCTACGAGAATCAACGTCAGGCTGCTTTACAGACCCAATTGTTCTTCCTATTCGAACGTGCCCGACAACTGCAAGCGATGAGACAATCACAGTTGTTCAATCCTCTAAGAGTCACCGATTTTTTAATGGAGAAAGATCAGCTATTCGCGAAGGTAAACCTTGACGCTGACGAACTAAAACTCTACGACAATATCTACCAGCATTTATCGATCGAAAGCCCTGCGCCAGACCTAGTGATTTATCTGCAAGCACCTGCAGATGTATTAGTGGAGAGGATAAAGCAACGTGGAAACAGAGCGGAACAGAACATCGATAAACTCTACATCACGCAACTTGTCGACGCCTATACATCTTTCTTTCATCACTATGAAACATCTCCACTATTAATTGTTAACGCCTCAATGATCGACCCCGTTAGTAGCGAGAGCGACTACGAAGAATTATTGGACTTCATTGTTTCCATCAAGCAAGGTCGTCATTACTACAACCCGGTGCCCAATCTGCTCTAAACTTAATTGCTTTCGATCTACCCCCGCGATTTCGATATGATTAAAGATGCGAGACAGGAGAACCTAATGAGCGAAGAAAAAGTCTATCCGATTCATAAGGATGCAGAATCACGGGCACACATCCGCAACGATCAATATCTAGCCATGTACCAGGCTTCTATTGAGCGACCCGAGGAGTTCTGGAACCAAAAAGCAGACGAGTTCCTTACGTGGACCAAACCCTGGGACAAAGTGACAGAGTCAGATTTTACCAAGGGTGAGGCCAAATGGTTCATTAGTGCAGAGCTAAACGCTAGTGTGAATTGCATCGACCGACATCTTTCACTTCGAGCAGCTCAAACCGCTATTATCTGGGAAGGCGACGACCCAAACGAAGCCAAACATATAACCTACCGGGAACTACATGAACATGTCTGCCGTCTCGCAAACGTGTTGAAGAATCGAGGCGTTAATAAGGGAGACAGAGTTTGTATATACATGCCCATGGTACCGGAAGCGGCCTACGCGATGCTTGCGTGCACTCGTATCGGTGCTGTGCACTCTGTTGTGTTTGGTGGCTTTTCACCGCAGTCGCTACAGGACCGGATCCTCGATTCCGACTGCCAAACTGTGATCACGGCCGATGAAGGCGTTCGAGGCGGGCGATCAGTCCCTCTAAAGCAAAACACCGATGAAGCCCTGCTGGCCTGTCCCAACGTACACACAGTAATCGTCGTTCAACGAACCGCAGGTGATATCGATTGGGTTGAGTCCAGAGATGTTTGGTATCACGAGGCAACTGCCGAGGTTGATCCAAACTGCGATCCAGAACCCATGGGTAGTGAAGATCCCCTGTTCATTCTCTATACGTCTGGTTCTACGGGCAAACCGAAGGGGGTGTTGCATACCACCGGTGGCTACATGCTTTACGCTGCCATGACTCACAAGTACGTGTTTGATTGTCATGATGGGGATATCTATTGGTGCACTGCGGATGTTGGTTGGGTCACCGGTCATTCCTATATCGTCTATGGACCATTGGCCAATGGCGCGACGACATTAATGTTTGAAGGTGTTCCCACATATCCTGACGCATCTCGTTGCTGGGAAGTTGTGGACAAACATAAGGTCAACATCTTCTATACCGCCCCGACCGCACTCAGAGCCCTGATGAGAGAAGGCGATGAATTCGTTACCAAAACATCTCGGAAAACGCTTCGCTTACTTGGCACAGTAGGAGAGCCCATCAACCCGGAGGCCTGGGAATGGTATTACCATATCGTCGGCGATGAGCAGTGCCCAATAGTTGATACCTGGTGGCAAACGGAAACCGGCGGCATCATGATTTCGCCGTTACCTGGCGCCACACCGCTGAAGCCCGGTTCCGCAACCCGTCCATTTTTTGGCGTTAAACCGGTATTGCTGGATGGTGACGGCAATGAACTTGAAGGCGCAGTTTCAGGAAATCTTGCGATCAGCGGATCCTGGCCCGGCCAGATTCGGACAGTATTTGGTGACCACCAACGCTGTATTGATACCTATTACTCTACCTACACCGGTTACTACTTCACTGGTGATGGCGCCAGACGCGATGAAGATGGTTACTACTGGATTACCGGTAGAGTAGACGATGTATTGAATGTTTCCGGGCACCGGATGGGAACCGCAGAAGTCGAAAGTGCTCTGGTACTCCACGAGGCGGTCGCAGAAGCAGCTGTGGTTGGCTACCCCCATGACATCAAGGGTCAGGGAATTTACGCTTACATAACCCTCATGCATGACATCGAGGTTACCGTCGCGTTACGGGATGAACTTATCGCGCTGGTACGATCAGAGATCGGCGCGTTCGCAAAGCCAGACGTATTGCAGTGGGCGCCCAGCCTACCCAAAACGCGATCCGGGAAAATCATGAGGCGGATCCTGAGAAAAATCGCAGAGAACGAATTGGACAACCTCGGTGATACCACGACACTAGCTGACCCCAGCGTGGTTGAAGATCTTATCGCAAACAGTCCAACCGCCAACTAACTCGGCATGGGGGAATCTTTTTCCAATTGGTATGACGACTATTGGTTAAAGGCCTACTGCAGGTGTGAAAAAGTGGCCCACCCGGACGGGTGGGCCGAAATACTCTCTATTCCTGGTCTTGACCGGGTGGTCGGCGATATTTAAGCGCCGTCCTCCGCTGCGTCTTCCTCAGATGAATCATCTTCGAGGAGCTCTTTGATGGAAAGCTTAATACGACCACGATCCACATCCAGCACCTTCACCTGAACTTCCTGACCTTCACTTAGATAGTCGGACACTTTCTCCACTCGCTCTTTCGCAATCTGAGAAATGTGAACCAACCCATCCTTTCCTGGAAGGATCGTTACGAAGGCCCCAAAGTCAGCAATCTTGGCAACCTTACCGGTATAGATCTGGCCGACTTCTGCTTCAGCGGTTATCGACTCTATCTGGGCGATCGCTGCATCTCGCGACTCAGCCCCTTCACCGAAAATAGTGACGGTACCATCATCTTCGATATCGATGGTTGCCCCCGTTTCTTCGGTAATACCGCGAATGGTGGCACCACCCTTGCCGATGATGTCGCGAATCTTGTCCGAATCTACCTTCATCGTGACCATTGCCGGTGCATTCTCGGAAACGTTCTCCCTGGATCGGCCCAGGACCTTGTTCATTTCACCAAGAATATGTAATCGAGCTTCTTTCGCCTGTTCAAGCGCGGTTTCCATTATCTGCTCTGTGATGCCTTGAATTTTTATGTCCATCTGGAGCGCAGTGACGCCAGTCTCTGTGCCAGCGACTTTGAAATCCATGTCACCTAAATGGTCTTCATCACCTAGAATGTCAGTTAGCACAGCGAAGCCGTCATCGTCTTTCACGAGTCCCATAGCCACACCTGCAACGGGTGCCTTCAAAGGAACGCCCGCATCCATCAGAGACAGACTAGCGCCACAGACACTTGCCATTGAAGACGAACCGTTTGATTCGGTAATCTCCGAGACAACTCGAACCGTATACGGCCACTCCTCGGTTGTTGGCAGCACCGCAGTGATTCCACGACGGGCTAATCGACCATGGCCAATCTCACGTCGCTTTGGTGCGCCAGAAAACCCGGTCTCACCAACACTATAGTGCGGAAAGTTGTAATGCAGGAAGAAAGGATCACGAAATGATCCACGTAAAGCATCCACAATCTGAGCATCACGCATAGAACCCAGGGTGGTTGTAACAATCGCCTGAGTTTCACCACGGGTGAACAACGCCGACCCATGCGCTTTGGGAAGAACACCGACCTCAACATTGATATCGCGTACCGTACTGCTGTCACGGCCATCGATTCTTGGTTGTCCATCGATAATCGCTCGGCGAACTGTCATCTTCTCCAACTTGCCAAACGCGTCTGATACATCATCAGCACTGTCTCCATCGTCCGAAGACAACGCTTCAATCGCAGCACTCTTTGCATCGGCGAGCGCATCCTGGCGCGCCATCTTCTCTTCGATTTGATAGGCGGCGGCAATCTGATCTGCATAACCGTCGTTCATCGCCTGTCGTAAGGCTTCGTTTTCTTCTGCTGGCTGCCAATCCCAGGCAGGTTTCCCAGCTTCTGACTTAAGCTCGTTGATCGCAGCGATTACCGTCTGCATCTCCTGGTGCGCGAACAAGACTGCGCCCAACATTTGATCTTCCGTCAATTGATTCGCCTGTGATTCGACCATTAAGACCGCCGATTCTGTCCCGGCGACTACCATGTCCAAATCAGACTCTTCCAACGCGTCATACTCTGGATTGAGCAGATACCCCTCCTCGGTAAAACCGACGCGCGCAGCGCCAATGGGGCCTGCAAACGGGACACCAGACAACGCCAACGCTGCCGATACACCTATCATTGCCGGAATATCCGGATCTATATCTTTATTCGCCGACATTACCTGACAGGTAATCTGAACCTCGTTCATAAAACCTTTCGGAAATAGCGGGCGAATGGGACGGTCGATCAACCTGGAGGTAAGGGTTTCTTTCTCACCTGGTCGCGTCTCACGTCGTGGAAATCCACCGGGGATCTTTCCTGCGGCATACATTTTCTCTTCGTAATTTACCGTCAATGGAAAGAAATCCTGGCCTGCCCGGCCCTCCTTCTGTGCCACCACTGCCACCAACACAACCGTCTCTGACATATTAACTACTACTGACGCAGTGGCCTGTCTGGCTACCTTGCCAGTTTCGATGACCACTTCATGATCACCATATTTAAACTTTTTACTTATCACTTTATTCTCCAATGCTTACTTGGCTACGATCTTTATCGTCGCAACCCCAATCTACCTATTAACGTTGAGTAACGCTCAATATCTTTCTTTCTTAGATAGTCCTGTAACTTTCTTCTCTGACTTACCATTCTCAACAAACCAACTCTGGAATGGTGATCATGACTATGGTCATTCAAATGTTCCTGCAAACTTTCGATATTCGCTGTTAACAGTGCTATTTGAACCTCCGGGGAGCCCGTATCACCTTCCGATAATCCATACTCCTTTACTATTTCGGCTTTTCTCTCTGTTGTTAACGCCATTACTCTTTCTCCAATATGCCAACCACGTTGCCGTGGTGATTAAGATATACAAGCTCATCCGTGCATATTTACAGATAGCTCAATCGTTAAGTACGTATTACGTACCGTTCGTTTCAGTGGGCTACAACTAGCCGTCGTGGCGCCACCTTTCCATCGTCCAGGATTTCTCCTACACCAATAAAATTTTTGTCTTTTGCAGCCTCAGCAAAAACTCTCACCCACCCATTGGTAGGGGAACTCGCCACCTGCACTGGCTGACCTTGCCTGAAATAGGAAGCGGTAATCTCTGTTAGTTCTATTGATGGCCATTGTTTCACCGCAGAACTGATAGGCAGCAACACGGCGTCGAGCGCATCATAACCGTCATCGCGCAGCCGTTCCAACCTATCCAGGGTTATTGTTTCCTCAATCACATAGGGTCCCGATTTAGTACGCCTTAACCTTGAAACGTGTGCGCCGCATCCAATAACCTCGCCTATGTCCTCTGCGAGGGTTCTTATATAAGTACCTTTTGAGCAAAGAATATCGAGAACAAGCTCGGTATCGGTCTGTTCCAGAAGTTCCAGCTCATATATCGTCACTTCTCGTTCTTTACGTTCAACCTCGATCCCAGCTCTAGCGAGCTTGTACAGAGGCGTGCCTCCAACCTTAAGGGCTGAATACATTGATGGTATCTGGGTGATTGGGCCTCTGAACTGCGCAAGTATCGATTCTATGTCTTGAATCTGTGGCACCTCAGCTTCGGCCACTACTTCCCCGTCAGCATCACCAGTTTTTGTACTGACACCCAGTGTAATGGTGGCGATGTAGCGTTTATTGGCCTCTAGCAAAAACTGTGAAAACTTTGTTGCTTCGCCGAAACAAAGAGGTAACACCCCTGTTGCAAGCGGATCCAAACTTCCCGTATGTCCAGCCTTTGCAGCCGAGAACAATTTTTTGACCTCCTGCAACGCACCGTTCGATGTCAAACCCGCGGGCTTATCCAACAAGAGCATCCCATCTACTTTTCTTTTTTTGTACTTACTTTTTCGCTTTTGTTGTCCCATCGTAGTCAGCCGGAGCACTCGTTCCTGACATCACTAGCCATCGCTTTATCAATTGCCTGCGACAACCTTGCCCCTCTGTCAATGGTCTCGTCATAATGGAAACGAAGTTTGGGCGTTATTCTCAAACTGATTTTTCTAGAAAGCTCCTTTCTAAGAAACCCAGCTGCTCCGCCAAGCACCTGTTCTGCTTCCTCGCTTTTTTCCAATGGTAAAACGGTGAAATAAACATCAGCGAAACTTAGGTCACGGGAAACTTTGACATCACTAATCGTGATTAGACCCAAGCGAGGGTCTCGGAGGTCCTGCTGAATCAACACAGCGATCTCTCGCGCGATCAGAACTGCGACTTTATCGCCGCGATTGGATTCGTTAGGCATAGGGAAATAAAGCTATAGTTCGCGCGCTACTTCGCGCGTGTCAAAGACTTCTATTTGGTCACCCACTTTGACATCGTTATAGTTCCTGACCCCAATGCCACATTCGGTTCCGCTCTGCACATCTTCTACTTCGTCTTTGACTCGTCGTAATGACTCCAGCTCACCTTCATAAACTACAACGTTGTCGCGCAAGACTCTGATTTTTTTGTTTCTGGACACGGCACCATCGGTAACCATACAACCTGCAATATCACCGAACTTTTTAGACTGAAACACTTCTTTTACTTCTGCGATACCTACAATATCTTCTCTTACTTCCGGTGACAGCATCCCCGAGAGCGCTGCTCTAACATCATCTACAAGGTCGTAAATGACTTTGTAGTACCGTAAGTCCAGGCCCTCAGACTCAATAATTTTCTTGGCAGGATTGTCCGCACGCACATTGAAGCCAAAAATGACTGCTTCTGATGCCACGGCATATGTCGTATCAGACTCGGTGATACCACCTACACCAGACAGGACTACATTCACCTTAACTTCATCATTACCAATATCATTTAAAGCGGATACAATCGCCTCTAGAGAACCTCTTACATCCGCTTTTACGACGATATTCAGCAGCCGGGTTTCCTCAGCACCAAATGAATCAAGCAGGTTATCCAATGAAACAACCGGACTCGCAAGACGTTCATCATTGGCCTTCTCTTTTCTAAATCCGGCAACTTCCCTCGCTTTCTTTTCATCCTTGGTTACCATAAAGCTATCACCGGCCCCCGGCGTTCCATCCAGACCCAGTATCGCGACGGGCGTTGCAGGCCCGACGCTTTTTATCTTCATACCGTGCTCATCGTTTAACGCACGAACGCGTCCAAACTGTTCACCTGCGACAACAATGTCACCCTGGGATAATGTGCCTTCTTGAACAAGGAGGGTTGCAACGGGGCCCTTCCCTTTATCTAACTCCGAGTCGATTACCACACCTTGTGCTGGTCCATCCTCAACAGCAGTCAATTCAAGCAGTTCGGCCTGAAGTAATACCGCCTCAAGCAAATCATCCACACCCTCACCAGTTATGGCAGAAACAGACACAAACTGTGTATCGCCGCCCCAGTCATCAGGGATTACCTCACGAGCCGCCAGCTCGTTCTTAACTCGATCAGGATCTGCGCCCTCGACATCAATTTTGTTAACGGCAACGACCACAGGGACGCCTGCCCCCTTACTATGAGCAATCGCTTCTTCGGTTTGCGGCATCACTCCATCATCTGCCGCGACCACGAGTATGACGATGTCGGTACAGTTTGCCCCTCGTGCGCGCATCGCTGTAAAAGCTGCATGTCCAGGAGTGTCTATAAAGCAAATCTCTCCGTGATCCGTATTCACTCTGTACGCGCCAATATGCTGAGTAATACCGCCGGCCTCACCATCTACTACAGCTGACTTCCTTACATAATCCAGTAACGATGTTTTGCCATGGTCAACATGTCCCATAACGGTAACCACAGGCGTTCGTGGCAGTGATTCCGAATCATATACAAGTTCTTCTGAAAGAGTTTTTTCCACCGCGTCAGCGTCCAGAATCTTGACCGTGTGCCCAAACTCTTCCACCACCAATACGGCTGTGTCCTGATCTATGGTCTGATTAATTGTCGCTGCAATACCCATATCAAACAGGGTCTTGATAACTTCACTGGCTTTCTCAGACATTCGCTGAGACAACTGTTGAATAGTTATCGACTCGCCCAGTTCAACCTCACGCGTCACCTCTTCGGTAGGAGCCATGAACTTGTGCTGGCCACTTACAACACGCATCTGTTGTGGACGCTTGGGTCTCGCACCAGCACTTAGTGCAAGAGTAGAAGAATCATCCTTCTCAACTATTTGTGTCACGTCTTTGCTGAGGAGATCTTCGACCTCATGTTCCAGCAACTCCTCAACTTTACGTTTACGATCGCCATACTTGGACTTCTTTTGCTGAAGTTCATCGTCATCTAGATCATGACGATCGCGCTTGTCCTTACGGGTACTGACCTTACTTTCTTCGGGATCAACTGCAGCCTTACCCTTGGCAGTACTTTTATCTGCTTCAGCCTTCTGTTCCTGCTCTTGTTTTTCTTTCTGCTCAGCAAGTTCCGCTGCCTTCTGAGCAACTTCTTCGCGCCTTCGTTCCGCCTCAGATTCTGATTCTACATGAGCGGCACGACGTCTCGCCTCGTCCTCTGAAATTTTACCGACGTCTGAAGATGCCGGCTTATTTGAAAGCGATGCGCCTTCCTCACCTTCAGCCGCACCGCGACGAACGTAGGTACGCTTCTTTCTAACTTCTACGGGCACACTGCGTCCGCGACCACCACCCGACGTCTTAAGCGTTGACAGCGTACGCCGCTTCAAGGTGATCTTCTTCGGTGCATCTTCAGATTCGCCATGACTACGCTTCAAATGTGCCAACAGTTCTTGCTGGTTGTCATCCGTCACCATGTCCTCTGACGTGCTTTGAGGTAGCCCAGCCTCTTTCATCTGTTGCAGCAGTCGATCGACCGTCACGCTAAGCGTCTCTGCAAGCTGTTCTACCGATTTATCTGCCATTTAAATTCCTAGTGGTTCAACCACTCTTTAACTTTATTCAGACTCTGGTTCTTCTGACTCTTCTTCGAACCAGGGCGCGCGCGCCGTCATGATGAGTTGACCCGCCCGCTCCTCCGTCATGTCTTCGATGTCGATGAGATCATCTATAGCCTGCTCAGCCAAATCTTCCATGGTCACAATTCCCATACCCACCAACTGATATGCCAGCCGGGTATCCATTCCATCCATATTAAGAAGATCTTCAGCAGGCTCTGTGTCTCCCAACTCTTCCTCGCTTGCCAGCTCCATCGTCATCAGCGCATTCTTTGCCCTGTTGCGTAATTCCTCGACAATCTCGTCATCGAAACCTTCGATGGCGGTCATTTCTTCGATAGGAACGTAGGCAATTTCTTCAAGCGTAGTGAAATTTTCCTCGACCAGTACAACGGCCACCTCTTCCGAGACGTCCAGCTGCTCCATGAAACGCTCTACTATGGATCCTGCTTCCTGCAGATGTTTTTCCTCCGCTTGCTCCTCAGTCATGATGTTCAACTCCCAGCCCGTAAGCTCGCTGGCAAGTTTGACATTCTGACCACCCCTCCCGATTGCCTGGGCCAGGTTTTCTTCAGCGACAGCGATATCCATGCTCCGCGTTTCTTCATCAACAATTATTTTGACGACCTCTGCGGGTGACATCGCGTTAATTGCAAGCTGTGCAATATTGTCATCCCACGGAACGACATCTATACGTTCACTCGCCAACTCACTCGATACTGCCTGGACTCGAGACCCGCGCATGCCAACACACGAACCAACCGGGTCAATACGTCCATCATTGGTCTTCACCGCAATTTTTGCTCGAGACCCTGGGTCCCTCGCTGACGCCAAGATCTCAATGACGCCATCAGAAATCTCAGGGACCTCAAGGGAAAAGAGCTTAACCAGCATCTCTGACGATGTGCGGGACAATGCCAGTTGCGGTCCCCTTGCTTCTGGTCGTATCTCTTTGAGTAACGCACGCAGACGGTCGCCTACGCGAAACATTTCTCTAGGTATCCACTCTTCCCGTGGAAGCACTGCTTCTGCATTGTTACCAAGGTCTACGATAACCGCTTCTCTGGAAACTTTTTTGACCTGACCACTCACCAACTCGCCAACTTTCGACCGATACGCATCGACTACCTGCGCTCGTTCGGCTTCACGAATTTTCTGCACAATCACCTGTTTTGATGTCTGCGCGCCAATCCGGCCATACTCCATGGACTCAACTGGAATTTCGTAAAAAGAACCAACCTCTAAAGCCGCGTCCTTTTCATTGGCATCAGACAATGTCATTTGTGCCTCGGGAAACTCCATCTCTGTATCATCGGGCACAACCTCCCAACGCCGGAAAGTCTCGTACTCGCCAGTTTCCTTGTCCATCGCGACTCTGAGTTCAACTTCGTCCTCGTATCGCTTTTTGGTCGCCGTTGCCAGCGCAAGCTCCAATGCCTCAAAGATGATATCTTCCGTTACACCTTTTTCGTTGGAAACTGCTTCTACGACCAGCAGTATTTCTTTACTCATTGTCCTCGCCTCAAGCTCGACCACTCATATATCTAGATATTGGGAACCACATTCGCTTTATCTATCTGCTCCAGGGGAAACAAGATCTGCTTTTCCTCACCTGTCTGCAAAATCACCTCATCGCCCTCTAGGCCTGCTAAAAGACCTTTGAATTTCGTTTGCCCTTCATAGGGTTTCCGCAGGCTAATCCTAATATTCTCCCCAGCACACTCAACAAACTGATCCCTCGTAAAAAGCCTTCTATCCAATCCCGGAGAAGACACCTCCAGGATATACTTACCCGGGACTACATCTTCCACGTCCAACAAACTACTCAGCTGTCTGCTCACTCGAGCACAATCTTCAACGTCAACATTCCTGCCCTCGCCGTCGATATACACTTTCAGCGTCGCACCTCTTCCCTGGGACATATGTTCGATCCCCCAGAGTCTGCACCCTAATGCCTCGACAACCGGCTCAAATAATTCTTTCAACGACCCTTCCAATTAGTTCTCCTGAACAATCCACCGCCGAAAAAAAATGGGCCAACAGCCCATTTCCAAACGGCTAGACGATGGGTCCAACCTCGTCGTTCCACACTTCAATTTATCGAAGTTTAATAAAAAGCCCCTAAAGAGGGGCCTATCGCTATATATCGTGGTAGCGGGGGCAGGATTTGAACCTACGACCTACGGGTTATGAGCCCGTCGAGCTACCAGACTGCTCCACCCCGCAACAACAAGGGCCGAATTATAGGTTCGTAAAGTACGAGGGTCAACCAAATTAAGTAGACAGAAATCAGTGAAAACCGCAGAATTCGGGGCTCAACGCAGAATTCCGAGTAAAAGACTACCCGGTTTTAACACCGGATGAGTAGAAGTATTGGTGCCGAAGAGAGGAACTAACCACTCTATAAACCCCTTGTTTTCATTGGCCTGCAGGCCGTTTTTCTCATAAAAGTATACCGAAAGTAGATTTTTTGTAATTCCTGACAAAACATACGGACGGGGGGGGCGGTGAACTCTGGTTAATTATTGTTGTTGTTCCTGCGTCAGTACATCAGAGGTCGTTTTTGAAAAACCCAGACCAAGCGGTTTAAAAAAAGCAGCAGGAAAGCGTGGGAAGCCCGTGTTTGCTCGTGTTCCGGAATTAAAAAAGAGTAAAGAAACTCATTTTAAAAAAAAGCTTACATGACAAATAGCGTGTACCGTCTGCTACGCAAGGAATACTGCTGGGTTTGAAATATGGGGAGCGAATCAGCTACTGTGTCTAAAGTGAAAACTCTTGTTTAACTGTGGTGGATGATTTGGCTAATGCTCGTTCATAAAGCTGGAGAGAGAAATGGGAATTTGTAGGATTTTAGGCTTGGCCGGCAGTGCGATAATTGTCGGGGTTTAATTTTTGGGATCATCGACAATGGTTTTCCGACTAAGCTGTTTGACCCAACATGGCTCTTTATTTTTGCTTTGGCGCTGACAACGCACAGCGGCTTTCTTTTTTTCGGTTTTATGAAAAACATGATTAAAAAAAATAATCTCTTTCCTTCGACAACAGTAAGAATCTGTATTTCTTGTTTATTGCTATGCGGTTGCGGTGGCAGTGGTAGTAGTTCACGCGAACCCCAGGAACCAGGCTCCACTCAGCCTCCAAGTTTTTATTGGGAAATTAGCTCTCCAGAAGAACAAGGCATGGATCCAAATAAAGTCCAAGAAATTATGGAATATGTTTTAGATGATGATTTTAACACTCAAGGGTTGATTGTAGTGAGAGGCAATAAAATTGTTGTTGAGGAGTATAGAGGGATTTCTGAATCTACTCTTTCAGGTCTTCAATCTGTGTTTAGTAATAATGATTGGGATTTTGATATTGATGAATGGAGAAATACGTGGGGCACAAGAGATCAATATAGTCTAGTTACAAGCTGGTCTACAGCAAAATCATTCGCCAGTTCTCTTATAGGCATAGCAATTGAGGAGGGGTTTATTGATTCCGTTGATCAATATGCTTCAACTTATCTACCAAATTGGACGGGTACCGATAAAGAAAATAGCGTCACGATAAAAGATATTCTGGAAATGAGGTCTCGACTTCAATGTCCACTTGGGGGTAACGGGGGAAGTTCAATTTACTACCAGGAAGATCAGCTTACACCCTCCATTGAAAGGGACTTTAACCAGGATCTACCTGATAATGGCTGGGTTTATTGCAACGCTGACACTATGCTTCTAGGGGAGGTTTTATTAAACGCAACTGGATTTGATGCAATGGAATTCGGTGAAAGATATTTATTCTCAAAAATTGGAATGACTGTCGAATGGTGGCGGGATGGGGAAAACAAGTATCTCACTTACTGTTGTCTTGATACGACCACAAGAGATTTTGCACGTTTTGGATTGCTTTGGCTTAATCAGGGCGTTTGGCAGGGAGAGCAAATCATTTCATCAACCTGGATCGAAGAATCTTTAAAGCCTGCAGCTAAAGTAAATTGGTCTGAGACGATTGAGTATGGGTATCAATGGTATATGCACGAGGGATTAAATGATGGGGAAGATTTTTTAGATGTTTTTGCTTATGGTGCAAAGGGGTATAGCACCAATCATATAACAATCGTACCTAGTTACGATCTTGTGATCGTTAGAAACAGTCTCTATTCAAGAAATATTAATGTAGGAAGTGAGAGCGTTCGCACTGGTGACCTCGATGATTTAGACAATGCTAATTACCACCTAACTCTTTATCCTGGGAATTTATTTATACGAGGTGGTCAAGTTTATCTAATGGATTCCTCTAACATCAAACAATTTAACTCTGAAGCAATGGTTAAAGGTTTTATAGAGTCACTCATAGAATGAGCAGATCTATAAGCAAAGGATGCAAGGATAAATTTACTGATTGTGAGGAGAGTCAGTGAAGTCTCTAGCCGCGTACCTAGAGATCATCGCGCTAGACACCCGATTTTACGGCACCAGATAATCACATTTGCCCAGCGCGGCGCCTTCTGGAGGCAGGGGTCGTGCGTTCAAATCGCGCCATCCCGACCAGTTTATCTTTTAATTTCAGTATCTTACAGAAAGACCCGCTTGTCTTGAGTAAACATCGCCTGCTCTAGGTAACAATAGGGTAACAGGTACGCACCTTTCGCTGTGATATTTTGCAGATTGAGCGCTGCTGTTATAGCCCGGGGAGGCCCTACAACTGCTGTTTATTCGGTTGGTTACCGCACGTATTCATAAAAAGCTAATTTGAAAAACCTTAATCAAACGATTTAAAAATAGCAGCGGGAAAGCTTTGGAAGCCCGTATTTGCTTGTGTCCTCGAATTATAAAAGAGTAAAAAATACTGTTAAATCAAAGGCTAAGAAGAACCCACATGAGCTTTCGCATCTACCTATGAACCCAATTTGCAATAGTTCGCATCAACACTTTCTTTCCTGTGGGAGATGCCAGCGTCAGGCGACTCGTTGATCCGGAAAGGATTCTTTCTCTCGCTCGAGCATGGCCTTCATCT
>CAJWQG010000038.1 GCA_913045175.1 uncultured Gammaproteobacteria bacterium | reverse complement strand
TCTTTCATGATTTGTTTGTCAGCGTCTTTGACGTAGTGTCCGTGATAATCACTGACGGCATCGGTAAAACAACCTTGATCGTCAATGGGGCAGATCATCGTCGCGAGACCGGCCGCTTTCATGACACGGTGATCATCTTCACCGAACCCCGGGGCCATGTGCACAAGCCCGGTACCGTCACTGGTTGTGACGAATTCATCGCAATAGACCTGAAAGGCGCCTTGATCAGCGAGGTCAGCGAAGTAGGGAAACAGTGGCTCATATTGCAAGCCCTGCAGCGTCGCACCGCTGACGCTGTCTAGGATGTCGATAGGGCGTTTTTTTGTGATGTCGTCCAAGCGGTCTTTCGCGACATAAAAGACCACGTCGGTGTCGGTGTCGTGGACTTTGACGTAGTCAATGTCAGCGTTAACACAGATGCCAAGGTTGCTGGGTAGCGTCCAGGGCGTAGTGGTCCAGGCGGTGATGTAGGTGTCTTCATCTACCAGTTTGAAAAGAACGGTTACCGCAGGATCCTGAACGTCTTGATAGTTTGAAGTGGCTTCGAAGTTGGACAGCACAGTACCCAGTGCGGTTGAAAACGGGACAACCTTCTCGCCTCGATAGATCAGGTCTTTTTCCCACAGCTGTTTCACGACCCACCAGACCGACTCCATGTACCAGGGTTCCATCGTCTTGTAGTCATTTTCGAAATCGACCCATCGCCCTAAACGGGTTATCGTTTTTTCCCACTCGGCGGTGTACCGCTGAACGATCTTGCGACATTCATCGTTGTAACCTTTTACGCCAAGCTTCGCGACGGCTTCTTGAGAAGACATCCCAAGTGACTTGTCGATCTCGTGTTCAATAGGTAGTCCATGACAATCCCAACCAAAACGCCGCTGGACGTAATGACCTTTCATGGTGAAGTACCTGGGGACAACGTCTTTCAGGACAGATCCGACCAGATGGCCGTGGTGGGGAAGGCCGGTCGCAAAAGGAGGCCCGTCGTAGAATATATAGGGTGTGGAGTTCTCTGTTTGATGAAGCGATTGTTGAAAGATATCGGCTTTTTTCCAGTAATCGGAGATAGCGTGCTCGGCTCCGACAAACGAAAAGTTTTCGTCGCTTGGTCTGGTTGTATCCTGTTTCGTCAACTGACTCACCCTTTTTAACTACCTTCAAATATTTGGTGCCCAATAATAAAAAAACCCGCCGTTGGCGGGTTCTTTCTAGTCACACAAAGACTAACCCACCATTCCTCTGGGAATAATGAAAATTATTATTGTGTGAATAATGTAAGGCATCGGGCAAATATAGGCATATGGATCAGGAAGTCAAGATTTCATGTATTAAATGCCTGCAACGCTACCTCTGGAGTTAATTTTTTCCACGACCTCGGCTACCAGTTCTTCAATGTGGTAGCAGTGGTACCAATCTGGTGTCTTCTCGTGCGTAACAGCGCTCGTACCAACTACCTGGAAATCCCATCCTTCTTTTGTCGCCTTCTCCTTAACCGCTGCCAGTCTCTCCCAGGCTCGCTGTGAAAATACGGGGTGAATGCAAGCCACGATGATATTTTTTCCACCTCGCTCTTTTAACTCCTCAATGGAAGCCACGACAGAACCTGCGGTATCGATGATGTCATCTACAAGCAAAATGTTTTTGTCAGAGACGTCTCCGATCAGGGTAGAGCGAAATACCTGGTTTGGCTTTGAATAGTCTCGTTCTTTTGACAGTGCCGCGAGATCTGCTGAAAGTTCCTCGGCGTATGCTCGCGCTCGTTCCAGGTAACCCACATCCGGAGAAACGACAACGTCGCCAATCAGCGAGTTGTCCTTAAGCCAGGACACGAAATGTCTGGTCAGAAATACATTCTCGAGGTGGGTATAGGAAGGGTTGAACATGCCAGCAATCGCATCGTTGTGGATTTCAACCGTCATCACACGGTCCGCACCAGCACTTTGTAACATTCTCGCAAACAGGCCTGCGCTAATTCCTTCTCTGGTTCGGCCTTTCCTTTTATCCTGACGCGCACCCGGATAGTAGGGCACCACAGCGGTTATATATTGAGCGTCCGACAAAGCGGCCGCTTCTACCGCATGTAAAAGCATGATGAATCGATCGTAAATACTACGAGAATCCTGCTGTCCTACTACAGTTTGAAAAACGTAAAGGTCGTGACCTCTTACGTTGGCTTTGATCTCGGTTTTACCCTCTCCACATGCAAACCAGGTTTCTGTCGAAGGAATCAGCTCGTGTCCGAGTCGTCCAGCGACTTCTTCGGCGAAGATACGACCGGACTCGCAGGCCATCAAGGCGATTGGGGCACGTGGGGTACGTTCTAGGGGCTTTTCTGGCATGCAGGTTCCTGATTTATCAGTTGGTTAAGAGTTGCAATCAAAAACTGGTGTTCGTGTTTCAGGATCTTTTCTTCCAATGTGGAGACTGAATCTGATTCCGCCACAGGGATTCGAACCTGCGCAATGATATCGCCGGTATCATATTCACCATCAACATAGTGCATGGTGATGCCCGTTTCGACTTCTTTGTTGTCCAAAACGGCCTGGTGTATTTTTGTCCCAAACATTCCTTTGCCACCATAGGACGGTAATAGCGCCGGGTGGATGTTGACAATTCTTTGTTCGAAATGAGACAGGGTTTTCTCCCCAAGCTTCTTTAGATAGCCTACCAGAATTACCAGATCAACTTTGTGGCTGATTAGCGTGTCGAGGATTGCGCCATCTAGCGTTTCCGGGTCGGGATGAGTATTCCCTGATAGGTGGAAAGCTGGGATGTTGGCTTTTCTGGCGCGCGTTAGGGCGAGGGCATTGCTGTTATTACTGATCGCGACAGTAATCTTTGCGTTCAGTTTGCCCTCATTGCAAGCATCGATGATAGCCTGAAAATTTGTGCCGCGATGTGACGCTAGGATGCCCAGATTCATCGATGCAAATGCCTTCGTTCTGCGGGTCGCAGTTTAACATGCGAGGGGCTAAAAACTATCTTCGATTTGTTCTGTATAGGTATCCCGAAGTACATTTTTTTGTACTTTACCCATCGCGTTCCTGGGGAGCTCGTCGACGAAAAACACATATTTGGTCGCTTTAAAACCTGCGACTTTTTCTTTGACGTAAGCAGTTACGCTGGGCGCAGTAAGTTCGGTGGTCCCATCCTTAACGATTACCGCAGAGACTGCTTCACCAAAATCAGGGTCAGGCAAACCTATTACCGCGGACTCAGTAACGCCATCCATATTATCCAGCAGGGTCTCGATCTCCTTTGGATAAATATTCAAGCCACCTGAAATAATGAGATCTTTGCTTCTTCCGACGATAGAAATGTAGCCGTCTGCATCCGTTTGGGCCAGGTCCCCCGTTTTAAAGTACCTGCCGTCAGAAAATTCCTCTGCGGTCTTTTCGGGCATTCGCCAGTAACCTTTGAAAACGTTTGGTCCTTTCAGCTGCAGATTTCCTGTGGTATCTGGTTTGACCTCATGTCCTTCGGAGTCGACGACCCTGCAGTCGACACCCGGCAGCGGGATACCGACTGTGCCGGCTTTTCGTTCACCATTGAGGGGGTTGCTTGTATTCATGCCGGTTTCCGACATGCCATAGCGTTCTACGATCGTATGGCCGGTGCGACTTTTGAAATCATCAAAAGTGTGAGTAAGTAGTGGCGCTGACCCGGAAGTAAACAGCCTCATGTTTGCGCAACGGTCATGGTTAAGTTCTGGTTGGGCTAGCAACCTCGTGTAGTTGGTTGGAACCCCCATATAAACTGTGCTGGAGGGCAACAGAGATATGATCTGCTCTGGATCGAACCGATTCAGCAAGGTGATCGCGCTCCCGTTCATCACAGGAAGGTGGGACGCAACGAATAGTCCGTGGACGTGGTAAATCGGTAATGCATGGAGCATTACATCCTGCCTCTGCCAACCCCAACATTCAGACAAAGTGCGAGCATTGGTTTCGATATTGCTATGGGTGATCATGGCGCCTTTTGGTCTACCTGTTGTCCCTGACGTATAGATAATGACGGCGACGTCATCTCCATCACGGTCCTGGGCGGGGTATTCGACTGACTGGTCTGCCACTTCATAATTCAGAACCCCGCTCTCATCCATGGTGAATAACGGGACATTGCTGAGTTGCTGAAACTGATCACTATCCTTCGGATCACAAAGAATCAGAGATGGTTCTGCATTTTCTATAAAGTAAGCGAGCTCGTCCTTTTTGTAGGCCGTGTTTAGTGGCAGGTAGATGCACCCTGACCGTAAGCAGGCGAAGTAGAAAAGAAGACTTCCGGCAGATTTTTCAATCTGGACCATAACCCGGTCTCCCGGGCGGACACCGTGCCCGGAAAGAAAATTCGCATATCGAGCTGTTAGCGCATCGAATTCTTCATAGGTATAACGAGCCTCTCCCTGCGCATCCTGGATAAAAGTACCGCCCTGGCTGGCGCCTTTTGAGAAAAGGTTGTATACGTTCGACATGCTGCCTTCTAAATATTTTGCGGAGCCAGTCTATGGTATTCGTTGATCGCCAGTCTAGTCGGAATCAAGGTGAACGGAATATTTCTTCAGGTTAGCGAGCTGTTCTCCCAGTAATTCTGTAAACCCTGGCAGATGCATCTCATAGAGTGGCGATATTATCTGCACATCATTTTCGCTGAATCCGGCCGTGTGGCGCACTAGCTGGCTGATATCCTTGGCGGCGTTGTGAACTTTTCGTACGGTAAATCTGAGTGTCTCCAGGTCGATCAATGCAACCTGAGGTTGAACTCCCGGCTTGACCATCACGTGTTTACCGTAGAGACAGCCATGGTGGAGCCCTCCCAGATGCATGCGCAGCAGCGTCTGTGCTACGACTGCCATGGTATGGTTTCGTTGAAAGCTCTGCTCTACGGCCAACAGATAGTTTTCGAGGTTCTGAAACCCGTTAAGTTGGCGGGTGATCAGAAATCCGCTGGTATTGGTCTCCTGATATCGAACGATTTCGGGCGTAGGTATACCTAGTGCCTGAAGTCTTAGCGTGTTGCGATATTCTCTTCGCAATGTCGGTGTCCTGCGAAATCCACGACGAAGCTCTCGGTAGGAGTGATTCTTCTGCCGCTTGATGAAATAGCTTTTATTGGCACAGGTCACCATGGCTACACCACTCCAGCCACCCCTGCGACGATTAACGGGCTCGAAGGGTGGAAGGTCCAGGTTCAGGACTGGGTCTACCTGAGACATCAGTATTTACCTAGTACGTAAACTCGCCACATGGAGATCCTGGGGAGCATATCGTAGCTTGCGATGACCCTGAACCCGCTCTTCTGGCATTCAGTTTCAAACTCCAAAGCTGTTAATAGATTCCGGTTTTGGTAGGGTCTTTTCTTACGTTGTCTTTTCCGCCGCTGCTCCAGGCGTTTGCGCCTGTATGACTGTAGATTCCCATCGATCCATAAGGAGACGCATACCGTCTCTCGACATACACGATTAAATTCCTCCAAAAGTTTGAGGCGATCAGATCGTTCTCCAAGATGGTGGATAAGGCGCATACAAAAAATGGAGTCAACGCTCTCGTTGGGTAGTGGAATATCGAAAGCGGAAGAATTTATTAGCGCGAAATTTCCTACATCCCGTCGCTGTTTCGCCAGATCTAGCATCGATTCACTCAAGTCGGCGCCAATAAGTTGGTCTGCTTGTACTGAGCTGAGTAGAGACCAGAATCGGCCAGTTCCACAGGGCATATCCAAAATGGATTTGGGCTTCCCGGCAGCAGCCAGTGCCTTTTTTGCCAGCGCCATATCTCTGGCATTGGACAAGCGGCGAAAGAACCCGTCCTGATGTTTAAGAGAGTAAGCCTTTGCATGGTTTCTGTCGTACTTCTGAGAGAACTCGAGCATTTTGAAATCCTGTTCACTTAAAACCATACTAGCAACACAACTTCTCAAGTTTCCACCGGTGATATACTAGTTTTTTTGCAAGTATCACTTCAATGATGTCAAGAATAATGCTGATGTGTGTCTGTGTATTTTGTGCAAACACATTCGCAGAGGACCTCGAGTTTAATAACACCTGGTTGAGAGCGACCCCGCCAGGCGTGAGTTCCGCTGCGATATACGGTGATCTGATAAACAACAGCGACGATGAGGAAGTACTTGTGTCTGTGACTAGTAATGTCGCGAAGCGAGTGATGCTACACCGAACTTCAGATGAGCGCGGGATGATGCGGATGATGCACGTCGATAAGCTCATTCTCACGCCGGGTGCGCAAGAGAGTTTGTCTCCCGGGGGCTTGCACCTTATGTTGACCGGCCTGCAGCAATCCTTAACCGAGGGCGAACGCGTGACAGTAAAGTTGCACTTTCAATCTGGTCTGGAGATTGATGCGTCAGCGAGAGTTGGAAGTATCGCGCAGTTGGACTTCCCTGAAGAATGATGGAACCAACGCTCGATAAACTAAAAAGGGCTATGCATCCGCATCTTAAGGGGAAACTTGAAAATGCAGAGACTATCTATGGCGATGTGCTTGAATCTGAAATGGAAAATGCTGACGCCAATCATCTACTTGGATTGATTAGAAGTGAGCAGGACAAATCGGAAGAGGCCATATTCCTGATTGAAAAGGCCATAGGCATCAACAATCGGGCAGCACCTTTTCATCACAATATTGCGCGGATCTACCGCAGAATGGACCGACTTGATGATGCAGAAAGAGAGTTTCGCCCGGCGATTGAACTCAAGTCTGATTATGGTGAGGCATACCAGGGCCTCGGTGAGATGGTTAAGTTTTCCGCGGGTGATCCGATTGAACAGAAAATTCTTGCTCAACTCGATGTCCCGAAACTGCCTGCGAAGGTTCGGCATTACTTCAATTTTGCTGCTGGTAAATTCTACGATGATGTAGGTGATTACGATCGCGCGTTTGCACACTATACGAAGGGTAACAACGAGGCTGGGAGGACATTTGACAGCCTAAAATTTCGTCAGCAGACAAAAGACGCTATATATGTATATGGGAAGGCCTGTGTTGGTTTGAACAAGGACGCCGGCGTCGACACTGAACAGCCCACTTTTATCGTTGGTATGCCGAGATCAGGTACAACCCTTGTGGAGCAGATTCTGGCCAGCCATTCAGAGGTATATGGTGCAGGGGAACTTAACGATTTGAAAGTGGTTGCTGCCATGGGCGAGAGCTTGAGCAAGGTAAGACAGCCATTTCCTAACTACATTTCCGGTTTGCCCAGGTCTGGATACAGTGCCTTAGCCAATCAATATCTGGATCGTGTTAATCAATTAACGGACGGGGGGAAGTACGAAAGGATTGTTGATAAACATCCGTTGAACTTCCAGTTTGTTGGATTGATATTCCATATGTTCCCCAACGCGAAAATCATACACACCACCAGAAATCCATTTGATACCTGTCTATCGTGTTTTTTTCAGAACTTCACCAAAGGTCAGAATTACAGCTTTGATCTCATAAAATTGAGTCACTTCTATAACGACTACAGACGCTTGATGGAGCACTGGGATCTTATGTTCCCTGGCAAAATTCTGACGGTTAGATACGAGGACGTGCTTGAAAACCTTGAGTCAGAAACCAGAAGGATGCTCGAATTTTGTGATCTGTCATTCCAGGAGCAATGCCTGGATTATCATAAGACTGAGCGGATGGTAAAAACTGCCAGCTTTATGCAGGTAAGGCGGCCGATTTACAAGACCTCCAAGAATCGCTGGAGAAATTATGCGAATCACCTGGATGAGGTAGCACGTATATTGGGTGTGAGCTTAGAAATTAGAAGCAGCTAAGGGTATCTAGGAAAGGCAGAGTACGTATGACAAATGCTATATCGTGGCAACTTCTGGAAGAACAGTCATCTCAGATGGCCTTATTTGGAAAGGATCGTCTGGACGGTAAGGTTGCGTACCTTGCTACGATTCGTAACGATGGTATGCCTCGTGCTCACCCGGTCACGCCGGTGATTGGCGGTGGCTACTGTTTTATATTTGTAGAACCTGACTCTCAGAAAGTGAGGGACCTTCAATCGAATGGCTATTTTTGCCTGCACTGTAGTATGAATGATAGTTCTGGTAGCAGCGGTGAATTTCAGGTTACAGGAATTGCTGAACAGATTGTGGATCCAAATCTTAGAGAGGTTGCAGAGGCAGCTTCCAGCTATCGCCCTTCCGCGAGGTCGTTATTGTTTGAGTTACGTTTGGTAGAAGTGCTTTCGACATCATATCGCGGTGGTAGGCCAGACCGTAGTCGTTGGTTGGCGCGTTCCTGATCTCCCATCAGGGCTCGATCACCCAAGGAGTGTTCGACTAGATACTTCTCGAGTACAGTGGTGGGTTGTGGTCCGAGTGACAAAAGTATTTTGCCCATCGCCGCGTAGTCCACGCCGTATTGAGATGCGAGCTGATTAATTGTTAGACGTCCCAGGGCCGGTAATACCCACCGACCAGGCTCCACATAAACCTCATTGACGTACTTCACTACTCGGGCCCTGGGTAGCGCCGTGTTTTCAATCATGAAATCTACTGCACGCTGTTGGCTCCAATCTAATGCATGAATCCCGGTATCGATCACCATAAGTGATGTGCTGTCGATAAGGTGCAGTAGCGCGTCTAGATTCTCCGTTTCGGGGTTGATGGAGAGATAGGTGGAAAATGCAGTCAGAGAGTAAGCGCTTCCTCCTTTTTCATGAGCAAGGTGTAGGCCGGGTACGCTATGAAAACGCACCTGGCTTGCCAGTTCGTATCGGGGCAGGTTTTTCATATCGCTAAGGTTCGCGTGTAGGGTCGCTCCGAAATAATCGAATGTTGTTGCATATTTCGACCGGTAGCTATCTACTGCTTTAACTGTAAGAGGTTTTAAAGGGATATCGAAATATTGCACTGCATCTTCGATTATTCCGTAGGCCCCGTTCAGGTATTGATGTCTGCCTGTGTCGCTGTTTGGGAAGTAATTGTGTGGGCTATTGCGGGTGTCTCGAAAAATGATTCCAACGGGTTTCTCTGAAATAACCTCTATGCGGTGGTGTAGTCGTTCCAGTTCGTTGAGACCGAGAATGTGAATTTCACTGGCAAGCAGACTGCTGGCTTGTCGTATTCTCATATCGTAGAAGTTTTTTCCATTAGGTAGGGCTCCGACTGAGGTGCGTTGGGGAGTTTGATCTTTGAGTTTTTCCAATAGGACCTCTATTCGAGGAACAACGACGGATATGTAAAGTGCCTTGTAAGCGTTGTTCAGTGTGCTGGCCTCTGTTGTCGGAAGTCCGAGTGATCTTACGCGATATCGATAGTCATCCAGTGGTTCTGTGCCATCTAACAGATTCTTGAGCGCGTTGATTGTAGCTTTTGTTGCTGAGGGGTCGTTGCCTACTCGAAGGGATTTTATTTCCTGGGTAAGCAGGTCTGAGAAATCCCGGGTGCCTGCCACGATCTTGCTAAGATCGTCGAGTGAATCTGGCATTGGGGTGGTAAACAGACGGCTAAACGCTGTGACCAACCGACCTCGTGGATTGAGACGTTCAAGGGTTGGTCGATGTCCGCCGATGGAGATTTGGTGATTCAGGCCTGCCTTTAGTTCCTCCAGAACAAGCTTTGTTTCCGGCTCAAGTAGTTTTGGATTAATGCTGCGCTCTATGCGTGTCAGGTGAGAGAGGGCGATGTCATATCTGGTTTTTGAATTTGGTGCTTGCTGTAATTCCAGGTGAGCCTCTTTCACCAGAGTCAGTGCGAGTGCGTTCTCAAACTTCCCCACTAAAGGGCCTGAAGGAGTTGGCGAGTTCGATGTGCAACCCAGACATACCAAGACAAGTAAATATGCCGATCTAGAGATTGTCTCGGATCCTCAGGTGGATGCCAGTTAGCTGGTCGGCGATATCAAGATAATTCTGAGCTTCCTGATTCGAACGGGTGCGAACTTCATTATCTGTAATAGATCGGCAATTGATCAGTACGTTGACAAGTGCGCTTTGTATAGCCGACGCAAGAAAGTTGGCGCCTATTGCAACGTCGGAGATGAGATTCTTGTTGCCATTCTCAGCGAGATACTCGCTAGCATCGATCAGGTTGCTGGCCTCATGCATGATATTCAACGAAACGCGAATCGCGCCCTCAACAGCTTGTTGGTACTCTTCTTTTCCCTGATCTTTGTACCATTTCATAACGTTGTTAAAGGCGTCAATATCTTCTTGTGCTAGGCGAATACAAGCAGTTTGTGCGGTTGCACACTCCTGCTTTATAGCTGTTAAAGATTCACTGTCCGGTCGGGTGAATTCGCAGACCATGGATAACAGTGAGACACCTTGAGCCGCACTTAGTGCTGCTGCGCTACCTCCGCCTGGAGTCGATGTTTTGGCCGCGAGTGAGGATAAATAGTCTGCAACTGAAAGATCGCTCAGGGACGTAGACATGGGATCACTCGTGGAAGTTGTGATAAAGGCGCAGCGTATTTCGCATACACATGGCGACCGTCATTGGACCAATTCTAGGGATGAATACATCGGTCCGAGTTGCGACGCCGTCAGCAAAGTTGCTAACGCTGGAAAAGTTTACACAGGTTGCCCCGGCGCGGATTTCCTGGGCTTTTATCAAGGGAAATTCTTTGCTCGGAACGCCCGTAATGACAATATCGGATTCTGCGAGCGCTTCTGCACGGGTAATTCTGGTTTCTTTCGGTTCTGCATTGGTAAATAGCAATGGACCGTTGATGTCAAATGAGTAAACCTTTGCACCATCATTGGACATCATCATCGCGAGAGGTCTGCCAATAACTTCGCTGCGATTAAATATCGTGACTACCTTGCTTTCCAACGGCCTGGAGTCTCCGCCGACGTAACGGCCGATCTCTGTCAGTAACTTCACGATTGCCAGTGGAGTACATGGTAACAGCGCTTTTTTTGCGGTGGTTGGTTCAACTAATCGATCATTGGAGTAGAGTTTTCGGGTCCAGTAAAGGCTTCCTGCTTCAATATCCTTCCGGTAGTCAACCTGATTTCTCAAGTAGTCGTCTTGCTGATTATGGAATACAGGAAAGTAAATGAAGATTCCGTGGATCGTCGGATCTTCATTGGCACTGTGTATAGCCTGCTCGAGTTCCAGCCTCTCTACATGTTGTAAATCGTAGCTAATGCCGACGTTATCAAATTTCTTCTGGGTTGCTTTCGCGTAAGCCACTGAAGGTTTGTCATTTGTCGCAATTAACCCCAGAACCCGGATGCGCAGTTTCTGCGCCGAGATTTCTTCCTGCACTTCATCAACATACTTCTGTGCGATGGTGGCTGGATCGACGATCAGGTTATCCATGTTCTGAGCGGGCTTCATTAAGGAAGATTATTTGTTCTCACGGGTGATGCTACCCAGGTAACCTTTATGATGTCGCTGACCATATTGCTCTGCTGTAAAACCCTTCAATTCCATCAACGTTAATGCCAACGCATCACTTATTGCGAGCATGACCGCGATCGTGGCGCTGGGCGTAACCTTGATCGGGCATGGTTCTTCTATATCGGGGCCCATATCAAGAACTATTTCGCTAAGATCTCGTAGCGGAGAGTCAGTATGGGACGTGATTCCGATAACACTGTGAATACCAAGGTCGCGTGCAATCTGTAACATCTCGATAACTTCATTAGATTTGCCGCTGGTAGAGAATGCAACGATCAGATCACCTTCCGTAATCATGCCCATATCACCGTGACCTGCTTCAGCAGGGTGGACATGAAATGCCGGTGTGCCAGTGGATGAAAGTGTCGAGGCGAACTTGTGGGCAATATGTCCGGCCTTGCCGATTCCGGTGGTTACTACACGACCTTTACAGCTCAGCAATGCGTTTACTGCATCCTCAAATGCATCAGTAATATTGATTGCCTTCATTGCGTCTGCTTCCTTAGCAATGATTGCTGTCATATTCTCTTTTATGTTCAACGTCGTGGGCTCGAATCCTGCAAGTTGCACATTATACTAGACAATCCTGAATCGGATATGGTTATTGGCGATTGGTCAGCAGATAGGTCACAGCTTCGAGAATCTCGGGATGGTCTTGAAACAGCCGTTCTTTGTCGCTCGTTGGGTGCCATGCGTGGCGAAGTACATAAGCTTCGTCATCAACCGTTGAAGGTTCTGTCTCCGTTCGGGTCGCAAGAAACCAAGTGGTATGACAATCGTAGTCTTTGGCATCCCAATGGAACGGGTACCGGGTTTCCAGTTTGGAGTCTTCGATCAGATTTACCTGATACCCCGTCTCCTCTAAAGTTTCTCTAACGGCTGCTACTTCTGCGGACTCGCCATGTTCTATCCCTCCACCTGGAACCGACCAGAATCTGACCTTGGTTGTTGGATCCTCTAGTTCGATTAGGAGCATTTTCGAGCCATCAATAGTCAATGCAGCGCTGCGGTGTCTGGTGATCATTTGTTGAGTTTAAGAACTAGCTAATTTAATGACAAAAAAAAGGGCGAAGATTTCGCCCTTTTTTTCGATTGCCTGGTTCGCTTAGAAAATTGCAGCGGGTAAAGACTGAATGGAGCCATCGCTATAGTAAACGATACCCTGATCGTCCATTGTCGCGGTTTCTTCTCCGGCAACGGTAAAGTTACCGCTCACCAGTTCACCGTTTTCTGAAAGGTCGAGTATGAGTGTTAGCGTCGTAGTCATATCGGTTAGTGTATCGGTATCGATGTCACCCTCACGAGAGACCGTCCCCCAGATAGTATTACCACCTGCTGTTACTGCGAACGATTGATTGTTTTCGTAGATTTTACCATTCATCGAGATTACGAGGTCAGCAAAGCTAAATGTTGCAGTGTAGTCGGCCTCAACATCTTTAGTACCGATGTTTTGTTCGGTGGTGCCGGTGATATTACTGAGGTCAGCATTGACTGCAAATGTGCCCTCAGCTGCTTCGGTAGTGATCGAGCCATCAAAGGTTGCGGCGTTTAAACCAAGGTCATCATTCTCTTCAACGAACGACATGCTAATGTCACCATGGAATGTTTGCAGCAGCGCACCTGCTTGCGAGGTTGTCATGTGAATGCCGATTCCTGTTAGTGATGCTGAAGTACCGTTTTCGAAGTGTGAACCGGTGGGTATGGTTATTGTTACTTCGATATCGCCTTCGGCAGCAGTAGAAATCACATCGGCCAGGCTATCAGTTAGCTCATCTTCGCTACGCGAAAGAGTCCCGGTTACATCACCAGACATGGCAATACTTCCACCAGCTGTTAGGCTAGATGCTGTATCGATTGCGTCAAGTATTTGTGAGAAAGCTTTAGTCGCCACGCCAGAGCTAAGCTGGCCTACGGCATCGAGTTCGTCCGCAAATACTTCTGTTACACCTTTCTGTGTTCCGCCAAAGTTTTCTGCGCCTGTGGTAACAAGCGCTGCGTCTATTACCGAGCTAAGCGTAGCGACAAACTCTTTGGTTTGATCAAGCGGCTCGCCACTCCCTGGAACAGCTGGTGCAGAGATTGTTATAGGGTTGTCACCAGACAAGGCAAATAACTCTGAGCTACCAGCTGAATTGGACTCTATATTTGCGAGGAACGCGGGGGCTTCAACACCGGCCTCATCGAATTGTGATTGGATACCTGTAGCGCCTACGCTTACCGAAGCAGCCATTCGAGCGAGCACGGTACCAATTGCCTGTATGTCCCCACTTGGGGTAGTTGACAGTCCTGCAAATATGTCTCCGATGACCAGATCGATGTTGGCAAGCTCAGGATCAGCCACATCTACCTGTCCGATGAGGGACGATCCGAAAAGGGCCAATGCAACGTTTTGTGCAGTCAGCTCGGCACTCGTTGCTGCTGATAGATCAGGAAGCTCCTGTGTACGGAGTTCAACACCTGATAGGTCTGCCCCGGTGACTATCTGTGCTAGCCCTAATACCTGCGCCTCTGCTGTGGCGACCATATCGTCGCTGATGGTTCCACCTGCTGCGGCTTCTTCGACTAACACCGCGACAAAGGTGGTAGCAATATTGATGCTAACGGCTACGGTTTCTTCATCATCGCCAGCAACAACCGTGCTGATACCTGAAAGTACCATGCCTTCAGGTGCGGGGAACGTATCCCCAACAGCGGCCCAGACACCCTCGCTCACCGGGCAGCCCATGCCATTCACGTCGTAGTCGCAGACGATGTCACCTCCCTCGGCATTAACAACGATGGGTGTATTTATTCCAGCTTCGATTGCGGGGACGGTAAACGAGGCGCTATAGGAACCTGCCGCGTCAGTAGTTTCTGTTTCCGAAGTGGCAATAGCAGCGCCTGAGGAATCTGAAACTGAGATGGTTGCACCTTCTACCGGGCCTTTTATTACTTGTCCGTTAACTCCACTGACAGGTGGATCCTCGAAAGGGGGTACAGGAATTGTTGATGGGCCGCCGCCGCCGCCGCAACTTGCCAGTAGCACGATGCCAGCCACTAGTGCCGTATTTTGCAGGAAAGACTTCATAGAATATTGCTCCGTAACCGTATTATTCATTTTTATCAGACATCAATTCAGCACTGATTGATGCCAAAAGCATACACTCGGGCGTTTGCCTGATCTTAACTTATAAATCGTACCGTAATCCAGCTTCCGCGAGAAGCTCTTTTTCGAAGATAAAATCCTTATTTTCTCTATCTTTAGGTGTGATTGCTACGAAATTGTCTATTAATTCGCCAGCTTAGTAAATCTGCTAGTTGAGGCGAAGGAAATCTGAATCCGACGAACGATTCATTACGTTACGTGAAAGGTGGCGTCTATTTCGAGCTGTCCTCGTTTATTGGTCCGTAAAATCTTCCGAGTAATGGTAGTAAAATCTTTTAAAAATAATCACTTATGAACTATCAGTGGCATGTAACGTCAGCCACTGTTCAACCATCTGGTCCAATCTGTCCTTGTCTTCGTCGCTGATTCCAGGGGGATCGAAACGCCATTTCTGGTGTATGGATAGCATCCTGGTAAGTTCTGGGCGCTCGATTCTCCGTAGATAGACGCTAAGTAACTCTCCTATCTCTCGACGTAATCCACTTTGCCTAAGGTGTTCCTCGATGGCAAAAAATGGTGACTCGCGGCCAGGAAAGGCATCCTGGATTTTGTCTTTCGAGTGCTCGTCCTAGAACCTGCTCACCCGTATAGATTCGGTAGACCAGTATGATGGCGAGCAGAGCAATGAGGATATAGAGCTCTGTTTCGTAGTCTTCCAGTTTCTGGTCATTCCACCAGATCTCAAACATGAATGAATAGTTGTCGAGCAGGTCCACAATCGGTTGTAGTGAACTGGCATTGCGTTCCTCATGTTCCAGCCATAGCGCCGGGGTTGTGTTTACAGGAACCCACTGGTCTTCGACAGATGCCTCAGCCCATGCGTGAGCGTATCTCTGCCTGACGACAAACATTTCCAATGTGCTGTTGTACTCCTGCAAACTATATCCAACCACGTATCTCGAGTGCACGCCAAGTTGCCTGAGCAACAACGCGGTAGCACTGGCGAAATACTCGCAGTGCCCGGCTTTGACTTCCAGAAGAAACGTTGCAATTAGATCCTGGTAAATTCCTGTGTGCTTCTGGTACAGGGAATATCGGAAGTCGGAAAAGTAATCCTTGATCCACGCGATGGCCTCTTTCGGGTCAAGGCGACGCTTTGCGGTTACCTTGTTTAAGGTGTCTGAAAATTCTTTGGGAATAACCAGATCGGAGTCGGTTGGATAAATGGCGTAGGATTTATCTTCAATATAGCTGAGGTTGAACGATGGGCTAGGGATTAGTCTGCTGGCTTGAATGGTGCCGTATTTGTTCGTTCTCAGATCCAATGCAGGCAGATCGTCGATTTGAGTTGTCCCGGCAGGTAAGGGTAACAGTGCTCTTTCTCGGTCGAACTCACGATAGATGACCGCATGTTGTTCCTTCTCGTTAAAGGGCTGCGTTCCGATTCGCCAGGTAAAGTCATCGCTGTGCGGAATTTGCCTGAAGCCCAAGTTGTATATTTCCCACTGATTTTTTTTGGGATCGTCATAGCTTGCTTCCTTGAGCAGTCGAGGAAAATTTTTGTCTGTGGAGATCCGAAAGAGAATCTTGTCCGAAAGTTTTAGTTGCCCGACATAGCCGATTGCTGTCTGCGTTTTCATTGGATCAGAGCGGCTCTTGATCCAGCCTGCGATCCAGGCTTCGGTTTTTTCCTTGACGACTAGGTGCGCTTGTCTCAGAGAACTGTGAGTCAAATTGCCTGCCAGGAACACTAGACAGACGATAAGAATCCAAACACTGGATTTATATCGCGTCTGGCGAATTGGATATAGTGCCCAGAAAATCATTGCAGCTGCGTAAGGGAAATAGAATGTTGCTCCACTGGTGTTCATGCCCGTGGCCAGAAGGCAAATACCAAGGAACAGGTAGTCCATGTTCCAGGTCTGGGAGATTGGTTCCTTTTCTTTTCGATAGGACGGAAACAAAATATCGAGCGTCATCCGTTCTGTGGTGCTATATCCCATGACGACAGTTAGACCAAAGAACAAGAAAGGCAGAGATTGCATCAACGTGGTAATGAAATGGTACGTCTTGGTATTCAGCGTCAGGAAGATCAGTAAGCCTGCTAATCCCAGGTAGGTGAGATTTGCTACCTGATAAAAATCTACTTTTGTAAGCGCCCAACGCCTGTTGACGACGTATCTTGCTTCCAGGATAAGTGCCATTAGAATTGCAAACAGGAGAAAGTCTGACTGATAGCCCCAAATAGCGGTGGCGATGCCAAGGATATACCGCTGATTCATACTACCAACTCCTCGGCAAGACTCCCCGGAGTGAGGTTGATAACCGTTTCGGGAAGATGCCAGAGCGCACTTGAGACCTGAGAGATCAGGAACACCATGGTAGGAATTCCTGCATTTTTTAGTTCGAAGAGTAGTTGTTGATGGGTATCGTCCCATTCAGTAAATATGAGGTAACACCCACTCATTCGCTTTGACTGGCACTTAACGACGTTCGCCAGGTCCCCAAAGGTTCGAGTGCTTTTCGACAGGGTAGCCAGGGCTTCCAGCTGTTGGTTGGTCTGAGCATAGCCGCGACCGGTTGTTAGTAGCTGGGGACTGTCGGTCATGTAGATGAGATCGATCAACCCATCTGTGTCGCCCATCTTGAGAATCAGACTTGAAGCAAGTGATACCGCTTCTTCAAGAACAGCTGAATCCTCGGTCATGGTTTCCAATATCATCGAGTGCCGTACGAAAAACTCGTCCTGGTATTCTTTGACGACGGGTTTGCTGCGTTTGGCAGTGCTGGCCCAGTGAATCTTTCGTAGCGAGTCTCCCTCGCGGTAGTCTCTTAGCGATACGAACTCTTCTGACTCACCGATAGACCATGTCGGATTAACGCCTCCCGGTTGGAAGTGTCGGCCAACGGGAAGCAGGTATCGATCGCTTATCTGGTATCACCGAGGGAGTATGATCAGGGACTCGGGATTCGGGAAAGGAAGTATCCCGTAGTTCAGTCCAAGGGGGTCAGGATGCAGTAGGGATGTGGAGCTGAAGTACACGATTCCCCGGCGTAGGGGATTTGCCTCTATGCGAGCCTCAACGGTCCCCCGACGATGAATTTCAGGCACATTAGCCTGTTTGACGGAGATCCCGGTGCTACGACGCTGCAGCCACATGAACCTGTGAAATCCAATCCATCTGTCGTACGCGGTCCTGGTCTCTTCGAACGGTTCCCGTTCACGCCTAAACTGCTCGTAGTCAGGGGTTATAACACGAGGGTTATCTACGATGCGCAGATCCTTTTCGATCTGATCTCCAAGATTGGCGATGGAGATCTGATAGTCGAATAGCTCGCCAACCGTAGCGTATCTGGGAAGACGTCGTCGTAGTGATACCTGTGGTTTCTGATATCGCAAGGCAATGCGTGACAGAATGATCATGCATAGGAGCAACGCAAAGAGTTGATAGGCGAGGGTAAGATTAGTGTCGATCCCAATTACCGCGCTGAAGACTGCGCCAGTCCGGATGAATCCACCTCGCTCGGAAGTTCTCCTTGAGGCTTTGCGGCTCGCACTGGTTAGTCTTGCATAACCAGGATAGATCAGACGGCGGAACATTTTTTATCCAAATGCTTCCCCTAAAGGATTACCTATACTGGCACCGGAACATCAGCGAGGACATTGTGAACCATCTGCTCGGCATCGGAGCCTGAATACTGGGTGTGGGAGTCAAGTACCAGTCGATGCGCGATAATTGGTGCAGCAAGTTCTTGTATGAGATCAGGCGTGACGAAACCCAAACCCTCGATGAGTGCCGGTGCCTGTGAGCATTTCATGAGCATCAATCCTGCCCTGGGACTCGCACCCATTTGTATCCCGGGAAAGCCTCGGGTCGCAGATACGATGTCCACGATGTAGCGTTTCACTTCTTCCGCGATCAGAATTTTCTGCTCGCTAATCTGATAGCACGAATGTCATCGAGGTCAAGGCAGGGTGCCAGCGAGTCCAGTGGGTGCTGCGCAGCCTGAGCCGAAAGAATTTCGATTTCGTCTTCCGCTGAAACGTAGCCAAGGCGAAAACGCATTGCGAATCGATCCATCTGGGCTTCGGGTAATGGGTAGGTGCCGAGGAATTCCATCGGGTTCTGAGTCGCGATGACGAAGAACAACTCATCCATGGGATACCGATCGCCTTCAACACTGACCTGGTCTTCACCCATTGCTTCCAGCAGTGCTGATTGAGTTCTTGGTGAAGCGCTATTAATTTCGTCGGCGAGCAGGATCTGGGTAAAAATTGGTCCTGGTCTGAATTTGAACGCCTGAGAGTTTTGGTCGAAGACTGAAACGCCCAGGATGTCAGATGGTAGTAGATCGGGTTCGAATTGAATTAGTTTGAAATCAGCATTTATAGAAGCAGCGAGCGACTTTGCCAGGGTGGTCTTTCCCGTACCAGGAACTTCTTCCAGCAAGACGTTTCCACCGGCGAAAAATGCTGTGAGCACTAGTTTGACGCTATTTGAACTACTGCGAATTACCGTCTCGATATTCTCTCGAAGACGTCTGGTGAGATCCCGTTCCGTATGTGAAAGTGATGCTGGTTCTGTCGACACGAATCCGCCTCGTAACGAGCGGTTATGATCACAGCCGCTTGCGATTACGTCAGTTGCTTTAGACGGGTGGCTCATTCACAAGGTGGCAAGCGACCTGATGTGAAGGATCATTGTGTTGATCTACCAATGACGGCAATTTCTCTTTACAAATGTCCATGGTGTGAGGACATCGGGGGTGAAAACTACATCCCCTGGGAGGGTCGATAGCAGAAGGTACGTCGCCAACAATAACTTGTCTTTTTACTTCGCGATGTGGATCTGGTGCAGGGATGGCGGAGATGAGCGACTGGGTGTAAGGGTGCAAGGGGTCACGGTAGATGGAATTACCACTCTCGGCCACTTTACCGAGATACATAATCAGTAGTCGGTCGGAAATGTGTTTTACCACAGCAAGATCGTGAGCGATGAACAGATAGGACAAGTTAAATTCTTTCTGGAGATCAATTAGCAGGTTGAGAATCTGGCTTTGAATGGATACATCCAGTGCGGAAACAGGTTCGTCGCAGATTACCAATCTAGGATTGAGGGCGATTGATCGGGCAATACCCACCCTTTGGCGTTGCCCCCCTGAAAACTCGAACGGATAGCGACTGGATGATCTTGCGGGTAAGCCCACAATATCCAGCAACTCGGCAACGCGCTTTTTTCTAAACGCCTTATCACCAATTTTTTGTACGATAAATGGTTCTTCGAGGATGTCTCCCACGGTATGTCTGGCGTTTAATGACTCCATTGGATCCTGAAAAATCATCTGAATATTCTGCCTGAAAGGGAGTAATGCAGAACCCTTTAGTGATTCAATGTTTTGTCCCTCAAAGGAGATAGTGCCAGCGGTTGGTTCATAGAGTCGTGCGATGCACCGACCCAGCGTCGATTTTCCGCACCCTGATTCGCCAACCAGTCCAAGGGTCTCGCCGGGTAGAATGTCCAGAGAAACATCATCTACCGCTTTGTTGAATTTGTTCGCGCGTAGCAATACTCCCTCTCTCACCGGGAAGTGCATCTTCAGGTTACGAACTGACAAGAGCGGATGATCAGTCACTGGCCGCACCGATATCCTGCCAGCGGTAACAGCTGACTTCGTGACCTTCAGCTGCCATTTCCAAATTTGGTGGAGCAGTCTTGCAAACGTCAGCTGCGTGACCACAACGGTTTTGAAACCGGCACCCCGAAGGCAAATCCATTAATCCAGGAACCATGCCATCGATGACTTTGAGCTTGGTTTTGGGTGTTGAGTCCAGGCGGGGAATTGAATCGAGCAGACCCTGGGTGTATGGGTGTGTAGGCCTGTCAAAGATGTCGAACACACTGCCTTTCTCTGCTACTTTTCCGGCGTACATGACGACAACTTGTTTGCAGGTTTCGGCAATGACGCCAAGGTCATGGGTAATCAGAATGACTGACATGCCCATTTCTCTTTGCAGGTCTTTTATCAGCTCCAGTATCTGTGCCTGGATTGTGACGTCCAGGGCTGTCGTCGGTTCGTCTGCGATCAACAGGGAAGGATTGCAGGCTAGCGCAATGGCAATCATGACTCGCTGTCGCATGCCCCCAGACAGTTGGTGTGGATACTCACCCATTAGTATGTCCGGAGACGGGATTCCTACTTTGTCCAGAATCCCAACGGCGTCGCGAATTGCCTGTTCTGTACTGAGATCGTTGTGTAGTAACAGTACTTCCATTAGCTGTTTGCCGATTGTGTGTACGGGATTCAGCGCTGTCATCGGTTCCTGAAACACCATCCCAATCCGGTTACCCCGGATCTGCTCCATCGTGGTAATTGGTGCCTGTGTCAGATCGACTCCCTCGAACAATATCTGACCGTTTACTATCACACCCGTCGGCTGTGGTAGAAGGCGCATTATCGATAATGCGGTGACACTCTTGCCGCAACCCGATTCTCCGACGATACCCAGTGTTTCTCCTGGTGAGACAGTAAAGCTGACGTCGTCTACCGCCCGTACGCGACCTTCGTCCGTATCGAACTCCGTAGAGAGATTCTGGACGGACAGCAGTGTCATAACTTGAACTGATCGAATACGCGAATCTGTGCGGGTAAGGATTGACCTGATTCGCGTTTGCTTTGAGTTTCTTCTTTGCCTGACCTGTCAATCCAGTGGACGTAAAGCTGTCCGGCGCCGCTTGAATGCTTATGATTAAAGGAGTCAGGATATTTAACCCAGCGCCAGTAACCCAGGCGATAATAGTCCTGAACAAAGCCGGGGCTAAATGAGGCGTGATCGTGATGAATCTGTGTCATTTGATGCGCGAGGGCTATCATCTCCTGTTTGCTTTCACTGCGGCGGTATTGGTTTATCAGTGAATCGAGTTCCGGAATTGCAATAACCTCCAGGTTATTGGTCTGAGTGTTTAGTCGGCGCTCAGGGTTTATCTCACCATTATCCAGAAACGCGCTGTCATACGCGTTATCTGAGTGATAGGTCTCCCAGAATCGAGGATACATTTCGAGGCCAACAGCAAAAGCGACGAAGTGAATGTCGTGCTTCTTTTCCTGTACCTTCTTCCATCCTGCGGTGCTGTCGAGTACTTCAATTCGAACCTCAAGGCCCGCTTTTAGTGCCTCTTCTTTCAGGATAGTTAATACATCCTTGAACGCTTCGTAACCGGTAGACAGGGTAAACGATAGGCGGTAGCCCTCACCGTTGACTAGAATCCCGTCAGGTCCGCGATTGGCAAAGCCTGCTTGCGCGAAATACTCCTGGGCCTTGTTGATATCAAATGGGCGCGCTTCAAGGGTCGGGTGTGAAAAATCTCCGTATCCGTCAGATGAAGTTTTCATTCGGGTGTTGTCACCACGAAAATAGCTATCGATAACCAGTTGCCAATTTATTGCATAGTTGATGCCAACACGGATAGCGCGCATATCAAGCAACGGCCTGGCTGAGTTGATCCACAGACCATAAGTTGGCCTTGGCCGCTGGTTATAGAATGTCGTTTTGTGAATGTAGCCGTTCCTGACGTCATCGTCACTGTCTGGCAGTTTCTCATACCAGTATTCGGCCAAATTTAGGCCGAATTGGTCAATATCTCCACGCTTAAAGGCTTCGAATACCTTCGGAGTATCGCGTATGACATTGAACTGGACGCGATCAGCATTGAATCGATTGCGCCAGAATTTTTTGTCCTTTGCCCACCAGGAGTCGAGTCTGGTTAAAGCGATTGATCGACCCTTCTTAATGTCTTTGTCTTTAATCACATAGGCGCCGGTTGTGGGTTGGAATTTCCATTGATAGAAGTCGACAAAATTGTTGCTGAGTTCCTTGTAAAAATGTTGAGGTACGGGGTGGAGTTCCAGTACCCGTGCGGCCATGTCCGGTTTTGCTTCGGGAACAGTGATGGAAAACGTATGGGAGTCGTACCTGGTAATGTTGGTGTACTGTGTGCCGTACCAATTGTTGTACCAGGGCGCCACGATGTAACTGGATCGGAAGAAGAAAAACATAAACAGAAAATCATCTGCCGTAACGGGAACGCCGTCTGACCAGGTGGCGTTCGGGTCCAGCCTTACAAATACCGTTTTGTTTTTCCTGTCTACCGCCCAGGCTGTCGCAAGTCCCGGATAGAACTCGAAATTATCGGGATGGCGATGCGCCAACTGCATCACTACGTCGTCCAGGATGTAGGGGCGAAAGCTGCCGTTAGAGTCCGGACCAACCAGCCTCAGTGTTCTCGGGAAATCCGCAAGCCTGCTGTACTCTGTACCACCCTTTGTGGCTTTGGGGGACCCGATATCAGGCAGGGGCATGCCATCTTCCCACTTGAGGTCTTCGGGGAGGTCGCTGACCGATGCAAAGGTAAACAGATTCGGGTGATCGGCGTAGTGCTGATTTACCTCGGCAGTGGCAGTATTGTCGAGTGTGACGGTAGTTTCCGTTGGTTGATCACTATCGCAACCAGCAAGCAGGAGAACCAGTGACCATAGAACGAGAAGTTTTTTCATCATAACCTTCTATCTGTAGACAGTGAATTTTTTTGGATCGAGGGACTCCCGAACCGCTTCACCAATAAACGTTACCAGTGTCAGGAGTACGACCAATGTGCCAAATGCGGCGGTTACGATCCAGGGTGCTGTGCGCAGGTTGGCGGTTCCCTGCTTAAGCAGTTCACCCAGGCTCGGAGTAGGCGGTGGCAGTCCGAACCCCAGGAAGTCCAGCGCGGTAATCGCGGTGATAGCCGAGACAATAGTGAACGGTACAAAGGTAATAAGCGTTGAGAGCACGTTTGGCAATATGTGTTTAAAAATGATTCGAGAATTGGATGCGCCAATTATTCGTGCTGCCGCAGTATAGTCCCTGGTTTTCTCCTTATAGGTTTCGGTACGCATAAAGTAGGTCATGCTGGTCCAGGAAAAAAGCACCATTACCGTGAGCAAGATTCCTATCCGGGCAGAAATTGAGTAGGTAGCGGGAATCACCGAAAAGACGATGATGACCATATATAGGAATGGAATATTGGACCATATCTCTATCAGTCGCTGAAAAATAAGATCGAACATGCCACTGAAAAATCCCATTGCACAACCGATCGTAATGCCGATGAGGTAAACGCAGATCATGAAAGCTAGTGAGAAGTAGAGCGCGATTCGAGTGCCGTAAAACAGCCTCGCCAGGATGTCGCGACTGGTTGTATCGGTCCCGAGGAAATGCCGATCATTGATTGAAGGCGCGGCAGGCTTAAATATTCCGTTTGGCGAGTGATTCTCAAAAGCGTTGTAAGGCACGGGTGGCATGATCACCCAATTATCCGAACCCTCTTTTCGGAAACTTTGTTGTAAGTCACGATAGTTGACCTCGTATCGGTAGTCGAGGCCAAAGTCTGTTCCAGGATGGAATGCAGTGTAGGTCGGAAAGTAAAGCTCACCTTCGTAACTGACCATCAGGGCTCGGCTATTAACTAATAGCTCGCCTAATGTGAGGATCACGAATAGTCCGGCCAGGAAAAGAAAACTATAGTATCCCCGCTTTATTTCACGGAATCGACGAAGCTTCTTTATTGTCTGCGGGTTTAGTTGCATATCACTGGAAACGGATGCGAGGGTCTACCAGTGCGACCAGGATGTCGGAAATAATATTTCCTACTAGAAGTAGCAAGCTTGCAAGTAATACGACTCCCATGACGACGGGATAGTCTCTGTCGAGAATAGCGGTCAGACCGAGAAGGCCAAATCCATCGATATCGAAAATTGTTTCTATAAGGAATGAACCTGTCACCACGAGGGTAATGTTCTGACCGAAAGTCGTTGCGATAGGAATGAGTGAATTGCGCATGGCATGGCGGGTTACCGCCTTGCGGAATGAAACCCCTTTTGCGATTGCGGTGCGAATATAGTCTGCAGCAAGGTTGTCCATGAGATGGTTTTTCAGCAGCAGGGTAACTAATGCAAAGCTTCCTACCAGATAGCAGATAAGGGGCAACACGGAATGTGAAACCAGATCCGTGGCTTTCCCCAGGAAGTCTTTTTCGTCAAAGGAATAGCTGACGAAGCCCCCCATCGGGAACCATTCGAGTTGGACTGAGAAATACAGTAGTAACAGTGACCCTAGTGCGTATCCGGGAATTGCGTAACCGACGAATATTAGTATCGAGCTAATGTTGTCGACGAAAGTTCGGTGTTTGATCGCCTTTAGAATTCCAAGGGGAATGCACACCGAGTAGGTGATTATCAGCGTCACAAGGCCATAGTAAAGGGAGATGGGGAGCCGTGACTGGATGACGTCCCATACAGGTTCGTTGTACCGGTACGATGATCCAAGATCTCCTTGTATAACCCTGGTCATCCAGTCGAAATAGCTAACAAAAATGGGTTTGTCGAAACCATAGTATTCCCTTAGTTTCTGCAGCTGGTCGTCTGATAGTGCCATGTTCTGACCTGCGACCTGCGTACCGACGCCTGTAGCGACGTTGAGTTGCTGAGATTCCATAATCGCGCGCTCTAGTGGTCCTCCCGGAACCAGTCTAGTAATCGCGAACACGATGATGGTGACACCAAGCAGGGTCGGTGGCACGAGCAGTAACCTTCTGATGAAGTAGTCACGCATGATGTAGATGCAAAGGCAAACGAGAGCCGATTATAGAGACCCTTGTGTCATAATTCCGCGAATATCAGAGAAAAGTTATGGCAGAAGCATTTCCGGCAGAGCTGATTCGTACCAGACGCCTATCCGACAGTACAATGGACTTTCGCTTTAAGAGAACTGATGGAAAGCCTGTGGTGTTCGAGCCTGGTGAGTTTTTCAGATTTTCCTTTACTGACAGCGCTGGGACATTCGAGCGCCCCTATAGCCTGTGTAATTTTACCGATGCCTCGCAGAAGGAAATGGATCTGGTGATTTCTACCGTAGATGGTGGGAGAGCGAGCGAATACCTGTTTCATTGTGACGTTGGCATTGAGGCCAGTGTGACGGGCCCCTATGGCAGAATGGTGTTGCCAGCAGAGCTACCACAGCGTCTGTTTATGGTTGCGACCAGTGTGGGTATTGCACCTTTTCTACCGATGCTCGACAAATTGAATGAGGCCAACGCGGTTGTGATGCTTCTCTTCGGGGTGCGCGATCGTACCGAACTCCTCTATGCAGATCACTTACTGGCTTTGTCTCAGGCATGGCCCAATTTATCTTTGGTTGTTTGCTACAGCCGTAAAGTGGCAAACCTCAATGAGTATGAGAAGTTAGGATACGTCACGGATTTTCTCGACACGTTTGAGCCGAATTCTGAAACTGACCGTTTCCTCCTCTGTGGCAATCCCAGGATGATCGACGAATGCTATGGTCGACTCAAAGCGCTTGGTTTTTCTGCGAAGCAGGTGATCAGGGAAAAGTATGTTTTTACGAAAGATACAAAGAAGGTACAAAGACCAGCGCTTACAGATGAGCAGAAGAACCTGATAGCAGAAAAGTTACGTAAGCATCCTCGTCAATCCAAAGACTGACACGCCCAATGCCAGGGTTCGTAGGAAATGCCGCTGGTGTTGCCACGGGGAAAACTTAGGGTGAAATCAAAACGGGACGCATTGGCCTGAAGCCACTTGAATGCCGGGGTCTTTTCAAAAGCCTCAGACAAGGGTTCACAGTCCGGGGTACTAATATCTAATGCCCTGCCTGTGTGGTGCTCACTAAAGCCGGGAATCGCATTCACCGAAAGGATTTGCGCGAGGTCCTGGCCTTTTTCAAGTTTCGCGGCAATAAGCTCGCATTGGTAATCGATAGACCTGAACGCTGAGACGAGCTGTAGCGTAATCCCTTCGTTCTCTGCAGACTGTTTAAGTCTTAGCCAACAGGAAAGGGTTGCAGGTGTCATGTGTTGCGTTCGTCCGAACATATCGTCTTCGGCTTGCACCAGGTTTTTGCCCTGTTCGTATTCAGGTAGTTTGCAAGCGAGGATGTTCTCTTCGGTGATCCCAAGCTTACCAAGTTTCCCCATTCGATTCTTATTCACAATGTCAGCACCTGCCAGCTGAAGGTGACGAGCAGTCCTAGACTGAACAACAGGTAATAGAGGATGAACAGACCACAAAACTTAATGATTGTTATCAGGTGGCCTTGTCCATACACGGTGATCAAACTCATGTACATGTAAACAAATATCCATATTTGAATCGGGAGTGGTATCCATGCGGGCACTAGTTCACCGATGGATACCAGCACCATTGAAAGAAACAGGAAACTCTGGTTATACACGGTGAGAAGCAGATGTTCGGTGTAGTATCGATGACTTCGAATGTAAAAGAGCTTGAGTATCAGCGCATAGACAGGCAACAGGATAAGCATTAGTGGCGCCAGAAGGTCAATAAACTGCTCGTAAATGAGTCCGGGTGTAGCTGTGATCAACCCGAAGGTTGTGGATATTTGCTCACGAGCATGAAGGGTCAAAGGACCATCTTCTCCATCAAGATCGATAGTATCAATCCAACCATCCACCTTTTCGATTTCCCCATCAGTTATATGCGTAGACAGTTCGATATCTTGAGGAAGTCCTAACCAGACAAGGAAGAAAAGCAATAGGCTGGAGACCAGGTAGAGGCTGATGGGCGGAATGTATCGTGCGCGTTTTCCCGCGATGTAATCGACCGTAAGGGTGCCGGGCCTGAAGAAAAGTCGAAACAGCGTTCGCGACGCCGTTGAATCCAGACGGAAAAGATCACCGAGCGCCTCGCTTAGCAGCTTCCAGAATATCTGGTCATAGCGTTTTTGATGTTGCCCGCAGCGATAGCAATATTGCCCGTGCAGTTCGGTACCGCAATTAGGACAGTTCGTTTGTTCGGTAGGGGTCAATGTAATGTCTGGAGTGGGAGACAGCCTGTATTCAGAGACTGATCGAGGCGATTGCAGAAAAACCTGGTTGTCTGGATCGATGCAAACGGCCCTGCCTGTAGTCGATATACGACCTTGTCCTGTCCGCTCTCAATGATTGTGAAGGACAGACCATCGAACAGAGATGGATCCGTTTCAATCAATTTCTGCTCCAGTGCACTAGCGCTTTGCCTGGTACTCATAGCACCAAGTTGGGCGCGAAACCTGGCGTCTGAAATGTCAGAAGAGGAGGGTAGCGGGAAACGTATGTTACTGGGCAGGTTTAGATCCCAGTTGCGCGACCACTCGACATAATTCTCTACTTCAGCCTTATTCTCAACGTAACTCACATTCAGTTTTTGTAGCTTTTCGTTTGTTCGTTCAAATCTCGCCTCCGCTGCCTTCGTTAACCAGCCTACAGCCTCGCTTACGTCCTTCGGTGTTCCACGTCCGTCGGCGAGCATGGTTCCAGTATGAAATTGCGCCGGAGCGTAGTTGAGTTCAGCTGCCTTCCTGTACCAGGAGAAAGCGGGTTCAAGATCCTGTTCGACACCCTCTCCGTACCTATACATTATGCGAGTACTGTTTGAGCGCGGGCGTCAGCTTCTTCAGCTAACGGTAGCAGCAATTCAATTGCCGAAAAAAAGTCATTTCGCCGATATGCGTCTACAGCTTCGTCAAAGTCTGCGTGATTTGGCATTGGAGCCAGGATTAAAACCAACATTAACCAGTGTTTGCTCAATTCCTATCTCCAGGAGATTTGCGGAAAATTTGACCAAGATTATACATTTTCGGTGATTTATGGGCGTCACAAGGGCCATATCTCGTATAATTAGGGTAATTTCCAGTCAAAAAATTGAACATTTATGGCTTGAAAGGTCACTATACAGGTGGATCGGCGGCTAGTTGCCGGAGGAATTGTTGAAGTCAATTCATGAGATCAAATCAAAACGAGGCCCCGAAGACGTAGAGGACCTTAAACTGCTACAACGTGTCGCGGTAAAGGATAAGGTCGCATTTGAAAAACTGTATTTGCGCTTTTATCCACAATTGTCCCGGTATCTGAATCGGTTGATGCGACGGCCCGAGATGGTGGAAGAGGTTGTTAACGATACCTTGTTTGTAGTCTGGGAAAAGGCTGATCAGTTTCAGGGCAGGTCCAAGGTGTCGACATGGGTTACGGGCATTGCATACCTAAAGGGTATTAAGGCGCTGGATAAGTTACGTACCGTACCTGATCAGCATGCGGATGAGCTCGATGACAATATCGAGGAAACGAATGACCCGATTAGTAAGTTGGGTTTAGATGAGTGGTTGACCAGTGGTTTGGATCTAATATCGGTGGATCAAAGGTCAGTGGTGGAGTTAACCTATTTCTTTGGTTATTCCTACCAGGAAATAGCGGAGACCATGGGATGTCCCGTTAACACCGTTAAGACGAGAATGTTTCACGCGAGACGAAGGTTGGCGAAACTTTTGCCTCAGTTACAGGAACAAGGGGAGAGCTCTCCAGGTTTGTTGAATAGTGAGGGTGGGTCCTCGAAGGAAAAACCTTCGAGTAGTTTGAAGAGTAATAGCGATAGTAGTAGCGACATAGGGCTTTAAGTATGGGGAATAAACACGAAAATATAATTCAGCTGTTGCCATGGTTTGTAAACGACAGCCTGGGTAGCAAAGAACAGGCTTTGGTTTTGTCACATTTGTCTGATTGTCAGGTGTGTCAGGCTGAAAGAGATCGCCTGCAGGAATTCCAGTCGCTGGTGCAGGACTACGACGAACCTTTGTCTGATTATCGTTTTTCTTTTAAGAAACTGATGGGGCGGATCGAGGCTGCAGAGAAAAATAAAGAGAGCACGCGGGACTTGGAGGGAGCCAGGAAAAGTCGTTGGTTACCATTGGGTTTAGCTGCCAGTGTTTCCTTTGTGGCGGTTATAGCATGGCTTCTTATGCAGAATATCTCGCCAGGTAATTCCGATGAGTACACGACACATACTACTGTGACAATGGCAGGTGGTGATACGGCTCGGTTGGCGTTAACGTTTACTCAACCGATCAGGGCGCAAACCATGCGACACGCGTTAGTTGAGACCAATTCCTATATCGTTAGTGGGCCTGATCAGGCAGGTGCCTATATCGTGGATATACAGGTGCCGGATCAGCTCAGTGAAACTCAGTTTATTGATTTTATTAGAAAAATTGATGGCGTTGAAAATGCGACCCTCATCAACCGTTAGCCCTTCTATGCGCCATTTCTTTCTACTATTAGTTCTCGGTGTGTTGCTTGGCGGATGCGCGTCAGCGGATATCAGGTCTCTAAAAGAAAAGATGGCGCGCCAGGTTGTTTTCACGATTAATGAGTCATCTGACGAAATGAAGTCCAGCTACGCGAAAGGCAAGTTGGAGAGCATCGGCGACGAGTCTGGCGGCATTAAGATTCAGATCATCATTCAGGAAATTCTGAACTTACACAATCTAAAGAAGATTGCTCAATGGCCTATAAAGAGTCTTGGATTGCATGCCATTGTTGCTGAAATCGGGCAGAAGAGAAAAATTGATGAGCTTATATCCGAGCTCGAAACCGACGATCGTGTTGAAACGGTACAGGCTGTTAAATCTTACAAGCTGCACACCTATAACGATCCTTATTTCCATCTGCAGAACACAGTTAACAGTGATGACATTGAGCACATCCACAGTCTGGCAACTGGTAAAGACGTTGTTGTTGGAGTTATCGATACCGGAATCGACAGGGGACATTCAGAACTGCATGGTCGTGTGATTTATTCCAGAAATTTTGTTGATCACGACCAACATCGGTTTGACCAGGACGAGCATGGTACGACGGTCGCGGGAGTGATTGGTTCAGCGGCAAATAATGATCTTGGTATTGTTGGGGTTGCACCGGATGTTCAATTGATGGCCTTCAAGGCCTGTTGGCACGATAAGCTTACCCAGCAAGCATCTTGTGACAGCATTTCCCTGATGCGCGCTTTGGCTACGGTATTGAATCAAGAGCCAGACATTCTAAATTTGAGCCTGTCTGGCCCATATGACCCGTTAATTGAAATGTTGCTTAGAATGGCAAATGATCAGGGTGTCGTACTTGTAGGCGCAAAGGACGACAAAAAAGGAGAATCATTTCCTGCCTCGATGCCGGAAGTCATTGCAGTGGGTACCCCGCTCGGGACTACCGGGCGCGCGAGCCGCGTTGTATTGGCGCCAGGGACCGACATTCTGACAACCACGCCGGGCTCGACCTACGCGTTCCGATCAGGTAGTTCGCTTGCCAGTGCATATGTGTCAGGTATAGCGGCATTGATGAAAGAAAGACAACCAGCTCTTTCTGGCAGACAGATAGAGATGCAACTACGCAACACGGCAACGGTTAAGATTGATAGTGTGCCGGTGGTCGATATGTGTGCTGCGCTCAGGCAGGAAAATGAGATTTGTCCTAATACATCCCTGGCTCAAGTTGATGGGGTGCAAGAGTAGAAGAACTACTTAGCGCTTTTCTCGTATCGTTGATACACATAGTTAATATTTGACTCGTACTCGCGTTCTTCAGCGAGTTCAAAATCCCGAGTAGGAAAGTCCGGAAAGTAAATGTCACCGGTCACTTTCGTTTGGATGGTACTGATGTGTACCGTGTCCACGATTGGCAAAGCGAGTCGATAAATTTCACCACCACCAGCAACGAAGATGGGCTTTTCAATCTCATTGCCTAGTTGTAAGGCAGCCTCAATCGAGGGACAAACTTCGCAGTCGTCCTGCCTGTAATGCTCGTTACGAGAAATAATGATTGTTGTTCGGCCAGGTAAAGGGCGACCGATGGACTCAAACGTCTTACGTCCCATGACAAGAGTTCCACCCATTGTGATTCTCTTGAACAATGATTGCTCACCCTTAACTTTCCAGGGGATTTCTGATCCGTTTCCGATCACTCCATTTAAAGATCGAGCAACGACGATCGAGGTTTTCACATTTGTTCTACCGTTGTGATCCCCAGCAGGCTTAAACCTTGTTTCAACACCCGCGACGTAAGTTCACAAATCAGCAATCGACTGGTGGGATTGTCTAATGCGAGAACCGGGCACTGCTCATAAAATGTATTGAAGACTCCCGATAACTCATAAAGATAGTTGCACAGTACGTTGGCCTGATAGTCTTCTAGCGTCGATTCGATTGCTTCCGGGAACTGGAGTATTTTCAGCCCAAGACGTATTTCCACTTCCTCGACAAGTTCGATTTCTCCCTCGAGGGCCTCGACGCTAGCGCGTCTGAAGATACTTCGAATACGCGTGTAAGCATATTGCAGATATGGCGCTGTATTACCTTCGAAAGAGAGCATCGTGTCCCAGTCAAAAATGTAATCCGTAGTTCGATTTTTTGAGAGCTCAGCATATTTAACCGCGCCGATACCAACGACCTTGGCTATTTCCTGCCTCTCGGATTCCGCGAGCGACGGATTTTTCTCTGAAACAAGAGCAAATGCTCGGTTGATGGCTTCGTCCAGCACATCGATTAGTTTCACGTCGGCACCATCGCGAGTTTTAAACCGACTACCGTCCGCTTTTAGTACCATGCCAAATGGCAGATGTCTGAACTCCTGATTGTCTTGGATATAGCCCGCGGCACCGGCTACAGCGAACACCTGCCTGAGGTGTAATAACTGTTCGCCGCCTACCACATAAAGCACTTTGTCGGCGTTCAAAACCCTTGTTCTATATCTGGCAGCCGCCAGGTCAGTCGCCATATAAGGATAACCGCCATCGGATTTTTGAATGATGGCGGGGAGAGGTTTGTCGTCCTTTCCCTTAAACTCATCGAAGAACACGCACTTGGCACCTTCGCTTTCGACGAGTAGTCCCTGCATTTCACCTAGCTCCTGAATAACGATAGGTAGATCATCGTTGTAGGCGCTTTCTGCACGGATATCATCTCGCGTTAAAGTGATATCGAACTTCTCGTAGACTTCCTGGCTATGCCGAATCGATTCGTCTATGAATTGTTGCCACAGTTCTAGGCACTTTGGATCCCCATTTTGCAGATGAACGACATAACCTCTCGCGGTTTTGGCAAATTCTTCGTCAGACTTAAACAACGCACTAGCTGCCTGATAGAACTTTTCCAGATCCTTTAATTCCGTGGAGAGGGATTCCCCTTTCTGGGACTGGCGATCCATGTATGCCAGAAGGCTGCCAAACTGTGCGCCCCAGTCGCCGACATGATTTGCTCTGATGACATCCTGTCCCAGGAACTCCAGAATTCTGACGATGGCATCACCAATAGTTGTGGAACGAAGGTGTCCGACATGCATCTCTTTTGCGAGATTGGGGGCGGAGTAGTCAACGACGATCTTTGTTTGCTCAACAGGAACAACGCCAAGTAGTGCGTCTTCACGTAACTTGTTCAATTCACTGGCTATAAAAGAAGTACGCAGATGAACGTTGATAAATCCTGGTCCGGCTACTTCCGTAGTAAACGTTTCAGGGTCGAGTGTTGATATCAGCTGTTGAGCTAGTTCTCGTGGATTCGTTTTTATTTTCTTTGCGGCACCCATCACGCCATTAGCCTGATAGTGACCAAACTCTACCCGTTGAGCTTGCTTTACGATGCCCGGAGTATCGGAGCCGGCGAGGCTACTCAAACTCTCGGTAAATGTCTGGTCCAGAAAGTGCTTTATATTCATGGTGTTGGGTTTTGAAAAAAGTCGGCTATGTTAGCCAAATTAGTTGGATTGGTCTAACAATCCTGCCCATAAACATTACGAGCGGTTTCAGGTGCGCTTTGCGATTTCGGTTACTTGTCTCAGTTTGACGATGCTATTTTCCGGAACCAATCCTTTGGCGACGGAAGTATTGGCATAAACCAAGGTGTTTTTACCGATAATCGTGCCTGGATTAGTCACCGCATTGCAGCCTGTTTGCGCGTGATCACCAATGATCGCACCGAGTTTGGCCAGCCCGGTATCGACAACACTCTCTTCGATGTTCAGTTTTATGGTGGGGCGCTGCCCACTTTCCAGGT
>CAJWQG010000037.1 GCA_913045175.1 uncultured Gammaproteobacteria bacterium | reverse complement strand
GGTAGAGCAGGGGATTGAAATCCCCGTGTCGGTAGTTCGATTCTACCTCTGGCCACCAACTTCACTGCGTTTCCTGCGGCTCTTAACGCTCCTTTGACCAACTATGTAGATTTTTGCGCGGGTGTAAAACTCGGAAATCCTCGCGACCTGGTACGAAGGACACGTAACCTGCACTCATGGAGAAATAATCGGGCTTTACCGATTCTCTACCAGTGAAGTGTCCGTTTATGATGCCGAAGCGGACACGATTGGTTTAGAAATATGATTAGAGGAAAGACAGCAAACGGCCAATAGGAGACTTTTGCATGCGAGGTAATCAAAGTAGATAGCGCAAGAACCGAGAAACGTTTGCAGAGACGATGCACTATATCACGCACGATGGGTTGGTTAGATGGGGTGTACCCCTTAAGGCAAAATCAATCACATAATTTGATTCAGAGCATCTGCATTATCGCGATGTCAGAATATTGCCGCTAATCGGGCGCGATAACTCGCTAGAAACATTCTTAGGACTAGATAATCACAAATTTTACGATATGAGAGTATGGTGGTCTAAGAATTCAATGAGTCTCGACTGATCTTGATATGACACTACCTTTTAGAATTCAGTCTTCCCATATCGCTCTACTTTTCGCGTTTAGCCTGTCGCACAGGTTGTGCGACTGTCGTGAAGGGCACTTCCCAAGGAATAATGATCTCCTCGGATCCTACGGGCGCAGAAGTGGCAGTCGACGGGATGAGCCGTGGGCGAAAACCCATTGATGTAGCAATGAAAAGAAAACGAGACCACCTGGTCTCAATATCCCTGGATGGATATGAGACTAGAACTATTCCAGTGATTAAAGACGTGGGGGGCGCTGTCTGGGGCAATGTTCTTATGGGAGGCCTGATTGGTTGGGGGGTAGACGCGACCAGCGGAGCTCAATACAACCTAAACCCACCCACTATTCATGTAAAACTCACCAAGTCGAACTCATTAACAAGCTCAGAAAACTCCTCTCTCTCATCGTCAAACTTTGTGAGCGAACTAAACGTTTTAGATGACCTGAAGGATCGTGGTAAGTTGACTGATGACGAATATGTGAAGCTGCGATTTGCGCTGTTCAAAAAGTACTACCCGGAAGCTGAACTTAATGAAACGAGTGAATAGGGAAGGTAAATCATGAAACAAAAACCAATGAATAATTTACTTATAGTCGGTTGTCTAGCGTTGGTTCTTTCAGGCTGTGCAGCCACTCGAAGTTCCTCCAAAGTGAATGCCAATGAAAGAGTAACAAGTACCGAAGCGGTCCAACCAACTCTCGTATCAGAGATTATCATGACTGAGCACGATATCCTTGATAGAGAGTATGAAGTACTCGGGGATATCAAGGCTTTTGTAAGCAAAACAACCATTTTTAAAAAAGACCCAACCAATGAGATGGTCGCGAATAAACGGCGAAGCTTGGAGCTGACGCAGTCATACTAGTGAGATATGGGACGGTTGGGATATCAGCAATGAGTTGGGGGAAATTGGATGGAGACGGAAGGGCGATTAAATTTGTTGATTAGGTATTCTATTGTTCTGTTCCTATTACAGTTCCTGACCTCATGTACCCAAAGCGCTTTGGAATTGCCAGAGGACTATGGTTCGATTCACTCAAAACAACTGGATGATTCCAACTTCCAACCAGCTGATCTAGCGCTTTCCTGTGCCCAGATTAACGAAGACAAAAATGCCTTGAGGGATCAGAGAACAGCTATAAGAAACAATATCGTTACTTCGCGAGATGGTGATCAGATTGTAGGTTTCATAGCCTCTGTTGCATTTCCTCCTTTGTGGCTCGCGGTAGATAATCAATCTGACAAGAAGAGCCAGATAAAATTTGTAGAAATGCGCTTGGATTCCTTGAATCAGCTCGTGAGGTTTAAGAGTTGTTTTGAAGCTAGTGATTTTACCTCAAGCATTTCAGAGTTTGAGAGAGACCTAAGTGAGCTAACAGATCTAAAAAGTCAGAATGTGATTACCGAAGAAGAATATACAAAACTTCGGCGAGCTGTCTTTGAGAGATACTATCCAGATGGGTTCTAGACTCAGTGCCAGCACACGGTGATCTGCTTGAATATGTGGATGTCTAGCACGCAGTGAAAAGTCGACGGGCGTAGAACCTGTCCTTCGTCCTTAATGGAAAGAGTCTATACTTCACCCATCTGGTACACACCGGTTGAGGAATAGGGAAGGTTGTGACAGAGGCAACAATATGCGTCGTGGGGGCCAGCGGTCTGGTCGGTTCGAACATCACCAAAGCAGCGCTTGCCCGCGGTTACACCGTTAGAGGTACGTTCAGAGATGTTACCGACCCGACGAAAGCGCCCTATCTGCTGGCGCTCCCAGAAGGGGAGCACCTCGAACTATTCTCTGCTGACATGGCGAATCCTGGCGCGTTTGATCCCTTGCTGGAGAATATCGACTGCGTGTTCATCGCGAGCCTGATTCCCACCTATTTCGGCCCGGCAGGTAAGCCTGCGCGCGAGATGGAAGATGAGCAGGGTTACCAAGAGATTGTCCGACCGACTTTGGATGGCTGTCTAAACATCCTGGAGTCGGCGCACGGCGCGGGTGTTAAAGACGTTGTCATCTGCAGTAGTACCAGTAGTACAAATCCAATACCCTCGGTACCAAACAAGAATGAAGTTGATCACTGGTCTAACGAGCAGGAACAATACAGCGTAAAAAAGTACACGTCTGCAGCAAAAACCGTGATGGAAAAGGCCGCGATTCAGTTCACAGCTGATCGTGACATGCGCCTGTCGATCCTGCTGCCAACCCTTATGTTGGGCCCGGCAATTATTCCTGAGCATGCTAATCGCGGCTTCATGAAGTCATTGGCGAATATGGTCGCGGGTGAACCGCCGTCTCATCAGAAGATCCCAAACGACTCTAATTCCATGATTCATGTCGACGACCTAGCGAATCTTTTTCTTGCCGCCTATGAGAATCCAAAGGCTAAAGGACGTTACTTCGGTGTCTATGACTCCTGGCCATGGCAAAGGATCTACGCAGCAATAGCGGAACTACTACCGGACGCACCAATGCCCGAACCATTACGGGAGCCCATGATCGATGCGACCAGTTTTGATTTTACCAGACGAGACAGTCTTGGCGTGCCACTTCGCGATATCCCGACGATTCTGAAGGACACTATTAGCTGGTTGCAGGCGACTGGGCAGCGGCTCAGGATTAACTGATGTCAGCCCAATTCCTCTTGGTCTGGTTCGCGTATACCGGGCCATTCGCGCCAGATATCCGTATAGGCATCGCGGCCAATTTCTTTGCAATCTATGTGGAGCAGGCGAAAGATGGCCGCGTAGCGCACGTGCGGTGAAGTATTGGGCGCGGCATTGTGTACTAGTTGGTGGTGTGTGATCACGACGTCGCCGGGTTGGCCCTGTAACATGATGGGTTCTTCGGGGTACTCTAAACGGGGCATGCCATTTTCCAAAACCTCGTGCCCATGTTCTTTGAAATAATCCTCGAATAAAGTATGGGTGCGCGGCCAGACGGTGAAATTGCCACTATAGTCGGCGCTGAGCTGGGATAGCAGACAGACGACCAGACCCGTGAAACCACGACTGTAATTGCCTATGGCGCTACCATTGAGGCCGGAGCCGAGGCCGTCAAGGTGGCCATCGAGCGGGCCGGGGTCGCTCGTGGGGTCCATCGGAAAACGCAGGGCAATTTGTCCGGCCCCGGTCTTTTCTACATTGCCTTCGCCCAGCAGCGACTCAGCAATGGCATAGACAGGCGAATGGTTAAAGAGATCGGTGATGGCGCGCGCTTCTTGCACCTCGTTGCAAAAGGACTGAGCGTACAGGCGCGGCAGGTCATCTTTACTCATGCCCTCGGAACCGAGGCTGTGATTGATGGAGCGCAGTGCTTCGTCTACCATTTTTTGTGACAGGGCACCGGGGATAACGATATAACCCTGTTCGCGGAAAAAGGTCTTTTGCTGTCGAGAAAGTTGCATGAACGTAGTTTAACTCCTGGCTTCGAGAATCTCCCATTCTTCCATTAATGTCACGATCTGGTTTTCAAGTGCGGCTGCCCTGTCGTAGGTAGCTGCTTGTTGCTCACGTGATTGTTCAAAGAAGCTGGGTTCTCCCATCTGTTGATTGACCTCTGCCAGTTCCTGCTCGGTTTTTTCTATACGGGTAGTGAGCTTGTCCAGGTCTCGAAGTTGCTTTTGTTCGGTCGCTTTTTGCTTTTTGCGTTCCTGGTGCGTAGACGTGCTGCTTTTTTGAGTATTGGAGTCGCTGACTTGCTTGCTGGTTTCGCTTCTGGCCCAGTCTGAATATCCACCGACGTATTCCTGAACCTTACCGTTACCTTCAAAAACCAGAAGGCTGGATACCACGTTATCCATAAAAGTTCGGTCGTGGCTTACCAGCAGTACGGTGCCGTCGTATCCAACCAGCAGCTCTTCAAGGAGTTCAAGGCTTTCAATATCCAGGTCGTTGGTGGGCTCATCCAGTATCAGGAAGTTGGCGGGCACGGCGAATAGTTTGGCCAGCAGTAACCGGTTCTGTTCGCCGCCGGACAATGTACGAATGGGCGCGCGTGCCTGGTCGGGGTTGAACATGAAATTGTTCAGGTAAGTCACCACGTGTATGTCTTTGCCATTTACAGCAATATAGTCCCGACCCTCGGCGATGAAGTCGTGGACACTTCTTTGTTGGTCGAGTTGTTCACGAATCTGATCGAAGTAGGCAACCTGTAATTTGGTGCCGGTTTTGAGGCTGCCGGTGTCCGCCGGGAGTTCTTCCAGCAGCAGTTTCAATAACGTCGATTTGCCGCATCCATTGGGGCCAAGCACGCCGATCCGGTCACCGCGCTGGATGATGAGATCCAGGTCCTTGATGAGCAGTTTGCCATCAATGGACTTCCCAAGGCGGGTCGCTTCTTTCACGATCTTGCCAGAGCTTATCCCACTATCGACCTGTAGCTTTAGCTCCTTCATGGACAAACGCTTGTTGCGTTCCGCCCGGAGTGCCTGCAATGCACGTACACGGCCCTCATTTTTGGTGCGCCTGGCTTTGATCCCCTGGCGAATCCAGGTTTCTTCGATTTTAAGTTTATCGTCGAATTGTTTGTTGTGCTCGAGTTCTGTTTCTCGCGCTTTGTCACGGCGTTCGATGAAAGTCGTGTAGTCGCAGTTATATCGGGTGACCCTGCCGCGGTCTATCTCCACAAGCGCAGTAGCGACAGATTGCATCAGCTGACGATCGTGGCTGACAAACAGGACGGTACCCGGGAAATCCAACAGCAGTGATTCCAGCCATTCGATTCCCTCAAGATCCAGATGGTTGGTCGGTTCGTCCAGTATCCAGACGTCGGGTTCGACGACCATCGATTGAGCGATAGCGACTCTTTTTAGCCAACCACCTGACAGGCTTGAAAGGGGTGCCTCGGGATCCAGGCTTAAGCGGTGGAGCGTTGCTTCAATGCGATGGCTGATATTCCAGCCGTCGGCGTGATCGAGTGCTGCCTGGAGTTGCGCCAGACGGTCTGTGTCCAGTGAATCATCCTGGGTCAAATGGTGATACTCGGTTAACTGCTTACCCAATTCATCAAAGACACCAGAGACGGCGTCGAAAACATTGATGTCGGTGCGTGCCGGTAGGTCCTGACTCAGTGTCGAAAACTTCAGGTTGTCTGCGCGCCAAAGACTACCGTCATCGGCGATGACGTTGCCACTGATTAGTCCGAGCAGGGTAGATTTTCCTGCACCATTTCTGCCGGCCAGGGCAATGCGTTCACCGCGTTCTATGGAGAGTTCAATCTGGTCCAGTACCTTGTCGGTGCCGTAGGCAATAGACAGGTTTGTGAGGGTAGCGATTGGCACAGCGTGAGTTTAGCGCCGTATCGGCGTTGTCGCATCAATGCTTTTTCTCCAGAATGGAGTCGAGGACAAGACCTAGTCTACCGGGTAGTCACTGCCCAGCTTGCTTATCACCCTATTAAAGATACCAACACCTTCATCAGGATCTTTATCTGCTGCATGTTCTTGTAAATCAGCCTTAACCTGCCCGTAGTCTTCCCAGGCTAGAGAAGATGCGTAACACTGCAACTGATGAAGCACTTTCACAAGCGTTCTAAAGCGTCCTTCCCTTGTCGCCTTCCGCAAGCCATTCAGGTAACTTTCCCTGTGGACTATAGGGACAATGATTTTGAATTCCCCATGAGATGTGAGCTCAGCATTCATCATGATTCTGGAAATCCGCCCATTGCCGTCATCGAATGGATGACATTCAGTCACGAGAAAATGAATAAACAAGGCACGTTGCATTCCGGTGGGAAGCGATCGATAGATTTCAAACCCTTGTACGAGAGTCCCTTCGACTAGTTCCGGTGAAACAAATTCAGTCCCACCAGCTCTATTAGATCTCTCTTTGAATTCACCAGGCTGTTTGTCAGGTCTCTCTGCTAACAACAAACCGTGTCTTAGTTTCAAAATATCGATTAGTTCTGCTGAAGAGTCGGGTAGCGTATTCATCTCTGTCAAATCACTAGAAATCTCCATGTGTGCTAGAACATCGTGGCTGTCTTGAGGCCTTTGGGGAATTATTCTGCTCGCGAATACAATTTCTTCTGCTTCCCCAATAGTGAATTCATGCTTAAAGGTGGGAATTGGCAGGATGATTTCAGTGGTGTCGTCCATCGCTCGCCGCATCAAGAAGGTGAGCGCCTGTTGCTCACGCTGGACCCGATCTTCTCAGCCTGACAAGTGAATCGGGTAATTCAAGAAGCGATCTTTACAGAGTCACCAGCCTTTTTACGATGAATTTAAAAAGTTTCCGGTTTATTAATCGTGCTTTCACTTCTCGACCGTAGACTTCTCGACGTTGAACACCTGTTTAACGGAACTGAACTATTTGGAGTCGAGAAAGATGCAATTAATAAGAAAAAAGTTTGCAAAAGTGACACTTATTGTGACTGCGGTGCTTGCACTCAGTGCATGTGAAGACGGAAACGATGGGGCCCCGGGTCCTGCTGGCCCGACCGGAGCCGAGGGCGCTCAGGGTGCTGACGGTACTCAAGGACCTGCGGGCGATGACGGTGCTCAGGGGGCAACCGGCCCTGCGGGTGCGGATGGCGATGTATTTGGTCAGGGTGCAATTAGACAACAGGGTCTAACCCGGTTGGCAACCGTACCCCAGGGCGCAGAGGTTACCGGCGCCTTTATTTCCCCGGAAGGGACTTTGTTTTTTAACGAACAACATCCAGACCCCGCCAACACCGAGGTTGATGAAGATGGCAGGGTACATAACCTGGGTGGTGTCGGTTATGTAGCAGGTGTGAATGTTAACGCGATCCCGAGAAGGGCCGCACTGTCGACACCTATCCCGAAGAAGGATGATGATTTCCTATTGCAGACCACTCAGGTTGCATATGGTGAGTACAAGTTGTTGGGTCAGCGTACGGACACGTTCGGCGGCGCCCTATCTTCAGGTCTGGGTACGATCGTCTCGCCTGCGGATGGCATCACGGAAATCGTTTCTGCAGATATGCCCGACTTCAACGGTTTTGTTCCCCTTGCTGCAAATTCGGGCTATCTGTTTACCAACTGGGAATTCTACCCTGGTGGCATGAGTCGTATGAAGATTGATGCAGACCCTGTGACGGGAACATGGAGTGTCGACACTGGCGATGTAATGATGCTGGATTTTGGCACCTATGGCACCCTGGCAAACTGCTTTGGTACGGTAACGCCCTGGGGCACGCCCATGACCTCTGAAGAATGGGGCGGACCAGCCGGCGAACCTGGCCAGACCGCATCCTGGAACGATCCTGCGCTTGCGGAATGGCCGCTTCAGTCCCGCGAAGCGCTCGCGCGATATCTGGATCCGGCGGCAACAGGTGCTGCAGATGCCGCGACCTTTCCTAATCCTTACCGCTACCAGTGGTTGGTGGAGATTACGAATCCAACGGCGGCCTCTCCTGCACCAGTGAAGCACTACACGATGGGCCGTTATGGTCACGAAAACGGTGTTTGTGCGCCCGATGGGATGACCTGCTATATGTCGGAAGATCAGACGGATGGTGCTTTTTATAAGTTTGTTTCCGATACTGCCGAAGACTTATCGTCCGGTACGTTGTTTGCCGCTGCGTTGACGCAGGACTCGTTTTCCACAGATCCATCGCTTACTGGTTTCGACATTACCTGGATCCCGCTGGCAAACAACGATAACGCGACAATCGAGGGTTGGGTTGCCGAGTACGATGCGGTAGATACGACAGACTTCGTCGCCGGTGAATCCAATTACATCACGGAGACCGACATTGCAGCGTGGGCAACCTGGGTCAACGCCGGTAGACCTGCCGGCAGTGCTTACTCAACGATTGCAGAAGGTGGCAGCAGTACGACCGCTGGTTTGCCGATGGATGATCGCGCGGCATTCCTCGAGTCCAAGCTCGCCGCTGACGCCCTGGGTGCAACCGCAGAATGGCGAAAGTTCGAAGGCATAAACATGCACTACGGACGGGCTGAAGAAGCAGTTGAGGGAACCGACATCGTTCCTGGAAAGACCGTAACAGAGGCCTATGTTTACTTCGCAATATCCGACGTGGATCGCGGCATGACCGATGGCGAAGGCGATATCCAGCTCAACGATCGAGTTAAAGACTGTGGTGGCGTCTATCGAATGCCATTTGTCGGCAACGGTGGTGGCGCTAGCTATGATGTTGTGCGCATCGATCCGGTCATCATGGGAGCGACTGAAGATCAGAGCGCGGGGGGGTCGGAACAGTGCGATGCCAATACCATCGCCCAGCCGGACAACGTGCTTGTCATGGAAGATGGCCGCATCATGATTGGCGAAGACGGCAGTCAGCAGAACAATTCGCTATGGCTTTACGACACATCACTTCTTGACTGACTTCAGTACGGTTCGTGGAACCTTAAAAAAGGGCGGGGATACATTCCTCGCCCTTTACTTCTTTTCTGGAAATCAAACGATGAGACTAGTAATTGTATTCTTTATGTTCATCGGTCCGATCGCGATTGCAGACATGACCGATAAAGAACGGCTGGAGATTGTTAAGAAACTAAGCGGCACCGACCGCATCTACAATCCCGAAGCGCCCATTCCCGCGCAATGCTACACAAAGACAGACGGCGTAAATAACCCCTGCTTTATCTGTCATCAAACCTACGACGCGAGTGAACAGCGACCTAATGTTCAGAACGATGGTTTCTTTCAGGGCACGTACGTATTCTCCGATGTTGGTGTCTCCAATAGCTGGCAGAATCTTTTTGTCGATCGACGAGAGAAAGCAAGGGCAATTACTGATGAGGCTATCGATGCCTGGATCGATGATGACAACTATGAGCGGTTTATCAAGTTCGTCGAAAGCGATGCCTGGCCAGGACCAGAACCTGTTATCCGGAATCTTGCGCTCGGTAAACAAGCCTTTGACAAACAAGGTGTGGCCCTGGATGGATCGCGCTGGGTTGCCTTTAACTACAAGCCGATGCCAAGCACTTTTTGGCCAACCAATGGCGCGACCGATGACGTCATGATTCGCCTGCCTGAGGCCTTCTCCAGCATCGATGGCAGTTACTCGCGAGACGTTTATTTCGTCAATCTTGGCCTGTTGGAGTTGGCGATATCTGATCGGGCAGAAACGACAATTCCTCCTGTTGATGAAATGGTGTTGCGCATCGATATCGATGGAAATGGTGAGCTACAGCCAGATGTTGGCAGGCTATTGCGTCGCGAGCGCTATGTGGGAGATGCCAGTGAGACCTCGCTGGCCAGCATGCTTTATCCGGCAGGAACGCAGTTTTTGCATACCGTACGTTATGTCGACCTTGACGAGCAGGGACATGCTCGACCGAGCCGGCGAATCAAGGAGGTTCGCTACATGAACAAGGTTGCTTTTCTATCCAGGTCGGTACTTGCGTCATCGTATTACCTGGAGAAGAAGGAAAAAAACTTTGAGAAGCTGCCACGCGTGATAGACAAGGGTCGCAACGGATTGAGCAATCACCGCGGCTGGACAATACTTGGCTTTATCGAAGATGAGCATGGGGAGCTGCGTAAACAGAGCCGGGAAGAGCAGTTTTTCTGTGTCGGATGCCACAAGTCGATTGGTTCGACCATAGACCAGACTTTTTCCTTTCCACGCAAAGTAGCGGGTGCTGATGGCTGGGGTTACATCGACCTGACCGACATAACAGATGTACCCAACATAGGCGAAGAAGACGGTGAATATCTGACCTATATGAGTAGGGTCGGTGGAGGCGATGAGTTTCGGCAGAATCAGGAGATGTTGGATCGGTGGTTCGACGAAAATGGTAGTGTAAATCGTCGGGTGGTCGAGAAGGCGCCACACATCGCGGCGCTGATTTCACCTTCAAGAGCACGTGCTCGTGCACTCAACAAATCATACCTGTCTGTCGTCCGAGAGCAGTCTTACATCATGGGGCGTGACGTGGTGCTCTCACCTGCAACCAATGTATTCAGAGAGATCGACGAAGACATATGGCCGCTTAAAAGAGAACACCGTTTCATATGGGATATTCGACTGAACTGGGGCGCAGGCGCGCAGTTAGAATCGCACACAGGTCGATAATCTCCAGAATTGTCACAATGAAGTAATGCACTTCCGAAACCCAGGGGAACGTCTGGTGATATTCATAGTCTTACTATGAAGCATTACGTTCCATCCCGCTGGCACTGGCAGAGCCCTACGGACTTTGCGTGTCCGACGAGGCCATCTATGTGGGTGATAAAGAAGGACTGGTGCAGGCCTGGAGTTGGCAGGGCGATGGTCCGATCGCCGAGTATCATCTCGCAACGCAGACTGAAGGTTGTGTGGTTGATCGTGCCAATCAACATCTCTATGTCGGCGAGGAAGAAACCGGGATCTGGCAGATCGATATAGTGACTGGCGAGAAGCGCCTTATCGCAGCGATTGATGATCTGTGGCTGACTGCCGACGTGGAGGGCCTGGATATCTATCGTTCCGAAGGGCGAAGCTACCTGCTGGCTTCAAGCCAGGGTGACAACACTTATATAGTCTTTGACCTTGCGAGCCATAAACCGTTACGCAAGTTCTCTATCGCTGCTGATTCAATCAGCGGGATTGACGGCAGTGAAGAGACTGACGGGATTGCCGTGCATCATGGACCCATCCCGGGTTATCCGGCGGGCATACTGGTCGTCCAGGATGGCTTTAACGTGAGTGCTCGAGGTGATGCAGAGAATCAGAACTTCAAGGTCGTAGACTGGCAGAGTGTGAAGGCCCTGATTGGAGGGCGCTCATGGAATGGAGCAGTTCGAGATTTCTTTGCTTCTCCGAGGTAGAGAACCTGAGCGATGACCATTGGTATCGCCAGCGTCCCAACTCCTGTATAAGGACGCCATGAGAACTGCAACGCAATTTCATCCGGCAGATGACTCGTGACCGATTCTTCGTTCGCCAGTCTGGGGCTATCAAAGGAACAACTGGCCAATCTGGATAGTCTTGGCTATGAAGAGATGACCGCCGTTCAGGAAAAAGTCCTGCCGCTGGCACTCGACGGCAAAGACGTCATCGCCCAGGCCAAGACCGGTAGCGGAAAGACCGCCACGTTCGCGCTCCCTTTGCTCTCGAAAATTAATCCACGAGACTTTGGGGCTCAGGCGCTGATTCTATGTCCGACACGGGAACTGGCCACTCAGGTGGCGGCTGAGGTTAGACGCCTGGCGCGGCACCAGAAAAATATCAAGGTAGTCATCCTGTGCGGTGGTCAGTCCATTGGCCCGCAGATCGGTTCTCTTGAGCATGGTGCGCATATCGTTGTTGGTACACCTGGACGAATCAAAGACCACCTGCGAAAAAAGACGCTAAGACTCTCCCGAGTCAACACGCTGGTGCTGGATGAAGCGGATCGTATGCTGGACATGGGATTCATGGACGACATTGAAACCATCATCAAACAGACACCTCGCGACCGGCAGACCGTATTGTTTTCGGCGACCTATCCCGACAACATTGAGTCGTTAAGCGAACGCTTTCAGCAATCACCGGTAAAGGTCAGCGTTGAGTCGTTGCACGATGAAGGGCAAATCCGCCAGTTGTTCTACCTGACCCAGCGAAGTCGAAAGCTCGACAGCCTGGTGAAGCTGCTCGGTCACTATCAGCCCGAAAGAGCAATCGTGTTTTGTCATACGAAGGATGCGACACGTGAGGTCAGCGCACATCTACAGAAAATGGGAATCGCAACGCTGGCACTAAACGGCGATCTGGAACAGCGTGACAGAGACCAGGTGCTCATTCAGTTTCGCCAGCAGAGCTGCCGTATCCTGGTCGCCACCGACGTGGCTGCCCGGGGTCTCGATATCCACGAGCTGCCTGTGGTTATCAACTATGATCTGCCAAAAGATCCAGAAAGCTACGTGCACCGTATCGGGCGCACTGGACGGGCGGGAAAGGAAGGGCTGGCCCTGAGCCTGCTGACAGACCGAGAGCAGCACAAGCTCGATGGCATTGGCGCCTTTCAGGGCTCCCACCTGACGGCTGAGCCGATCGAAACGCTGAATGGATCTGCAACCATGACGCCACCGGATTTTGTCACCCTGTGTATCGCAGCGGGCCGAAAAGAGAAAATCCGGCCAGGAGACATTCTTGGTGCACTCACCGGTGAAGCGGGGATCCCCGGGTCTGCCGTCGGAAAGATAGATATCCTAGAGTATGCCGCCTATGTTGCAATTCATCACAATGTTGTCGCAAAGGCGCTGGAAGGGTTACAGCGCGGAAGGATAAAAGGACGGAGTTTCAAGATTCGAAAGCTCTAGGGAATTCGAGCGAGTCTTGATCTCGTCTAACAAACTACCGCGATAGTTCAGAGCAAAAAGACTCCGGTGATTGGTGCTCGGTCCTCATGCTTCTCAGTCATGTAAGGATAGGCCCAGTCCAGGAAGGCGATATATTCATCTGGTGCCAGATTGGCATTAGTGTCGAGCGTTCTGAAGTCGATGCGACGGGCTGGTGACGCCGCATCGTCGAGCAACTCCTGCTTCTCCTGTTCACTGAGTTTTGTCATATTTCTCCCTCAGACGACCAAACGCGTCAGAACGCTCGAACAGTTCGTAGTAATCCTGCAACAGTTCCCAATCGATTTGTTCATCCCTGGTAACTTGCGCATTTACCAGCGCGGTGATATCCGCATTGTCCCTGGCTTCGCGCTTCGGATCGTTCACCAGCGCCTGTACTTTCAGCCCAATAATATCCTCTGGTATCAGCACCCTGATAGTCAGATCGGCCAATATTTCCTTGGCTACGCTTCTTTCTAGCATACTTCTTGAGATATCCCTAAAAGCGTAAATGACGTCGATATTCCCGTACGGTGCCAGGTCGGAAACATACGGGGCAACATTTTCGCTCTTATGAACAGTTCCGTAGCTGTATTGACTGAGAATACGCTCAACTTTCGCGTCGTCCTCGGCTAACAACAGCAGGTCCATGTCGATGGTAGTCCTCGTAACACCTCAGAAACCTAGCGCGAAACCACCTATAACAGCGTAGTTGATCTGCTGAGATTCCAGTTCCTTCAGTATGGTGGAAGTAACTAACTTAAAGTCCATAGCCTAGTCTACGCCATCGAGCCGTTGCTGGTAAAAGTGCGCGCATTGGTAATGGCGTTCCCTTGTGATAGTAGGAATAGGAATTCGTGGGTGTCCTGTCGTTCTCCTGTCGTTCTCTCAGTCACAGCGCACTGCGTCAGGCATATTGCTCACCCCGCCGTTCCCGCATAGGGAAACGTGGGCTATACAGCAGTGTTTTGTTTTGTGATACGTTATCGCCCCTCATATTAACTGGCGGTGGTGCAGGAAGTGACCAACTCATCAACAGCAATATCTCCCGCTGACGGACCCATTGCCGTCACTGGCGCTAGCGGCTATATCGGCTCCTGGGTCGTCCAGGATTGCGTGGAGCAGGGCTATACAGTGCGCGCGTGTGTGCGGGATCCTGGTAACAGCGCGAAGGTCGATCACTTGCTGGCCATGAATAACGAGGGTCATCGTGCCAAGGTGGAACTTTATCAGGGCGATCTGTTGAATCCTGGCAGTTACGACGATGCGTTCAACGGTTGTGCCGCGGTAATCCATACCGGTGCGACCGTCGGCTATAACAAGGAGACACCCCAGCAGGTATATGACGGATGCTTTACAGAAGTAGAACATGCTTTCGAATCGGCAATTAAAGGTGGTTCGCTTAAGCGATTCGTCTTTACCAGTTCGTTCGCTGCAGTGGGACATCCGCGACCGAATGGATATGTCTATACAGAGAACGACTGGTGTGGCGACAACATCGAAGCCTACGATGGTCGTTGGACTGAAGAAATGATCCCGAAGGACCGTAACATCGCTTACGCCATGGCCAAAGCCAACACCGAGCGAATGATCTACAAGCGCGCTGCGGAAGAAGGCACTTTCGATGCGATGGCAATCTTGCCCCTCCACGTTATTGGCCCTCTGATGTGTGAAAATCACGATCAGTCCTGGAGTTGGCAGAACTGTATGAAGTTCATGCTCAAGGGCAAGCCCTACAGCAAAACAGAGGGCGGTCGCATGCTATGGAACAACACGGATGTTCGAGATTGTGGTCGAGCACACCGGCTATGCTGCGAAAGCACCTACGCCAGAAATGGCTCACGCTATATTCTCTCCGCTGCAGACCGTGACGGTGAGCTCTATACCTGGCAGTTACAGGCTATGTTGCAAAAAATGTATCCCCAGGTACCGGAAATAGGCGGTGAAGAAATGGATGGAGACAAGGTTACTCAACCGACACGGGATGGTCCGAGATCCTATTGCCTGCTTGCTAAACAGGAACTGGGACTGACCACCTATCCCATCGAAGATACGGTCAGGGCAACGATAGACTCTTATTATCGGCTGGGTATGTTATGAGTTTTGAACAATAGGGGTAACTATGAAAGATCGAGTCATACTTATTACCGGAGGGAGTCGCGGGCTGGGCCGCGCCATGGCACTTGGATTTGCCGCCGAGGGTGCACATGTTGCAATCGTCAGCCGCAAGCTTGAGTCATGTGAAGAGACCGTAAAGGAAGTGGAGGCTCTGGGTGTGAAGGGCTTTCCCTACGCGTGTCACGTTGGGTATTGGCAGGAACTGGACGAGATGGTCGATGCGGTATACGGAGAATTTGGCAAAGTTGACGTGCTGATCAACAATGCCGGCATGTCGCCACTTTATCCCTCTCTGGATGCAGTGTCGGAGGACCTGTTTGATAAGGTGATTGGCGTCAACCTCAAGGCCCCATTTAGGCTTAGCGCCAATGTCGGTCAACGCATGGCGGAGGCAGGTGGTGGGTGCATTATCAACATAAGTAGCACGGCGTCGGTTGGCGCGAGTCCTGGAGCCGAGCCCTATGGGGCTGCAAAGGCAGGTCTTAACGCGCTGACGCGATCTTTCGCAGCGGCCTATGGTCCGAGCGTTCGCGTGAACTGTATTATGGCAGGCCCGTTTCTGACTGATATCAGCAAGGCCTGGGATATGGAAGTGTTCAACAAGCACGCAGCAGCCTCTATTCCTATGCAACGCGGTGGCGAACCCGATGAAATCTTGGGTGCAGCACTGTACCTGGCCAGTGATTCAGCAAGCTTTACAACCGGCGCGATCTTACCGGTAGATGGCGGAGCACACTAACGCTTAACTGCAGGCCAAAAAAAACAGGCCCAAATGGGCCTGTTCTTTTTCGAACGCTTTAAGGCTTAAACCGCGACGATGTTGGAAGCCTGAGGCCCCTTTTCGCCTTGAGATACGGTGAACTCAACCTGCTGGCCTTCTGCAAGCGTCTTGAATCCATCACCTGAGATTGCACTAAAGTGTGCAAACACATCAGGACCAGATTCCTGCTCGATAAAGCCAAAACCTTTTGCTTCGTTGAACCACTTAACGGTTCCTTTTACTGTATCAGACATAATTGTCTCCTATGATTTTTGATTGGCGCCTCTTGAGGCATTACCAGCATTGAAAATAGACTTGAACTCAGAAACTACAGGACGAAGAATTACGAATAATACGGCGAAATGGAGATCACAAACCGAGGGCTGTTTTCTAGCTTTCGCGCAGATTAGTGGATTGGTGATTTGATGTCAAACCCTGCTGGAAGGTCGATTAACCATGATCGTAAAAAAAGGGGCGCCTTTGAGGAACTACATTCGCGGATATATCTGTCTGCTACCGCCGCAACAGGAGGTGGCCCGGTGCATAAGGCCGCCCCATTCCTTGGCCTGTTCTATTGACGATTGCTCTCTAAAGTCAAAGGTATAGTCGACGTTGGTTGTTGCGACTGGCTTCCCGCCGACGAAACGAGGCGCAAAACGAAACTGCGAGATTGCTGCTAACGCAGCCGCGTTTAGCCCTTCAACGGATGAGTTCAAGATGTGCGGACTAGACACAAATCCCTGGCTATCGACTTTAAAGCCCACCACGATCGCGTTTCCTCTCATTTTGCGCACTTGTTTGGGTTCAAGATCTAATGGAACGGTATACACCGGCGAAGGAGGCCCTTCAGTAAATTCTCCTAACGCCTGGACATGCGCTGTAGCCTCTTCGTGACGATTTTCGTGAGACAGGACGCTGATCAATAGTTCTCTCACAGTTCGCTCTGACGCGTTCATTGATCCGCCTCTGTCAAAGCTAGTGAGTGCGTCATTCAGATATTCAGTGGCGGCCTTAAAATTATTGTCCTGTAAAGCGATCAGACCCATCTGCATTAGAGACTTACCAAGACGGGTATCTTCCGGCTGCAGCACGCTCGCATACCCGTGGTGTGCTGCTTCAAAATATGGACGTGTGTGCTGACGTCCACCTATGCGTATTAATGTATTGGCAATCTCCTCATGCTTGCTAGCCAGGAAAACTGCGTTGTCCTGCTTGCTGACAATACTCGCCACGCGCTCGAAATATGCTAATGATTTTTGAGGTTTCTTTGGGTTAAATTCTGCCTTGGCAAGCTCCATCAGCGGTGCGATCAAATCTACCGCATGCTCGTCGTATCTCTCCTCCATCACCGCCAGTTTGCCCTTTAATACCCTTTTCGCCTTCTTATGCTCACGGCTATCGCTAAGCAGTCCTGCATAGTTAATGGCCAGCTTCGCCGCGTTGACACTTTTTTTCCCGTACAGTTTTGACCCTAGCTTGTAGGCTTTCTCTGCCGCTTTCATTGCAGCGACTGTGTCGCCGATGCCCATTGCTCGTTGATAGCTCTGATAGGCTTCCTGAAAATCTGCTTTGCGATCGGCCCCGGCGAATGGCAGCTGACAACTCAGCATGACAAACACTGATAGTGTAAGCAGGTTACGTATCATCCGTCCCCCCCCCTGCGCTAAAAGCGATATGGGTCAGCTTGGGGATTTTATGATAAACCTATGACGTATCTTCGGCCACGCATCAGATCCGTACTAGAATATGCGTTGATTCAATTTGGGAGGAGGCTGGATTTACGAGATGTCTGAACAACCTATGATGACCCGTTGGGGTCGCCAAGTGACACCCGATAATGCCTGGCGAGAGTATCCGCGTTCGCAGATGCAAAGGGATCGCTGGCTCAGCCTGAACGGCAGTTGGCGTTATGCGATTACGCCAGTGACCTCATCCTGTCCGACTGAAAGTGAATGGCAGGGCAACATTCTTGTACCCTTTGCGGTCGAAAGTACGTTGTCCGGCGTTGGCAAACGGATTTGCGAAGACGAGCGTCTCTGGTATCAGCGATCATTTACGGTTCCTGCCGATTGGCAGTCGGAGGATGTCATATTGCACCTGGATGCCCTGGATTATTCCGCGACCATCTGGATAAACGACGGACTGGTGGCGCACCACCTGGGTGGCTCCGAACCAATCAGGGTCAACATCACTCCTTTTCTGCAAGCCAGAGACAACCAGCTGACGGTTGCTGTCACCGACCCGGGCAGCCTGGGGGAGCAGGCTCGCGGTAAGCAGATCAACGACCCAGACCGCATCTGGTACACGCCGGTGACAGGTATCTGGCAGAGCGTCTGGCTTGAGCCAGTATCAAGAGACCATGCAATTGCCGAAGTACGGTTGATGCCGCGCTTTACGGAACCGGAGGCGTCATAGGAAGTTGCGGCGTTGCTACACCGACCTACCAAGCAACTTGGGCTGGCAGTTCGCGTCACGGTGATGGAGGGTGATCAGGTTGTGGCGAGCGGGACTGGGCGACCCGATCAACAATTTACGCTGACCGTTCCCGGTGTTGAACGCTGGTCTCCGGATAATCCCCGTTGTTATGACGTACATGTGGCGCTGTTACCTAGCTCGGAACCCTATAGTCCCGATGAACAACGGTAACATCCACAACGCGGCGCGCTGGAGGAAGATCTATGGGCAAATGTTGAGATAATCGGTGAAGCCATCGACGAGGTCTGGTGCTACACGGCGTTTCGTACTATTTCTGTTGGGGCAACCGAGCCGGGTATGCAACCGCAGTTGATTCTCAACGACCAGCAGATATTTCAGCTGGGCACATTGGACCAGGGATGGTGGCCCGATGGATTACTGACCCCGCCATCTGATGAGGCGATGGTGTATGAGATAGAATTCCTGAAATCAGCGGGCTTCAACTGCCTGCGCAAACACATCAAGGTTGAAAGCGCCCGTTACTACTATCACTGTGGTCGTCTCGGTCTTATGGTGTGGCAGGATATGCCAAGCGGGATGGCACCGGCGCAGTTCGTCAGTCGGCGGGATGAAAACACCAATCTACTCAATCACAACGTTGCAGCTCAGTTTGAACTGGAACTACGCAACATGGTGACGCGGCTTTCGGCATTCCATGCCATTGTTATGTGGGTAATTCACGATGAAGGCTGGGGTGAATATGACTTGGAACGACTTACTGAATTTGTTAGGGCGCTTGATGGCAGCCGGATCGTCAATACCGTTAGTGGCTGGCTGGATCAGGAGTACGGTGACATTAATGACTGGCATGACTATGCGCTGTCGCCAAAACTACCGGAAGCAGATGCGCATCGCGCGCTGGTGCTTGGCGAATACGGTGGCATCGGTTGGCCGATAGAGGGACATCTGTGGGACCCGGATATGGATAGCTGGGGTTATCAGACTTACCACGACCTGGACAGTGTTGAGCAGGCGTATCTGGGAAAAACGCAAGCTGTGATCGAAATGATGCGCGAGCGGCTGGTGTCAGGGGCGATATATACCCAGACCACTGACGTGGAAGGGGAGGTCAACGGTTTACTGACTTACGATCGTGAGGTTGTGAAGCTGTCTGCGGCCTTTCTGAAAGATACACATCGTGCGTTGACCGATAGCAGCTGATCTACCTCTTGATCGCAATGCTCCAGGCATGCTCGCAGGGCCGCTTTGCTGGTGATTCCACCCACAGTCCCGCTGGCGTGTTCCGCCAGCTGGTGTGCTCGGTCCCCAAAATGGAAGCGTTGCTTACCTGTTCACCTGCCAGCGAACTGATCAGCCAGCCGCCATCCTTTGGTTTGCCCATCGCTATGGCGTAGAGCGTGTCGCTCTTGGCGGTAAAGCGGAAATCCTCGCCGGTGAATCGCCGCTCCTCACGTTCGGCGTATGAGCTTGTGGCGAAGGTTGTTGGTCCCTCGCCAAACTGCTTCCAGGGTCGGGTTTCGTAGATTGCCTCGCCGTTTACCGCCATCCACTTGCCGATTTCCTTTACGGTCCATTCGCCCTGGTCATCAAGCGTGCCGTCCGGGCGCTGTGTTGCGTTCAACAACAGACAGCCGTTCTTGCTCACGATATCCGCGAGCATGTGGACGACAGTCTCGGGTGTCTTGTATGGCCGGCGACTATCGTAGAACCATCCACCAAGGCAGGTATCGGTCTGCCACGGTTCCTCGGCAATCCCCTCGACCACACCACGCTCGACATCCAGCGTCGCAAAGCCGTCGACATATTCCCCATGATTACCTTCGTGTCGTTGAGGATCCTTCAGCGCATAAACCGCATCGAGCTGCCCACTGTGCTGAACGCTGTTGTTGTAGAAATGCGCAACCATTTCGCGCCCGACCTCGCCGAACGGAACGCCGCCATCGGTGTAGAGCAGGTCAGGTTGGTACTGGTCGATCAGATCGACAATGCGTGACTTCCAATGTTGTGGCCATGCATCGCTGGGGTTGTCGGGGTAGCATAGCGAGGTGTCGTCGTGTTTCTCGATGTAGAAGTCGGACAGTTCCGGGTCGTTGCCGTCGTAGGGTACGCCTGCATAGGGGCCGGTCGTGTCCGATCCCTTGTTTGTGTTGAACCACGAGTATGTTCGCTCAAGATGCTCGGACACACCAAACCGCAGACCCGCAGCTCGAGCCGCCTTCGCCCACTCACCGACGATGTCGCGTTCCGGGCCGATCTTCGTCGAATTCCAGGCATGGTGAGTTGAGTTCCAGAGATCGAAGTTATCGTGATGAATGGCCATCGAAACGAAATATTTCGCGCCGGCCGATTTGTACAGGTCGATCAGGCGCTCGGGCTCCCAGTGCTCCGCCTTCCATAGCTGGACAATGTCTTTGTATCCGAACTTGGAAGGATGCCCATACGTTCGGCAGTGATGGTCATACTGCGGTTGGCCCTCTATATACATGTTCCGTGCGTACCAGTCGCCGACCATCGGTACGCTCTGCGGTCCCCAATGAGCCCACATACCGAACTTCGCATCCCGGAACCAGTCAGGACACTGATATTGCTGTAGTGATTTCCAGGTTGATTCGAACATCCTGCTTTTTGATACCAACTTCACATTGTTGCCGCAGTATTTTAGCGACTCGAATGTCGGTTGTGCATTTTTTGTCCAGGTAATTTAAAGTATCGCCCCTTAGATGAGTTATCTGGCATTGTGACTACACAGAAAACCCCCTTTGTACTCGGCGAGGTGAAACCGCCGCGCTTTCATGCTGACGACGCCGCAGGGATTAAGGCGCAGCTCGATGTCGAAGGCTTCGCCTGTGTTGCAGACTGTTTGAATGTAGAGGAACTGGATCACGCACGAGACCTGTTGTGGAATCATCTGGAGGGCATCGAGTGTCCGCAGATGAGGCAGACACGACCGATTGGCTGGAAGCGGGATGACGTTACGACCTGGACCCGCGGGCATGGCGATGGCTTGATGACGTCCACCTGCCATTGTGACTCCATGTGGTTTGCGCGCACGCGGCCAGGGGTCATCGCGGGATTTCAGGCAGCGTATCAAGAGCAGGATCTAACCGCGGCATTCGACCGTATGTCCATCAACCTGCCCACCGCAACCCGGAATAAAGGTGTCATCACCCGGTTGTCGGAGACCAACCAAGCTCACGGCCGGTTGAATATGCAGGAGTTGCACACTCACAAGAACTCTTATTATGACGAGCGCAATGGCGCGCCCTTTACAGACTTCTACTCGATCATTCCACTCTGGGACATGAATCAGGGAACCGGTGCGACTGCTGTCGTGCCGAGATCACACAAGCTGGTCCCGGAAATCCAGGCGATGCGTGCTCGTAACTGGGAGCTGAGCGAGGGTGTTAAACCACGCAACAAAAAGGAATGGATGGCCATCCATAAGTGGTTGGGCGAGGGTACCCCTAACGAAGATGCTGCGCAGTACACTGACCTTGGCCTGACCCCTTGCGTGACCAACGTGAAAGCCGGAGATATGGTGATATTCGATACCGCTTTGTACCATGCGGGATGCGCGGCGGCCGATCCTACTGGTGCCTCAGGCAATGGCACAGACCATTTGCTTAGGGCGATCTACATCATGGGTATGACCCCAACTCGGCTCAAAACACCAAGTGAGTTACATGCACGACGGTTGGCCTATGAACTGGACCTGCCATGGTACCCTGACCATGATCACCAATGCATCACCGAACAGGTCTTTGCGCAGCACCCCAGCGAGGGGGGTAACTTGCAGAGCGTGCGCGACTTCAGTGAGGCCTTGCCGGAAGTTCAGCGACTGATCGACCCAACATACCGAATTTAGCCGTCATAAAAGTGGCTTTGGTGCAGGCCGACGATAGTCTTTTGTCGCGTCCCCACTGCGCGCCCCCTTGCTGCCTCTGATAGGTGATTGACCTCGGCAGTCGGCCTGATGCGCTGCGCGATGTCGCGGCGGCCGTAGTGAACCTGGAGAAAGAACCGGCCACGGTCATCTTCCGTCGCCGGCATCCGCCGATGCCAGACATCTGAGACGAACATGCCTACATCACCCGCTTTGCCAAGGAGCAGGTCCACATGGTTTTCGCCATAGGAGAGGTCGTCATCCATAGTCTGCTCGGGCGGTGGGAAACGACCGGACAGATGACTGCCCGGAACGACCCCGGTCGGGCCGTCTTCTCGTCGACAATCCTGCAGGAAGATATGCACGCCGATAGCGAAGACGGGGTGTGGAATCGACTCTGGCCAGTTAATCCCGTCGGCCAACGGCACGTGAGGCCCTGCATCGATATGCCATGCTCCCCCGGCGTTGCTCGGGTGGCCGGCCGGATTGCGCCAGGCGGTGTTGGCGATGACGTGGCAGTCCTCACCGATTAGCGGCTCGATTACCCGCAGAATACCGGGATGCGCGATCGCTTCCTGACAGGCAGCGCTTCGGTTGAACATCTCGTAGCGAAACATCTCATCATCTTCTAACGGTCGATTTAGGGCGCGTCGGTCTGGTCCCAGTTCATCAAAAATACGTGTGATGTCATTGTGCAACACAGCGATTTCGTCGGCGGAAAACACCTGGTCAAGGACGACATAGCCTTCCTTCTCAAGTTGACGGCTTTCCGGCGGTGCGTCCCCCGGGTCGTGCGTCGTTAAATAGCTATTTACCCGCTTCAGCATGACATGCCCTGTTGTTGTAGATTGCATTATATTCGCATACTGAGCCGCTGGTCTTTGAAAGAGACATTTAAGAATGGCCGAGCTCAACCGGGCCAGTGGCGCCAGGGAGTTGAAAAATGCTCACACTTGTTCTTCAATGATTTTTTGCAATTCAGTCGGCAACAAACCATGAATAACAACGAATATAACCGTAATGCCATGGATCTCCTTGGTAAGCTGTACTCTGGCGGAAGATCCAGCGAAGTGGACACGGCAGACAATATAAATGCCGACCTGCCGCTGGAGCAGCGATTTCGACCCTACAGCCTTTCGGGTCTGGGCGTGGCGCTTGAATATCAGCGGATGGGTATGCGCCCTGTCAGTGCTGATCTTGAAGAAAAGGCCGCCAGATTTGGCTATGAGTTTGAACACCTGGCGGTAACGCTGGGTACGGTTATCCACAATATTGATCTAAAGGATGACCTCACCGACGAACAGATTAGCTTTATCAGGCAGACGCTCCTGGAGCGCAAGGTCATATTTTTTCACGATCAGAACCTGAGTGAGGATCAGCAGGTCGAGTTTGGCAAAGGCTTTGGTACCCTGGACGCCTTCCCATTCGGACCACCGGGTGAGAACCCTTATCTATTCTACATTCATCACAATGAGAACCGGCCTGGTTCCGAAAACAACTGGCACACCGATGTCACCTGGATGGAAAACCCCTCACTGGGATCGATTGCCCAGGTTGATGTGGCCCCTCCAATTGGTGGCTCTACATTGTTTTCAGATAGTCACGCCGCCTACCTGGGTTTACCGGCTGATCTGAAGGAGCGGCTACAGCATGTACATGGCATCAACGACTACCGGGTGTTTATGCGGAAATACCCTGAAGAACTGCATGATGAAATCAAGCAGAAGGTTCCCTTTGGTGTCAGCCACCCTCTACTCAGAACTCATCCGGAAACCGGCAAGACAGCACTCTACGTTCATTTAGGGTTTGTTCGTCAGGATGCCCTGTTTGATATCAGAACGGGTGAAACCCTGCCAATAGAGGAATGTAGAGATATCATTCGACAAATCAATTTGCAGCACATGCGAGAAGAATATGTTTGCCGGTTCACCTACGGCACCGGTTCCATCGCTTTCTGGGACAATCGCGCTGTTCAGCATTATGCGGCCAGCGATTACTGGCCCCATGAGAGAGTACTGCGAAGGGTAACTATTAGCGGTGACAGACCTTATTATGATCCGTCTCAGTCACCCTGAGCTGATACTGACGGCTTTGTTGCTCTAATCAAGAAGCGGTCTGTGTTTCCTCTAATTTGAGGAAAGAACACGCCGATATTCCTGGTGTCGTTGGGGTTGCGCAATAATGGACTGCTTTCTATTTCGAATCCGGCACGCGTCAGTAGCTGCTCGGCTTGTTGTTCTTCCATGCGGTGCATTCCCTCATTATTCGCGCCGGGGTTACCGGCGTGATCAATCACGCCAAACACACCGCCCGGTTTAAGAATTTCAAAGACAGCGTTCACGGCCTCCTGTGCCGCGGCGGCACCCATACCGTTGTAGATATCGTGCAGATTTAGTGCAGTCACAACGGCATCGATGCTATTGGGCGGCAATCCCATATCGTTAGTCTCTGCATCCAACCTCTCAACATTTGCCAACCTGCCATTCAGGCGGGCCGCTAGCGCCTTTTCGTTCGCACCATTACGGTACTGCAAAACAGAAGCAGGGTTCTGAGCATAGACCTTGCCCGAAGGCCCCACCGCAAGCGATAGCACTTCTGTGTAGTATCCGCTTGCCGCAATCATATCGATAACGGTCATACCCTCACCGATACCGAGAAATTGTATGACCTGTGCGGGTTTCCTACCTGCATCCCTGTCCCGGTCGGCCTGCGCGCGATCACGATTTTTCAGTGCTGTATCCAATGACCCACCCGAGCTGGCACAACCACTGATTACCACTAGTACCATTGTTAATACTGTCAATGCTTTCATGATCTATCCTCCCAGCGTCATCTTATTCAGAACCTGGCTAGAATAACAATGTGCTTATGGGGTGCCGACAGGGCAAAATTACCTGCGCACCCACGTGGTTGAAAAGCCGCCTCCGTTGCGCGTTTGCGCAGACACAGTCCGGGAAATCCGTGAACAGTTCAATTTATCTCGCGAGGTCTTTGCCCGTCGCCTGAGAGTGATGTATTCGGACTACGAGCGTTCCTGAATTCGGCTCAAATCCGTGATTGTGTTAGGATGTGTACAACTAATCACACCCTTTTGGAGCTGCTGTCATGTCGACCACCATGACTATAAGACTTGAACTCGAGTTGAAACAACGGCTTGATCAGTTGGCGCAAGCAACGCAACGTTCCAAGTCCTTTCTGGCTGCTGAAGCTTTGCGTGATTTCATTGAGCTGAATGAGTGGCAGATTCAGGAAATCAAAGACGCCATCAAAGAAGCCGACAACGGCGATTTCGCACCAGAAAAATCCGTGGCGAGAACCAGAAAAAAATGGGGAGTGAATGCGAGTTAGATGGCTGAACAAGGCATTGCAGAACCTTGAGGATAAAGCCGCCTATATTGCCAAGGACGACCCCAAAGCTGCGAGGATAGTGGTTCAACGAATTTTCAGTCAGGTCGACAAACTTGCGGATAATCCTGCCCTCGGCAAGCCGGGTCGAATTCACGGTACCAGAGAATTAGTCGTACCAGATACACGGTACATCATTCCTTATCGAGTCAGACCAAGACTGGATCAGGTCGAAATCCTTCGAGTATTCCACACATCACGAAAGCCACCTACCCGCTGGTAGTGCTGAGGTACACCGGCACGAATGGCATCCCAAGTGTTATTTTTCTCGGCATTGCTCTTTTGGGGTAGTGCGGCTTTCTTATTTGATGAGAAGTATATCGGTACCTGGACGAGGCTTGAATGGGCCCCGCCAAACACCTTCGGGAGCAGGATATGCCGCAGCGTCTTTAGCAGTTCTGATTCGTGAGTTTGCGTGTGGGTGACCTTGTGGGTATAAAGAGCGTCGTCTCGGGAAACAGGAGTAAATATGCCAGCGGTTAAACTTTCAGATGGCCCGGTTGCCGTAACAGGTGCATCCGGGTATGTGGGGGCGCATACGGTCAGCGCCCTGATGAAACGGGGTTGCGAGGTGAGGGCCTGCGTGACTGACTTGAACAATGCAGACAAGACCGAATTTCTGCTCGCGATGAACGAAGAACATCCCGGGAATGTCACAATTCACCAGGCGAATATGCTGGAGCAAGGCAGTTACGACAGTATTTTTGAAGGGTGTATTGCAGTTTGTCATGTGGGGACACCCATGGCCTATGGTGGTGCCTACAAACCCCAAGAAGTCTACGACGGCGCTACTTCGGGCATCATGAATATCATCGGTTCGATTAAGAAGTCCGGTTCTGTCAAACGTCTTGTTTACACCAGTTCTTTTGCCGCTATCCATCACCCGAGAGCTCCCGGTTACCAATACAGTGAAACTGACTGGGCAACGGATAACCGTGAGCAGGACAGCAGCTGGGATACCGCCAGAATTGTTGAAGATGGCATGGTGGCCTATTCCATGGCGAAGGTTGAGTGTGAACAACTTGTTTATCGGCTGGCTGAAGAAGACGGCAGCTTTGATGCTGCCTCCATTTGTCCGAACGCCGTAGTGGGGCCTATGCTGAGCAGAGTCCATGAGTGCGTTGGCTCCTTCCAGCACGCGGTCGCCAGAGCGCTCGCCGGAGATGATATAGACCGTGGATGGCAAGCCCTGTGGAATGTCGTGGATGTTCGCGATGTTGGGGAAGCCCAGGCACTGATGATTGAAAGTGAACAATGCGGGAATGGTTCAAGGTATCTGCTCAGTGCCACCGATCCTTCGGGCGAGCTGTCGGTCAAAAGGCTGCAGGAACACCTGCAGGCCATGTTTCCTCATATTGATGTGGGTTCACCTCCGTCTGGCTATGACGAGATGGTCGAGAAGAGTGGCGGCCCCTATGAGTTCCATGCCTATTGTGACAAGGCACGAAATGAATTGGGACTCGAGACTCATGCTATCGAGGAGACCATTCGGGATACTGCGGAGTCTGCCATTGCGCTGGGTCTGATTGAACCGAAGCTTAAATAGGGGTTTTCGCAGTAATGTCGTATTTAAGAGAAGCACCTTGGTTTGAAGATTTCGAGGTTGGGGATGATTTGAGTGATGTTCCGGCTGTTACGGTGACCGAGGGTTATGCCGCGGTTCATCAAGCGGTATTTGGAGATCGCTCGTACCTACCTTTAGATAAGACACTTTGCGAAACAGTGACGGGTAACGACCGGTTAATCGCGAATCCGGCATTGGTTTGTAACATTGCAATTGGTCAAAGCACGATTCCCACACAGCGCGTTCTCGGAAATCTGTTTTACCGTGGGTTGCGATTTCATCGACCCGTGTATCTCGGGGATACCCTCACTACTAAAACTAAAGTTGTCGCATTAAGACAGAATTCGATCAAGCCTGGGCGAGCATCGTCCGGCATGGTTGGCCTGGAAATTCACGTGACCAACCAGAATGATGAAACGGTATTGTTTTTTTGGCGCTGCCCTATGGTGCCATGCAAAGACAATGAAGCGGATACTGGTAGATCAGACGATCTATCCATCATGCCAGAAGATATTAGTGATGCAGACATAGCCGCGAGTGTGCCAGGTTGGAATCTTGAAGCGCTGCCAGCTTCTGGTGAGTTAACCGCGGGTCAGGTGATCAAAGTGGATGCGCGAGATACCGTTACTTCTGCCCCTGAAATTGTTCGCATGACTTTGAATCTTGCGATGACTCACACGGACGCAGGTCGAAGTGTCTATAAAAAGCGTTTAGTTTATGGCGGCCACACTATTTCAACCGCGGCGGCTCAGTTGTCACGAGTCATGCCGGGGCTTGCAACGGTACTCTGTTGGTATAAGTGTGATCACGTTGCACCAGTGTTTGAAGCAGACATCTTGAGCTCGGTCATTGCTATCGATCGTGTCCAGGAAGTTGCTAATGGTCGGGTTGTCGATCTCTCTGTTGAAGTGTTTGCTGATCGCGAAGGTGAAGATCAGGATATTAAAGTTTTGGATTGGCGGTTGGCAGTGCTAGTTGGCAAACATTAATTTCGAGAATTAATCATGGAAGCTATTTTAAAAGGTCTTCGAGTAGTTGAAGGCTCTGCGTTTGTTGCTGCGCCTCTGGGCGGAATGACCCTTGCTCAGATGGGGGCGGATGTCATTCGTTTCGACCCGATTGGCGGAGGTTTGGACTACCGGCGCTGGCCAATTACAGAGCAGGGTAACAGTTTATTTTGGGCTGGCATGAATAAAGGGAAGCGATCCTTTCAGGTTGATATCGGGGCACCCGAAGGTCGAGAACTCATCATGGAGCTTGTCAAAGGTGATGGTGGATTAAACACCGGGATATTCTTAACGAACTTTCCTGAACGGGGTTGGCTTGCGTACGATAAGCTCAGAGAAGTTCGTGATGATCTTATTTACGTGAACATTCTAGGTGATCGTAAAGGAGGGTCAGCTTTAGACTACACAGTGAACTGTGCAGTCGGATTTGCCAGCGCAACAGGTTCCCCCACAACTGATGAGCCGACGAACTATTTGCTGCCAGCCTGGGACAACATCACAGGTCAAATGTCCGCGGTTGCTTTACTTGCTGCAGACCGTCATCGACGTATCTCGGGTGAGGGTCAACTGGTGAAGCTTGCGCTAAAGGATGTTGCGGTCGCCACGGCAGGCAACCTCGGCAACATTGCCGAAGTTACGATTAATGATGAAGACCGGCAAAAGGCAGGTAATTATCTTTATGGTGCATTTGGGCGTGATTTTCTCAGCAAGGACGGCGTTCGCGTCATGATTGTTGGTTTAACACCCAGGCAATGGTCAGGGATCGTTAAGGCAATGGGAATAACTGATCAAATATCAACGCTTGCAGAAGAGCTTGGTGCAGACCTGAAACAAGAAGGAGAGCGTTTTAAGAATCGCGAACGAATTGCCGAGTTAGTTGAACCCTGGTTTGCTAACAATGAGTACGCAACAATCTGCGATCTGTTCGATGAAAACGCAGTTTGTTATGGCCCTTATAGAAGTTTCCGAGAAATGGTCGAACAAGACGATGACTGTTCATTGGATAATCCGATGATGAGCATGATCCATCAACCGGGTATCGGTCAGTATCTAGCTTCTGGATCGCCACTTCGATTTACGGCCAATAAAAACGTCCCGGCAATGCCTGCTCCGGTGCTGGGGCAGCACACCGAGGAAATTCTCAAAGAAGATTTAGGTTTGGGTGACACCGAGGTCGGTCAGCTGGTATCCGATGGTATTGTGAGCTTTGGGGCCAGAAATCTCAGCAATACGTAGCCTTTAATGAAGGTCAGAGTACCGTGTCCAAGCCCGTCTAGTTGTTCCTGGAACAAACGGTCACAAAAATGTCACGACTGATAAGTCGTACCGCATTCCAACATCCTTATCCAATTGTCTACTAGGGCGCCGTACGGCTTCAACTGTCGTGTAATTGGTGTAGTGTATGCCGTGTTAGCAACCGTTTTTACAATGGAGCGTCGTGTCAGAAAAGCCCCGAAATCAGGCGGATATCGTTTCTAAAGAGCAATCAACACTCGTACCCGTAGACTTCGGTGAGGTTGGGTAACCCGCGATCCAGACTGATTGCCGATGCAACAAAATCATGCTCGGTGTAATTCTTGTGTTATGGGTAAGAGTCGTCTGACCCAACCTGACGTGGGGTACCGGGCAACGCTGCCGCGACGGCCGCTTTGATGTCCTGACGCGGCACCCCAGACTCGTCGTCGCATAGCATCTTGAGCACGTCATTCAATTCCCTTTCAGTAAGTGCCGCATGCACATTCGTCGCCCTTGCAAAGCCCTCCGCTGATAGCACCTTGTCGTCTCTTACTCTCATGTCACGGACAAAGGAAGGGACGATGCAAGACAACATAGCCCAGCGTTCCTCGCCAGAGACATTAAGCTCTGGCGGTGACCGGTGATAGGTGCGTGAATCGTAAAGAATACCTGATCCGGCACTATACGAAACCTGCACAACGTCCTGATGCGGGCCTACGCCGGCAACTGTGGGCACCGCGTTCATCTCTGGTGGCGGTGGGGTGTCGAACTCGTGAGAACCGAGCACAAACTGGGTGGAGCCCCTTTCCGGCGTGAAATCCGTTATCGCGATATTGAACTGCATCCCCAGCCTGTCTTTGCGTTGCTTCCAGTTGGGAAACCTTGGTCTGATTGATGCGTCGAGCTTCTCAAACTCTTCCTCTCCGAGCTTACCAAGCATATAGGTGTGAGCATCGATCTCGCTGTTCACCGGATAGGGGTAGTCACAGTGCCAGCCGCCCGGTACAAGATGTGAATTCTCTTCGCTCTTCTCCGCCGGTCTGAGGATCGAGACCCCCGGGCATGAACAGTAGTGGATGGAATCAACACCGAGGTATGACTCGAGCACCCATAGCGAAACCGGGTGTACCAACGCCTGGGACACCACTGGTGTCATACCGAGGAAGCTATCACCCTCCTCCATCAGGGATCGAACGCGGATGATGTTATCGTTGGATTGGTACGGGCGTAGATCCTGGTCCGCCCTCATCCGCGCCTCTTTTTCAGCGTGTTTGTCCCTCAGCTTATTGGCGTTCGCAACAAGATTTGTCAGCATTGCGGGACTCAACAGGTTCTCAATAACGGTCCACCCCTGTGCTTCAAGTTCCGCCAGATAGACTGAAGGCAACCGGGCTGGCGCCGCGCGCTCGGAAAACACCAGCTGCCCGTGAAGACCTTTGTCCGTATCACCTGCCAACCGGAATTTTCGCGGTACAAGTTGGCTGGCACCTTCCCCGAACGCGGCATCGATCGCCGTCATCTCGTCCTGAGATGGAGGCCCACCAGTCGGCTCAACTTCCACCTCCCGCCCTGTGGAAGCGTTCCGGAGCGAAGACTCACTCGTCCACTCCCATACGCAACTGTCGTCGCAGCGCGGACGAAGCCCCAGGGTGCCAGCCTCATCACACAAGAGGAGGCCGGTGGTTTCACCCGTCAATAGGATATAGCTGTGCATGAAATCTCCTGCTACAGATGCCCGTGTCTTTCGTTTGTGGCCGAAAATGATAAAGGTGACCGCAATCGAAATAAAGGCTAGGCCCAGGCGCTTTTGCGTGGCGAGCTGTGTTGGGTACGCATACTGTTGCCGTATCCTAGCGGTGCATGATCCAATCGAGGTTGAATCGCGCCAGACGCAGATATCGGTTGTCATACATCCGGTTCACCACGCCACACTCGTAAAGGCATAACAGGGTGCCGTCGGTCAGTACCGCCAGATCGGAATAACCCGATGGCCCATCCTCCAGTTGCCTCTTATAGGACCAGGTCTGGCAGTCGTCTTCACTGAGTCTGATGGTCAGTTGTTTGCGATCGAATGGCCGGCCACGCTCATCCGGACCGATGTGACGGCCTGGGCCGCCTGCCATGGTCCGTTCCAATACGCCCGGGTTGGCAAACACAACCGGGTGGCCGTGATGCAGTGACACAATGCTGCCCATGCAGATGGGTTCCAGCAGTTCATCATCGAACCGCGGCGCTGACCAGTTGGTTGCGCCGTCCGTGCTGGTGGTAATCAAACGACGATGGGTTACCGACTCAGTTCGGGTGTTGAACAGTACGCGACCATCGGAGAGTTCAACGGCGCAGGTTTCGTTGGGATTTCGGAAACGTGGTTCGTTTCGCACTACGAAGTCACCCGCCTGCCAGGTTTCGCCGTGGTCATCACTGAACACGCTGGCAACTTCCGACGGACGGTGGCCCAGCTTGCCGGCGCCGAACTCGGTACCACTGCCATCGGACATCCACACCGGGACAATCAGCCTGCCATTGCGCAACTGGATGCCGTGCCCTGGGCCAACCGCAATGACGCGAAACGGATAGATCTGCCTTAATGGCTCGAAGACATGGGTGACGTCACGTGGCTGACTGAAGCTCAGGCAGTCATCTTCGCTCTTCATGGCGAACACGCGCGCATAGTTGTTACAGAACAGAACATGGACGTCGCCCGTTCCCTGATCCGCTGTACAGACAAAGTTGTTAACCGGACTCTTGGACCCGAACTGACGATGGTCCATAGCAATGGTCGGCTCATCCCAGGTCATGCCATCATCGACACTGCGGCGCATACAGATATCAATGGGGTCCCAGTCACCGCCGTTGCCAAGTCTTGCTTCGCAGTAGGCGACCACCGTACCGCGCCGCGTGACCACGATTCCGGGAATACGATACACGTGATAGCCACCGATCCTGGCTTCGAACAGGTTGTGTTTGCTACACAATGCTGTGATGGGAGATACGGTCATGGCCATCTCGGCCTAAGCTGCTATTCGCCTGCCTGTTGCCAGCGGGTGCTCGCCACTTTCACCGGCGACGCAGGTGCGTCGTTCAGCGCCAGTAAATGGTCCTGGCGAATAGCATCGGCTTCGGTCCGTGCACTCTTACGAACGTGACCGTAGCCGCGAATCGTCTGGGGTAATGCAGCCAGCTGCAAAGCGGCCTCGTAATTCGAGGTCTTCAGCTTATCGATGATTGCCGCAATATCCTCTTCGAACTGCGCGCGTAGCACCTGCGCTGCGCGTACATCACTCGAATAGGAAAATGGGTCGATGATGGAACCGCGCAGAAACCGGAATGTCGCCATCACGCGGAACACCCATATCAGCCAGCCACCCACCTTGCCTTTTGCGATGGTTGATGTGCCTTTGACGCGATGTCCAAAAGGCCAGGCTCCCATATGGTAGTGAATCTTGTAATCGCCCTCGAAGGCATCGTTCAACTGCTGTGTGAATAATGGGTCGGTATACAGTCGGGCCACTTCCCACTCATCCTTGTGCGCCAGCACCTTGAAGTAACTCCGGGCTACTTGTTCGGTGATGGTAGTCGCGTCGGTAACGCTTGCCTCTGCCTCGCGTACCTGATCGACCCGCGAACGATATTGTTGTGCTAGCTTGTCGTTCTGATAGCTGGTCAGAAACGCCTCGTGCTTCTGGATAAGTTCTTCCAGCGTCAGCTCTGTTTGTTCTGGCTTCGTGTCAGTGGTGATGCTCGCCATGACGGCATCGAGGTCATTCGCCGCCCAGCGTCCAAGCGCGAACGCCTGTTTGTTTTTATCAACGGCGACACCGTTCAGTTCAACGGCTCGCATCATGGCGTCGAAAGACACCGGCAGAGAACCCAATTGCCAGACTGCGCCCATCAACAGCGTATTAGAGAAAACCGCATCACCCAGTAGTCGTTCGGCGATCAGGTTTGCATCGATTTTCGTGACTCCTTCTCCTGATGCGCTATCGATACGCGAGATCAGCAGGGACTTATCTACCTTCCATTCGGGGTCCAGAGAAAAATCGGCCGTTGGGGTCAGGTGAGTGGCGAGTACGCCACGACTTTTTCCAGGAACAAGTTTGGAAATCACTTCATCGCCACCGCTCACGATCACGTCGGTGCCAATTAATGTATCGGCCTCAGCCGTTGCTATGCGAGTGGCGTTAAGCTCGTCTGTATCTTCCGCGATCTTCACGTGAGAGAGCACCGCACCATATTTTTGTGCGAGGCCAGTAACATCCAGATTGGAACTGTATAAGCCATCGAGGTGAGCAGCCACGGCGATGGTCTGTCCGACGGTGACAACACCGGTACCACCGATGCCGGTTACCAGCACCGCGAAGGAGCCATCGATTGCTGGCAGCTCTGGATTTGGCTGCTCAGGGATGTCCAATGTTCCCTGCTGTCTTATTTGTCGCTTCGGTTGTGCGCCTGTCACGCTCACAAGACTTGGGCAGAAGCCTTCGAGACACGAGAGATCTTTGTTGCAGGAAGACTGGTTGATCTTACGTTTTCTGCCAAAGTCGGTTTCCAGTGGTTCGATCGACATACAGTTCGATACTGAACCACAATCGCCGCAACCCTCACAGACCTGTGGGTTGATGAACACTCTTCGATCCGGGTCTTCGACCAACCCCCTCTTTCTCTGACGACGAAGCTCAGTCGCGCATGCTTGCTCATAGATTAGCACCGAGACGTCTTTGATTTCACGCAACGTCTTCTCTACCGCTTCCAGTTCAATGCGTGGATGCACCGTGGTACCGGCAGGAAGTGTTTGGCCGTTAAATCGCGTCGGGTCGTCCGCGACGATAGCGATTCGCGTTACACCCTCTGCTTTCAATTCACTCGCAACCTGGCTGATGGTCAACTCGCCATCAACCGGCTGGCCACCGGTCATCGATACAGCACCGTTCCAAAGTAACTTGTAGGTGATTTGCACGTGCTCTGCGACGGCGGCCCGAATTGCCATAAAGCCCGAGTGGAAATAGGTACCGTCGCCCATGTTGGCAAACACATGCTCCTCGTCAGTAAACGGCGCCTGTCCAAGCCACATGGCACCTTCTCCACCCATGTGAGAAATCGTATTGGTCGTCTGGGGATCGATAAACATTGCCATGGCATGACAACCGATGCCGGCGAGTGCACGGCTACCCTCGACTAGCTTGGTCGACCTGCCGTGGGGGCAGCCCGAACAGAATGAAGGTCTGCGAACAGGAACTGCAGCGGCACTGTTCGAAGTCTCTGGAAAATTAGGCACGGGCACCCGGGAGTTGGGGTCGAGCGTTTCGGCCGCCTTCTTTAAAACTTCAGTAATACGACCGG
>CAJWQG010000036.1 GCA_913045175.1 uncultured Gammaproteobacteria bacterium | reverse complement strand
CGCGCTATATTGACTCGCCTGCAGCACGACTGCCGTATCAATCATCGCGACGTCAATTCGTTGACCAAGGCCGGTTCGTTCTCTTCTGTGTAATGCTGCGGCGATCGCAAACGCCGTATTGAGACCAGTCCCCATATCAACCGGTTGGAACCCGGTTCTGGTTGGCCCTGTTGACTCGTGACCCGTGTGCGACATCATGCCCGACGATGCCTGAATGGCGCCATCGTAAGCGGCCTCTCCCGCCTTGGGCCCTGTCTGACCGTAGCCGGTCACCGAACAGTAGATGAGATCAGGCTTAAGTTCTTTCAAAACCTCGTACCCTAACCCCCTTCTTTCCATTGTCCCGGCTTTGAAATTCTCAAGCAGCACATCTGCATCGCTCACCAGTTTTTTAAGGATCTCTACCGCTTCAGGAGACCTAAGGTTTAGCGTAAGGCTTCGCTTGTTTACGTTCATCCCCATAAAGGACGAAGTCATACCATGGCCATCGTTTCCGTTGACCAGTTGGCGGGTGATATCTCCCACCTCCGGTTGTTCTATTTTTATGACCTCCGCACCCAATGAAGCCAATTGCATCGCCGCGAAAGGGCCTGCTAAAACCTGAGCAAAGTCGATAATCCGAATACCATCGAAAGCCTGTGGCATGTTTACTCTAAAAAACAGAACTAGCGCCTAGCATAAACCAGCTGGTTTCAGTCCACAAACTACCAGAAGTTCCTGAGGAGGTACGGCATTCCAAATCATGCACTGCTATCATCTCCGTCGATTGCAGTTCTGTTGGAAAATCCTTGCGGCATATCTACTACGGCTACTGGTTAATTCTCGGCGCGTTCTTCGCCGAATTTATCTCGGCGGGCGTACAAAACTACGTCATTGGCCCGTTCATGATTCCAATGACAACCGAACTCGAATGGACGCGAGCCGAGTTCACGATACCTCGAACCATTGGCGGGTTTGTCACGGCAATTACTGGTTTCACCATCGGCGCCTACGTAGACAAGTGGGGACCAAAAGGTTTTATGCTGGCTGGAACCCTGATCCTGACCCTTGCGCTCTATCTACTTTCAACCATCACTGAGTTATGGCACTGGATATTGATAAACGGTGTAATCCTGACCCTCGGTGCTGCACTGATCGGTAACCTGGTGGTCAATGTAACGCTGATAAAGTGGTTCGTTGATTATCGCGGTCGAGCCGTTGCCTTGGCAGCTATGGGCGTATCCTTCGCTGGCGTCTTACTGACACCAATTACCGCCTGGGCCATCGACATCTATAGCTGGCGTTTCGCATGGCAATTGCTCTCATTGATTACCCTGGTTCTGGTGTTGCCAGCAGCGTTCAGCATGCGACGCGCGCCAGAAGACTATGGTCAGCGCCCCGATGGACGAAGTCTTGAGGACTACGAGAAGGGGCTAACGCAAAACGCCATCGATGATTTCAATCAGTCCTTAACAAGACGTGAAGCGATGACTAGCGCGACCTTCTACTGGCTGGTTCTTACCTTCACCCTGTTCACCATAACGATACATGTAATGCTGCTTCAGACAGTCCCACTAATGACGGATGCCGGATATGACCGAACGACCGCCGCCTTGATGGTCACTGTCATTTCCGTACCGGCCATGCTGGCGAAACCAATCTGGGGTTGGTTAATCGACGGTCTAAGTCAACCAAGACTGCTCGCCGCATTAAGCGCCACCACAACAGCATGCGCGCTCTTTATCATCGTCTACGCGGCCCATGCAGGCGTATTAGATTTGATCGTGGCCGGTTTCTTCCTTTTGGGTCTTGGATGGGGAGGTATGATTCCATTGCAGGAAGTAATCTGGGCATCTTTTTTCGGCCGACGCCATATGGGCGCGGTCAGGGGCGCAGCCATGCCTTTCATGATCGCTCTTGGGTCGATTGCACCCATTGCTACATCCCATTACTACGATGTCGTGGGAAACTATAACGGCGCCATTGTGGCAGTAGGCATCGCTAATCTGATCAGCGCAGCGATGATCCTATGGATCAAACCAGCCAGACGAAGCGCAACCTAACAAAATTACTTCACATTACTACCGACGAAGCGAGGGAACTTTCGGCCCGGTTTCGAATAAGGAAACCGGTCGTCAAACCCAATAAGTTCGCGCATCACGTCTGGATTCTCACAATCATCCCAGGGCTCATCCTCCATGGTGACCCTCAGGTTCTCCTGAGACATCACCATCAAGTGACGGTAATAGATGGTGGCATTGAGCCGGAGTCCAGGCGTTAGCTTGGGGAACGCGCCATGCCAAGTCGCTCCATGCCATACCACCAGGGATCCTTTTGGCGCCTCAACGGGAACAGCCAGATGTGCTTCGCCGGAACCAGAGGGCGCCATCAGCGCCTTGTGAGAACCGGGTACATAACACAGGGCACCGCCTTCCTTGCTGTATTCCGTAAAGGTCCACATCGCGTTACAGGCCAGCGATGTTCTTCCCCAGGGATGGGCTGAACCATTCTGGTCACAATGAAGCCCCAGGTTGGGACCATACCCGTATTCGCCCTGCCACTTGATGAATGACGTACCACCATTCGATAACCTGCGTGCTTTGGGTGGCGCCTTATCGGGATCCTGAGGTGCGTTATTGCCTTCAGGCCCCACAATATAATCGATCAATGCATTGGCGACAGGATTCACTACGAGATCACGAAGACTACGATCCAGTTTAATTAGTTGGCCCAGGGTCGTCTGTGTGGGTTGAGGCTGATCATCTTCCATGCCGGGAAAACGGCTTTTACGCTGGCCATCGAATTCCAGCTCACCCATCGGTCCTTCTTCGATCGAAATTGGACATCCACCCGTGCGCTCGGTAAAGCGCGCCAGTATCTTTTCGATCGCCCGATCAATGGTCTCCATCGGGACACCGGTTTTTTCCAGAGGAACAATCGTTAATCCTGCGTTTTCCAGTTCAAACACATGTTGTTCCAAACCAAGTTCGGCAATATCGTTGGTATGCCAGATGTTTTGTAGATTACTCATTATCCTTCCCCCCTTTAGGTCGGTATGGGTATCACTTGACATTATTGCATAAAAACAGCACATAAAAACGTACGCTTCGGCGGCCAGCGTTATCTAAAATGCGGCATCAGCTGTCCAGCACACTCACCAAGGAAATCGTATTCATATGCTTTTTCCAGAATCGGATGGGGAAGCACGTGTGAGACCGGTAGTCCGATATCCAGGACTGATTGCAGCTGCTCAGCGATTTGTTCCCAGTCGCCATATAGCGCAAACGCATCGGCCACATCGTCGTCCAGGAAATCTACCAGAGACCCTGAGTAAACGGGATCGCTATGGTGATGAAAGTCCGGCCAGGCTTTTTCACGCAACACGTGAACATCTTCACCTGTCCACTCGAAGCCCGGCCGGTCAAACAGAAACGGGGAGTACTCGTAGTACCCCGCCGCCATCGACTTCGCCATGAGTTTCGCTTTCTCCTGGTCCGTGGAATAAACAGTGTGAAAAATCAGACCCAACATGATGTCATTCGGATCCCTGCCCGCTTCCCTGGCCCCTTCGCACACCGAATCCCACGCCATATTGAGATTGTCTGGATGACGGCCGAGACGAATCCAGACACCGTCCGCGACGCGACCGGCCATGCGCAAGGTTTTAGGACCCTGGGCCGCGATCCATACAGGTGCGTGATTAGCTCGGCGCAACTTGGCTGGCCGCATGGCGCCAACTTCAATTTCCTGACCCGCGACAAGCTGCTTCATCATGACTATAGCCAGCTCCAGTTCCTTGACTGTTGAGGGACGCAACCCGTTGAATCTGACTGCCGTGTCACCAATGCCGATGCCCATATGAATCCGACCCGGGGCAAGGGACGACACGGTTGCAATAGACCCTGCCAGAACCGATGCGTGACGTAACATCGGGGTATCAAGCAAGGTGCCCAGATGCATTTCACTCGTTGCTTTAGCCGCAAACGCAAGACTTACATAGGGATCTCTAAGTGACAGCGGGTTACATGGAATGAGTCCCATATCCCAACCAAGATTCTCGGCGCGCGCCGCACTCTCGGCAAATTCCATAACGCCTGTCAGGTCCAGACGATTGAAAGCGAACTTGATCATGGGGCAATTAAAGCACAATTGAACGCACAGTCGATGACAGGTTATTCTGAGCATTCCAAGGGGGGATAGGAGCACTACGTGAGTGAAACTTTTAAGCTGGCAATTGTGGGCTGTGGCCGACATGCAAGATTCACCCTGGCACCACTGTGGAAAGACATACCACAAATAGAACCGGTCGCTGCCTGCGATGAGATCGCAGAAAATCTCGCTGACTTTGCTGATGACATCGGTATCGCGAACACCTACTCCGACCTGGCCACGATGTTAAAGGAACAGCGACCTGACATCCTGATCGTTGCATCCTGGCCCGCGTCACATCTTCAGAATGTACTCGAAGGTATCAACGCTGGTGTACGCGCTATCTTCTGCGAAAAACCCCTGGCGCTTGACGCCAGTCAGGCAGCCGAGATGGCAGCAGCAGCCAAGTCCGAAAACGTGGTGTTAATGGAAGGGTTCATGTCTCGCTACCATCCACAGCTACAGGCAGTCAAAGAAAGACTGATTGCTGGTGACATTGGCGAAGTTCGTTTTATGCGAGGAAGTTTTTCTACCGGCACGGCAAATGCCGCTAACTGGCGCCTCCGAGGCGAGCTTGGTGGTGGCGCGCTGATGGATCTTGGTTGTTACTGCGTAAGCGGCATTCGCCATCAACTGGGAATGGAGCCCTTGTCCGTTTCTGCAACCGGCTCGTTCGATAAGGATGCGGGTGTTTGGGCCACCCTAATGGGTACATTCCATTTCGCAGATGGGGTCAACGCACAGTTCGACTGCAGTTTCGGTTGGCCACGCCGTGGATCTTACGAGATCGTTGGTACGGAGGGCATCATCGTCGCGCCTAAGGCAGAGTGGTCCATGCCGAAAGATCAGGCGTTCAGTTTCACCGTCTCGCCCGGTGATGATGCGGAACAGCCACTGGAGACCGTCGACATTGAGGGATTAAATCCCTATCGTGAACAGCTTCTAGACATGTGTAACGCGCTTTCTACCGGGAACGCCCCGTTACTCTCCCCAGACGAGTCCGTCGCGAATATGCGCGCCATCGATGCAGTCCACGAATCCGCAAGAACCGGGCAACCCGTTGAGATAGGAGAGTAACCAATGAGATTGGGCGGCCCCGTATTCGGCGTAAATTCAGACCCTGAAACGCTGGTGGCATACCACCAGGAACATGGATTTTCTGCTGCATTTATGCGTCATGATCACGACAAGGTCAGGCGCGATGAAATCTGCGCCGCATACACTGAAGCAAATATCCTGCCTGCTGAACTGGGTGCGTATCGTCATAATGTTCTCGATACCGATCCCGATAAACGCCAGGCATTCATTGACGAGATTTGTCAGCGTCTGGAATATGCTGACGAAGCAGGAATTCTCTGCTGCGTCATTCATGGCGGCTCCTACGAAACCGGTAGCTGGGGCTCACCAAATCCGGACAATTTTAGTGAACGAGCATTCGATGACACAGTCGAAGCAGTTCGTCATATATTGGAACGAGTGAAACCCAGTCGAACCAAATTCGTCATCGAGACAGAAAAGTACGTATTCCCGAACGAACCGGAGCTTTACATCAGGTTGATCGAAGCCATCGATCATCCTCAATTTGGTGTACATCTGGACCCCATCAACATGATCTTCAGCCCCGAACGGCTGTACGAAAACGGCAAGTATCTGAAGCATTGCTTCGAGGTACTCGGCCCACACATCGTCAGTTGTCACTCAAAAGACCTCACGACAACAGATACCTACCCGCATCACATTATTGAAACCTATACGGGCGATGGTTGGCTCGATGATGATGTATATCTGACGGAACTTTCCAAACTTGATGATGACGTGCCACTAATGATCGAACATCTGACGGCAGAGCAACTACCAATAGCGCGAGACTATCTGCTGGCGAAGGCGGAGCAGCTTGGCGTGAATCTTATGAGCCCAACCGACAACTAGACAAACGCGAGTTCAATCGTCATTTTATTGATTTGATAGGGAATATTACGTCGATGGGCAAGGTCTATGATGCTATGACTGAACGCCAAGCACGTTACGAGCACCTGGTTCATGCCTATAGTGGCTGGCTATTTAAATACGCTTATTGGCTTTCCAGAGACAAAGCTGCGGCAGAAGACCTGGTTCAGGAGACGTTTTTAAGAGCATGGCGGTTCCTCGACTCACTCAAGGATGAAAATTCAGCAAAAAGCTGGCTAACCACCATCCTAAGGCGTGAAAACGCAAGAAAGTATGAGCGTAAGCAGTTTGATTACGCGGATGTGGAAATGGAAACCCTGGAAACAAATGCCGTGGGTTTCGACACCAGACCTTAGGTCCTCGCACTCCGATACGCACTTAAACAGCTCCCGAACAAGTATGGGGAACCGTTGATGCTGCAGGTACTTGAGGGTTATACGCTAGATGAAATAGCGAAGTTATTTGATCTGCCGAGAAATACCTTAGCAACTCGTTTACATCGAGCGAGATAGAAATTACGCAAACAGTTGGAAGGAAAAGAACGCAATGCAGTGCCTTGAGTTCCGGCAGCTAAAGCTGACCGATCCATACATCAATAATCAAGACGCAAATCTCCATCGAGATGGCTGCGCAGCTTGTCGTGCATTTGAAAAAGAGATTCTAGGTTTAGATGGATCGATCCAGGAAGCATTATCAGTTGACGTACCTGAAGGAATTGCGGCCAAAATATTGCTTAACTAATCGCTACAACAACCGCGCAGGCCCACGCGTTGGTGGTTAAGCATGGCCGCATCTTTTTTTGCGGTGGTGATTGGCGTCGCCTATCTACAATTCGGCGCTCAATCTGACCCTGAACAGGTTCTACTTAGTCATGTCGATCACGAACTCCATGTTGACGAGCTGAAGCCCGGCCATTTACAGCATGTTATGTATTCGGTCAACGCTCAGGCTTCAGACTTACCCGGAGAGGTCATCTACGCGTCGAACTGTGTTATCGATGGGGAGTTGGTTGCACACATTGTCGTACGCGACAAAGCGCATGAACTAACCCTGCTCTTAATTCCCCAGCCCATGCTAAACCATGAGGTTACTGTGCAAAATGCGCGATGGCGGGGCGTTATAAAACCTCACGCGATGGGTAACATCGCCGTCCTTTCCGGAACCGATTACCCGGGCAATGTGGAGAGCGATGCAATTCGTTATAGCCAGGCGATTAAACGACGTACGATCTAGGACTTCGGCCCAGGACCTCGACCTAAGACCTCGACCTAGAACAAGAGCACTCCTTGCGATAACGTGACTCAACAGGGTTTACTCGCCCTAGTTCTCGTCGTAAAAACACATCATCGTGCCTCTGGTTTCTTTGCAAATAATTATTTTCTTATCAATTTCCTTTGGAATGCCGTTTCTCCTCGCGCAGAATCAGGACTTTGTGGACAGAAACTAGCTATGTCCGAGTTTTCGTTCCTGGCGACACCCGAAAAAGGCAACGTTGATGCCATATTGCTTAGGCCAAAGAAGGCCATCGCCCTGCTTGTTCTAGCTCACGGGGCCGGCGCCGACCTTCATCACCGTCACATGACTGCACTGGCTGAAGCCTTCTACGAAAAGAATATCGCGACACTCAGATTCAACTTTCCATATATGCAACAGGGCAAACCTCGTACGGATACCCCTGCAATTTGCATCGAGACATTTACGAATGCGATTGGAACGGCGCGTCAGAAAATAAAAGGCGTACCTCTATTCATTGGTGGACACTCCTTTGGTGGAAGAATGTCTTCCCACTACATCGCAGAAACAAGAGATAAACGGGTAACCGGCCTGATCTTCTGTTCGTTCCCGTTACACAATCCTAAAAAGCCCGAGACCAAACGTGCAGAACACCTCTACGACCTCGAAACACCTATGCTGTTTTTGTCTGGTACGCGGGATCCAATGGGAGACCCCTCATTGATAAAACCAACCATAAAGAAGATCATGCACGCGCGACTACATCGTTTGGATACCGCGGATCACAGCTACAAAATTCTGAAACGAACAAGAAAGTCAAAAGAAGATGTCTATGCCGAAGCAGCTAGGGTCGCCGCAAGCTGGATAACTGAGTTGAACGAGCATAATAGAGGAAAACAATATGCCTACCCCCGCTAGAGTTGTTGTACTGCCCCAAGAGGCCGGCCCACTGGATATTATTGAACTGGAATTGCCAGACCCTGCTCCCTATCAGGTGGTTATCAAACAATTCGCTAGTGGTATCTGCCACAGCCAGCTCCACCAGATGCATAACCCCCGAGAAACGCCAATTTTGCTGGGGCATGAGTCCACCGGAAGCGTCCTGGCTGTTGGCTCCGAGGTGTCACACGTGGCACCGGGGGATACGGTCCTGGTCACCTGGGTCCCGCGCAATGTTACTGAGGGTTCCCGACTTGCCGAACCTGCTTCGCTTGAACTCCCTAATGGAGAGACGGCCTATTCACAGAATGTGTTTACCTGGTCAGATCACACAATTGCAGACGAACAGTATGTCGTTAAAGTCAGTGATGACATAGACAAAGAGGTGACCTCAATAGTCGGATGTGCGGTGATGACCGGAGCCGGGGCAGTTGAGAATACCGCCGCCGTCAAGAAAGGAGATAGTGTTGCCATTTATGGTGTCGGAGGCGTGGGCTTGTCCGCAGTAGTGGCGGCCAAGGCGTTAGGGGCTGACCCGATCATTGCGGTGGATCTCGATGAAGAGAAACTGGCATTTGCACGCCAGTTCGGCGCCACTCATACCATCAACGCTGGTGATGATAATCCCATTAGAGCGATCAAAAGTTTAACCACCAGCGAAACAAAGGCAAGCATTACCACCCGCCCGGTCTCCGGCGCAGATTTTGTATTCGATTGCATTGGCCTTAAGCAGACGATGGAGCAGATTGTGCCATCGGCAAGAACAGGGTTCTTTGGCGCAGAACCTGGGGGTACTGCAGTGCTCGTCGGGGTACCTCAGACCACGGTGGAATTGAATGCAGCAGACATTCTGCACAGCGAAAAGAAATTTATTGGCAGTATTGGGGGGTCCTGCTCACCGGACAGAGACTTTCCACGCTATCTGGAGTGGTTTGAAAAGGGCTTGCTGGATCTTAACGCACTCGTGACCGAACGATATGCCCTGGATGATATCAATGAAGCGTCCAAGGCTCTTGAATCTGGCAAGGTTTCCGGCCGATCGATTATGGTTTTCTAGCGGCAACCCAGGCGGCCATCTGCGCGATGGCCTCAGAAGAAATGTTCTCTGGTGAAGCTGCCACCCAGCGGTTGATGGCTTCCATCAGTTCATCGGCCTTTACGGGGTCTAATCTGACTAGGTCATCATAGGCCTGTTGAGTTTGTTCGATCTTCCCCAGGGCAAGATGCGCTTCTGCGAGATACTCAATCGCCGGCGTGTATTGAGGTCGCAGCGCCAGAGATGCGTCATATGCTGAAATCGCCGCATCGTAGTCACTCATTTCTTTCAGAGCATAACCAAGACTCCCATGCGCCTGATAGAGCTTTGGCTGATACTCGAGCGCGGAACGGTAACGCTTGGCTGCTTTCCCGAACTCTCGCTGCGCCCGTTGCTCATACTTTCGCCGATCACGATCCCGCGTACTGGCTAATGCCTTTTCCTGATGTTTCCAGGCCTTATCCCGATGACGCAACCCTGCGTTGTAGTGGTCAATCGCACGTTGCTCTGAAGACTTTTGCATCTTCGGCGCCGGGATCTCATTACCACCAGCGCCATATCCAAATGACACAGACATTGCCAGAGCCGCTATTAGCATTCGTATTCGCATTCCCCTAATACGACGTTTGCCACAACTCCACCTTGTTGCCATCAGGATCAATAAACCATCCAAACTTGCCATACTCGTATTCGATCGGCTCACCAACGATTTGTGCTCCTCCCTCCTCTACTTGCTGCAAGGCCTGATCGACATCGTCAACAATCAGATTGAACATAAAGGAATTGTAAGAAGGTTCAAAGTACTCCGTTTTCTCCGGGAAGACGCCAAACACACTAAAGGAGCCCGGAGGCAACATGTCGGGCGTGAAGGCCACCCCATCATCACCATCCGGAAACCCGAGATGCTCCCGATACCATTTATGTAGACGAGCTGGATCCGGAGACTTGAAGAAAACGCCGCCAATGCCCAGCACTTTCGCCATTTTAGATCCCTGGCACTGGGAAGCGTTCGCAAAACGCCTTAACACTTTCCCGGGTCTCTTCCAGCAATGCCTCATCCTCTGGATTCTGCAAGCAGGTCACAATCCATTGTCCCAACTGCTGCATATCGCTTTCGACCATACCGCGCGTAGTAGCCGCTGGCGTGCCGATTCTGATTCCACTGGGCCTCAGAGGCGGATTTGGATCATCTGGGATAATTTGCTTGTTCGTCGTGATGTAAACTTTATCCAGTACTTCTTCAGCCTGGCGGCCATCAAGCCCAAAGCTCGATGTGGTTTCCACCACCATCATGTGATTATCGGTACCACCCGTGATCAGTGTTGCCTGCTTGTCCATCAGTGACTGCGCCAGGGTTTTCGCGTTAACTAATACCTGTTGTGAGTAAGCCTTAAATTCTTCGCTCTGCGCTTTTAACAAGGTAACAGCAATCGCGGCCACAGCATTCATGTGCGGACCACCTTGAAGACCCGGAAATACCGATTTATCGATCTTGGAAGCAAGCGCCTTGGTACAAAGCACCATCCCTCCACGTGGGCCTCGCAACGACTTATGCGTCGTCGTGGTCACTACATCGAAACCGAAATCGAACGGGTTGCTCATCGCGCCACCAGCCACCAGTCCGCCAAAGTGAGAGGCGTCGGTCATGGTAAGCGCGCCCACCTCGTCTGCAATGTCCTTAAACGCTTTATAGTCGATATCTCTCGGATAGGACGTGTATCCGCACAGCACTAGCTTGGGCTTGTTGGCAAGTGCATCTTTTCGCACCTGATCGTAGTCTACAGAACCATCGCTGGGGTCCGTAACGTAACGTACAAAGTTAAATAGCTTGCCCATATGTGAAACAGGTGCCCCATGGGTCAGGTGACCCCCATGGGAAAGATCCATGGCCATGATGGTGTCTCCAGGTTCCAGCAAACCCAGATACACCGCCTGGTTCATAGCTGACCCTGAAAGAGGCTGGACATTTGCGTGCTCACATTTAAATACGGCTTTAGCCCGATCTCGGGCGAGCGTTTCAATCTCATCCGTAAACTCCTGGCCGCCATAGTAGCGACGCCCGGGGTACCCTTCCGAGTATTTGTTGGTAAACACACTACCCAGAGTCGCCAGGACCTCAGGGAACGTATAGTTTTCAGATGGAATTAATTCGATTCCAGACCGCTGTCGCTGTTCTTCCCCTCTCAAAGCGGCATAAACAGCAGGGTCGTTATTCTCAAGCATTGCAAGATTATCAGGCACGGGCACTCTCCGGTGGTTAAAGATCAATATGGTCCGAATGCCCAGGCGAGCGGCTTAACATGTTCACACTTCCCGGTGGTCACTTCCACCCTAGTCGCCAGTCATGTGAAGGAGTAAAGTTTATACGCGTTGCAAATTGATTTAAACAAATTCAGGACATCCAATGGCGATTAGTGAGCTAAGTTTTCAATCTGACCCCGTAACAGACCCCATGGATGCCTCCGATCTGGATGGTTTTCTTCAAGAATTACCAGAATGGCAAATTCAGGGTTTATCCATCGCATCACTGATTCGTGATTTCAAGTGTGATAATTTTGTGGGAGCGATGGCACTGGCTGAAAAGATCAGTGAACTGGCAGAAAGATTCAATCATCATCCGGAACTCACGGTAACCTGGGGTAACCTCAGGGTTAGCTGGTGGACGCACACTGCCTCCGGCATTGCCAGCAATGATGTTTATATGGCATATCAGTGTGATCTGCTGGTTCAGGAATAGGATAAGGAGCACACATGGACACAGGCAAATTCACTGGCTTTGAAGTAACACTGGAGAAACCGGGCATTGCCTGGATTGAATTCAATGAACCTGAAAGGCTCAACGGAATGAATTCACCAAAAAAGAGGGATCTCATCGAGACGGTAACCCAGGCGCAGATGGACAATGCCGTAAGAGTAGTTGTATTTATCGGTACAGGCAGAGCCTTTTGTGCCGGTGATGATCTGAAAGACTACGCAAGAGAACCCGACCCTGACTCGAAGATTCCAGATATTCCCCACGGCCATGACTCCGGAATCGGCACCTATAACGGATTACGCCACATCTCCCAGGCCCTCAACCTGGCTTTGCGCAAACTGGACAAGATCAGTATCGCAGCAGTGAACGGCGTTGCCATTCAAACCGGGTTATCGCTGGCGCTCGCTTGTGACTTCAAGATTGCCGCAAGCGAAGCCCGTCTGGGCAGCGCTACGCTTCGCTTCGGATTGCTCCCGGACGAAGGCGGTCAATACCTGTTGGTTCAGCATATGGGCGTAGCAAAAACCATCGACTTTCTACTTCGCAAGAAGATTGTGTCCGCTGACGAAGCCCTAGAGCTCGGCCTTATCAACCAGGTGGTTCCGGGCGATCAACTGCGTAGTGAGTGCCAGCAGCTTGCCCAGGAACTTGCTGCAGGACCACAGGTTTCGATGCGTTTATTGAAGAGGTCTGTATACCAGGCAGCAGAGCTTAGTTTCGAGCAAGCCTGTGAAGACATTGCCGCACGGACTGCCGTATCGGATCACCACCCTGACGCAAAGGAAGGCGGAGATTCATTTAGGGAAAAACGGGCACCTTCGTTCAACGAGTGGCTTCGCCAATACGAGTAGAGCGAATAGGCGACTAGTCTAGTTGATCAAAAGGTAGATTTTTAAGATCCACGTTACCGCCCGTCAGGACGAGACCGACCCGCTTCCCAGCGAATAGATCCCTGTTCCCCAGCAGACCCGCAAGGGTTATCGCGGACGAGGGCTCTACAACGATTTTCAGTCGGGTCCAAAGAAGATACATCGCATCAATCACTTCCTGGTCGGACACCAGAAGAATATCTGCGATCCGGTCACGAATTATAGGAAAGTTGCCTTCCCCAAGGGTGGTTAACAATCCATCACAGATGCTGTCGGGGCTGTGCGCCTTGATTCGCTCTCCTGACGCTACAGACCGATATGCATCATCAGCGCCCTCCGGCTCGATTCCGTATGTTTCAATACTGGAACCGGAAAACCCGAGGAGACAACCTGCCAGCAATCCTCCCCCGCCAACGGGAATAAGCGCAGCATCCAGGTTCTCCATCTGCTCAAGCATCTCCAGCGCAACGGTCCCCTGCCCCGCAATAATTCGCTCATCATCATACGGAGGAACAAAATTTGCACCGGTTTCCTTTACAACCTGGTGCAACGCAGATTCACGCGCCGGCAACGTCGGTTCACATTCGACAATTTCCGCACCATAGGCAGCAATCGCATCCTTTTTAACCTGTTTAGCGTTACTCGGGACAACGATGCAGGCAGAAGTATTTCGGATTGACGCGGCCCATGCGAGTGCTGCCCCATGATTGCCGGAGGAATGAGTCGCAACACCTCGTGGTAAATCTTCACTTGAAAGTAACTGAACCGCGTTTGTGGCACCCCGTGCCTTAAAGGCGCCTACCTTCTGGAAGTTCTCACACTTAAAAAACAGCTCAGCGCCAGCAACCTCGTTCAGCAACTCGCTTTGCAGGATTGGCGTTTGATGGATATACGGCGAAATACGCTCCCGCGCTTCTCGTACATCATTGATATCGACCATAGGTAATTAATACTAGTGAAGAAAACACCGCAGACCGGTTTCCAGCAAGGCAATATCGTGCTCAACACACGCCTGCTTTACCAACTCATCTCTTACCGAGCCACCCGGGTGAGCGATAACCTGCACGTTACTGCGCGCGGCCCGGTCAATGTTGTCGCGAAACGGAATATACGCGTCTGAACTTAGACATACATCTTCGAATGTCTTAACCCAGCTGAGTTTTTCATCACGCGTAATCGGGTCTGGTACAGAATCCAAATTTGACGCCAGATCCTGTTTCTCAATATCGGATAGTTCGTCCCACAAAAGGTACTGATCCACCACGTTTGCTTTGTCAGGCTTCTTCAGCCCCTTGCGGAAAGATAGCGCCTGAACCTTGGCATGAAACTGCATCATCCATTTATCCGCTTTATCACACGCAAGGCGAGTACAGTGAATGCGCGATTGTTGTCCTGCACCTAATCCAATGACCTGACCATCATAGGCCATACAAACGCTGTTCGACTGTGCATATTTCAGCGCAGTCGTTGCAACCAATAGCGTTTCCAATACCTCAGGAGTTGTTCCCGAGAACATGTCAGCAGATATCTGTGCCGCATTTCTGTCCTGCTCAAACTGAAAACCAAACAGCTGTCGCTCTTCGTTGGCTGACGCACTGTATCCGGGATCCATCTGCAGAATGATATAGGCACCCGATTTCTTGCCACGCAGAATATCAAGTGCCTTATCGTCATAGTCAGGCGCAATAATCAAATCGGAAACTTCCGACTTAAGCAAAAGGGCCAGGCTCTCGTCCACTTTATGACTCACCGCCAAAGCATCGCCAAAAGAACACATGCGATCACCCCCGCGAGCACGGGCATAGGCTGTCGCAACAGGAGAAAGATCAGTAGAGTGCAGAAACTGCGCATTGGCAAATTCTTCAGAAAGGGCCCTGGCCACGGCAGCCCCCGCCGGTGAAACATGTTTAAAGGACGCCGCTGCTTCCTTTCCCGTCGCCTGACTAAGTTCCAGAACTAATTGCCAGGCAGTAAGTGCATCCAGGAAATTTATATATCCAGGGGTACCATTCAGCACCTGTAAACTTTCAGTTTCGTTAGATACAAATGCGTTTCCCTGATGTGGATTAACGCCGTATTTCAACGGTATTCTCATATCATCGATCTCATTGCTGTCTTAGTGGATTATTCAGGTCGATTTCTTTTCAATTTTCGCCCATGTATCACGTAAAGAAACGACGCGATTGAATACCAGGCTCTCTTTAGATGACAGCTTGCTGTCTAAACAGAAGTAACCTTCTCGTTCGAATTGAAATCGCTGGTCACTGATTGCCTCACCCAGACTACTCTCCACAAATCCATCGTACTGTTGAAGAGAATCGGAGTTGATTAGCGCCTCATAGTCAGCATCACTCCCATCGGGATCGTCAACGACGAACAAAGGATCGAACAAGCGGATTTTGGCTGGTAACCCTTCGCTGGCAGATACCCAATGTATAACACCACGAACCTTTCTTCCTTCCGGGTTCTTTCCAAGGGTGTCTTCATCGTAACTACAGCGAAGTTCGAGGATATTACCATCGCCATCCTTTATCACTTCATTTGCCCGCATCACGTAGGCATAGCGCAGACGGACCTCATCTCCCGATACGAGGCGCTTATATTTTCTGTTCGCTTCTTCGCGAAAGTCCTCGCGATCGATATAGATTTCGCGCGTAAAGGGAACCTGCCGAGACCCCATGGATTCATCTTTGGGATGATTCGGCATCTCCAGCATCTCCGCATGATCTTCGGGATAGTTCTCGATGACAATCTTAAGAGGATTAATGACTCCCATTACGCGGGGCGCATCACTATCCAGGTAATCGCGAATACAGCTTTCCAGCACTGCCAGCTCAACATTGTTGTCGCTCTTGGTGACACCGATACGCCGGCAAAAATCTCTGATACTTTCCGGGGTATACCCTCTGCGACGCAAACCGGCAATGGTCGGTAATCTTGGGTCATCCCAGCCATCTACGATATCGTCATCGATCAGTTGTTTTATCTTTCGTTTACTCATCAGTGTGTACTGCAGGTTCAAGCGCGAGAACTCGATCTGTTGCGGATGCACGTTCATCGCAAGCTCATCCAAAACCCAGTCATACAACGGCCGATGATCTTCAAAACTCAAATCACATAAAGAGTGAGTAATCTCTTCAAGAGAATCGGAAATACAATGGGTATAGTCATACATCGGATAGACGCACCACTCATCACCAGTCTGATGGTGCGTGACATGTCGAATGCGGTAGATAGTTGGGTCACGCATGTTGATGTTTGGAGACGCCATATCGATTTTGAGCCGTAACACATGCTCGCCATCAGCGAACTCACCCGCTTTCATCCGCCTAAAAAGATCGAGATTCTCTTCCACGGTACGGTCCCGATAAGGGCTATCCTTGCCCGGTTCTGTCAGCGTACCTCGATGTTCTCGAATCTCATCCGCGCTAAGGGAGTCGACATAGGCTTTTTGCTCCTCGATCAGCCTTTCGGCAAAACTGAATAGCTGCTCGAAGTAATCTGATGCAAAGCGTTCCTCCTGCCAGGTAAATCCAAGCCACGCAATGTCTTCCTTCATGGCGTCAATAAACTCGGCGCTTTCTTTTAGCGGATTGGTATCATCAAAGCGTAAGTTAGTGCTACCACTAAAATCTTTAGCCAAACCGAAACTCAGACAAATTGCCTTGGCGTGACCGATATGCAGATAGCCGTTCGGCTCCGGGGGAAATCTCGTGATTACTGCACCACCATTTTTACCCTCCGCCACATCCTTTTCGATAATGTGACGGATAAAATTGGCAGGATATTTTTCTGTATCGTCTTCCATCTTTTGCATGATTAGTTTCCTAGGAAAAGAACGCGCCCCCGCAAACCAGTGTCACCATGATAAAAAGGAGCCATTTTAACGTGTTCTGTGAAACATTGAGCGCAAACTTTACGCTCAGCATTGCACCGGCCACCATACCAACCGCAAGTATCAATCCGGGAATCCATAAAACCTGACCCCGTCCAATAAAGACCACAAGTGCTACAAAACAAAAAACTCCTGTACACACCGTCTTAAGCGCGTTGGTTCGCCAAAGGTCGTACCGCAATCCGCCCGCCAGCGCGACGATCAGCATAAAACCAACGCCAGCCTGCACAAATCCGCCATACAAGCCGGCGCCAAATAAACCTAACGCAACAAGGGGCCGCTCTTTGAGCGCATAGGATTTCGTTCCTTCAGGGGGAGCAACCACATTGGGGAATACCAGCATGACAAAAGCCATTCCGATCATCGCGCTCAACAAGATCGGTTTCAGCAACCAAACGGGAAGGTACGAGGCAAGCAAGGCACCCACAAAAGCGCCCGCCACCGTTGGTACCAGCACCGGGACTATCGCGCTAGTATCAAGGTAATTGTTTTTATGGAACCCTCTCGCACTCGTGACAGATGAGAGCAATACACCAATTCGATTGGTCGCGTTTGCAATATCGGCGGGCAATCCCAAAAACATTAACGCCGGGACTGTCAGCATGGATCCACCTCCGGCAATCGTGTTCACGAATCCCCCGATGAATCCCGCCGTCACCAGCGCAGCTACACTGAGCAGAGTCAGTTCGTATTCCATTTAAACGGGATCTCTAATTGTGGGTGCGCACGAAGAAAAAGCATGGTATAGATGCTCAAAGCAATGTCAAATCGTGATCTCTACCAGGCGAAAAACTTGCATTAGTGCTTTTTGCGGCTATGATTAGCGCCATGATGCAAATCAACAATATGCAGTTTATGGGCCTGGCCAACGATTTCGTTACAGTCGACACGGCATTTAGTGCGTGTACGAGCAAAACGAAACAGTATTGGCTGGGTTATTACTACTTTATCGATCTGTAATCGCCCAATGCCTGGGCGGTCGGCCGCCCTATAAGGAACCTCGATAGGCGGACGCCAAATCGAGGTTTTTTTTTGGCAGATCGAAAAGTGGATGTAACCGGAGAGAAGAATGAGGAATTTAGTAGTGGACGACTTAAACGTGTTAAGCGAAGAGACATTAGTTAACCCCAATCAACTGAAAGATAGCATTCCAGCATCTGAGAATGCGCTTGCCACAGTTGCGCGTGGAAGAGCGACAATCAAGGACATTCTGGAAAGGAAAGACCCTCGATTGATGGTCGTCGTAGGCCCATGCTCTATTCATGATGTTGACGGTGCTATGGATTATGCGGCACGCCTGAAGAAACTCGTAGATGAAGTATCTGACAGTCTCTACCTGGTAATGCGAGTATATTTCGAAAAGCCCAGAACGACGGTTGGATGGAAAGGTCTCATTAACGATCCGCACCTGGACGACTCCTTTAACATCACTGAAGGACTGAAGATTGGCCGTAAACTATTGGTTGACCTTTCGGAGATGGGTTTACCAACCTCCACGGAGGCCCTTGATCCGGTATCCCCTCAGTACCTCCAGGACATGATTAGTTGGAGTGCCATTGGCGCTCGTACTACCGAATCACAAACTCATCGTGAAATGGCAAGCGGTCTTTCTTCGGCGGTTGGTTTCAAGAATGGAACAGATGGTGGACTCGAAGTTGCTATCAACGCACTACAGTCAGTGTCCGCGCCACATAGATTCCTGGGGATTAATCACGAAGGAGCCGTATCAGTCATCCACACTCGAGGTAACCGGCACGCTCATATGGTGCTTCGCGGTGGAGGCGGAAGCACGAATTACGATAGCGTGAACGTCTCAGTCTGCGAGCAGCAACTACTAAAGGCAGGTATACCAGCCAACATCATGATTGATTGCAGTCACGCAAATTCCAACAAGGACCACAACCTGCAACCACTTGTGATGAAAAATGTCGGTAATCAGATTATCGATGGAAACAATTCCATTATTGGTCTGATGGTTGAAAGCAACATTAATGCAGGGAATCAATCTATCCCGGAAGATCGCAGCAAAATCGAATACGGCGTATCAGTTACCGACAAATGCGTCGATTGGGCGACCACCGAAGAAATGATGCATGACCTGCGAGATAGCGTAAAAGAAATATTACCGACACGTCGCGCACTAACAACTGACGACCTAATGGAGCAGTCAGCCTGAGCCCTCAGCGGGGGAGCGCGAGGGGGCACCCCTCGCAAAAAGAAAAAGCATCTATTTGAAGTAAGCATTCTCGCGCAAAGAGTGGTCAGTGACATCACTGACCGCTTTGAGATCAGGAATTTGCTCCAGCAAAGACTTCTCTACACCATCTTTCAACGTCATATCGACCATCCCGCAACCCTGGCAACCACCGCCAAACTGAAGAACGGCGACATTTTCCTCAGCGACCTCAACCAGCGTTACCATACCACCGTGTTCTGCTAGTGAAGGATTGACCTGACTGTGCAATACATAGTTGATTCGATCTTCGATTGGGCTGTCGTCAGATACCTTTGGGACCTTTGAATTAGGCGCTTTTATCGTAAGCTGACCACCCATTTTGTCTTCCGCATAGTCAACCAGCGCTTCATCCAGAAATGGCTTACTGCGGTCATCTATCCAGCCGCTAAAGCCTTCGTACTCTACTCGCTCATCCGTGGACTGTTCTTCGCCTTCCGGACAGTATGCTATGCAGGTCTCTGCCATCGGCGTACCTGGATCAGTAATAAAAATACGGATACCCACGCTATCTGCTTCCTGTTTACTTAACAGGTCGCGCAGATAATTTTGCGCCGATTCGGTTATCTCAACCATAGTATCTCTTCTCACTCGTTAAGCTTTGTCGTTAATGCATTGTACTCCAGCGCCGTCGTACGCACCACGAGAATTTTACTAAGCCCCTATTTTTTAAAGGGTTTTTGTATGAAACTAACTCATCCTCATCGCGACAGATCTTCAAAACAACCAGCAATGATCTTGGTAGACTACGCTATCTTTAAATCATGCAGCAGAAATAGATGAGCAGATCCACATTACTTCGGGAAACGCTTAGGGATCGCATCCTGGTTATGGATGGCGCCATGGGAACTGAAATTCAGGCACATAAGCTGACCGAATCAGACTACCGTGGAAAACGTTTTGAAGATCATCCCTCCAGCCTGGGAGGCAACAACGAGATCCTCGTTCTCACCCAACCCGAAATAATCGGAGATATCCATCGTAGATATCTCTCGGCAGGTTCTGACATCATCGAAACCAATACCTTTACCGCGAACCGAGTCTCTCAGGCAGATTATGGTACCGAGGACCTGGTTTACGAAATAAATTGCTCTGCCGCAAAACTGGCTCGACAGGCCGTGGATGAATTTGAAGCGGATAAACCCAGGTTCGTAGCCGGTGCTATTGGACCTACTACCAGGTCCGCCAGCTTATCCCCCGATGTGAATGACCCCGGTTTTCGAAATATTACTTTCGATGAGTTAGTTGACGACTATAGCGAGGGTATCAGTGGCCTGATTGATGGTGGCTCCGATATTATTCTTATCGAGACCATATTCGATGTGCTGAATGCAAAAGCAGCGATATTTGCTGCGCTATCCACCCTGGAACAACGTTCGCTCGACATTCCCATAATGGTTTCAGGCACTATCACCGATGCCAGTGGTCGACTTCTGTCGGGACAGACCACCGAAGCCTTCTGGGCCTCGGTGCGTCATGCTCGCCCATTAAGTGTCGGGTTTAATTGTGCACTTGGGGCTGACGAACTCAGACCCTATATCGAATCGATCTCCAGAATTGCAGATTGCTTCGTCAGCGCCTATCCGAACCGTGGTTTACCTAACGAATTTGGCGAATACGACGAAACCGTGAGCGAAATGGTGAACAGCATAGAAGGCTATATAAGCGGCGGCCTCGTCAATATCATAGGCGGATGCTGCGGAACGACACCCGAGCACATTGCTGCGTTCACAGAACTTGCCACCAGGTACACACCACGAAACAAAGCGGAGGGGACCCACAACTGTCTGCTCAGCGGGCTCGAACCCTTCTCCATCAGAGATGATTCATTGTTCGTGAATGTTGGAGAGCGAACCAACGTCACAGGCTCCGCCAGATTTGCACGACTGGTGAGAGAGGAAGACTACGAGACGGCACTGGAGGTTGCGCAACAACAGGTTGATAACGGTGCCCAAATCATTGATATCAACATGGATGAAGGGATGCTCGACTCCGAGGGAGCAATGGTCAAGTTCCTTAACCTGATTGCCTCCGAACCTGATATCAGCAAAGTGCCCGTCATGGTTGATTCTTCAAAATGGGAAATCATCGAAGCGGGACTTAAATGCCTGCAGGGTAAATCAATCGTCAATTCGATCAGTCTCAAAGCGGGTGAGGAAGAATTCAAAGAACAGGCACGCCTCTGTCTGAAATACGGCGCAGCCGTTATCGTAATGGCATTCGATGAGACCGGGCAAGCCGATAGTCTCGAAAGGAAACAGGAGATCTGCAAACGATCCTACGACATTCTCGTTGATGACGTTGGTTTTGCGCCGGAGGACATAATCTTTGACCCGAATGTGTTCGCGGTAGCAACCGGTATCGAAGAACACAACACCTACGGCATCGACTTTATCGAGAGCTGCAAATACATCAAAGAAAATCTACCTGGCGCTTCAATATCAGGTGGAATAAGTAATGTCTCCTTTTCGTTTCGCGGTAACAATCAGGTTCGAGAAGCAATACACGCTGTGTTCCTATACCACGCTATCAAGGCGGGTCTGACCATGGGGATCGTTAACGCAGGCCAGTTGGCAATCTATGAAGATATCCCACAGGACCTCAGAGATTGTATCGAAGATGTAATCTTGAATCGCAAGGCAGATGCTACTGATGCGTTACTGGAAATTGCCCAACAATATTCCGGTGGATCAAGCAGCAATAAGACTGAAGATTTGGCCTGGCGCGAGTTACCGGTTGAACAAAGACTGTCTCACGCGCTCGTTCAGGGAAACAACAAGTATATTGTCGACGATACGGAAGAGGCCCGCCTTAGACGCACCCGCCCTATTGAGGTTATTGAAGGTCCGCTGATGGATGGCATGAACACTGTGGGTGATTTGTTTGGCTCAGGGAAAATGTTTTTACCTCAAGTAGTAAAGAGCGCGCGGGTTATGAAACAGGCCGTCGCTCACCTCATCCCTTTTATTGAGGCTGAAAAAGATGGAGGCTCAAGCACCAAGGGTAAGATCCTGATGGCCACGGTCAAAGGTGACGTACACGATATTGGCAAAAACATCGTGGGCGTAGTGCTCCAATGCAATAACTATGAAGTGATCGACCTCGGAGTAATGGTACCTGCAGAGCAAATACTTAAAGCCGCGCGTGACGAGAATGTCGACGTCATCGGTTTGTCGGGGCTCATTACGCCTTCTCTGGACGAGATGGTACACGTTGCAAGCGAGATGCAGCGACAGGAGTTCGAACTGCCGTTACTCATTGGCGGCGCTACGACTTCAAAGGCACATACTTCGGTGAAAATAGAACCGTGCTATGAGAATGACGCAACGGTCTATGTCTCTGATGCGTCTCGCGCCGTCAGCGTCGCGTCGCGACTATTAAGTTCTGAATACAAAGGTGCGTTCTGTGAGGAAATCCGCCACGAATATGAAACGGTTCGTGAACGTAACGCCAAAAGACGACCAAAGAGCAATACCCTGTCCTATCCTGACGCCGTAGCAAATGGCGCAACACTGAACTGGAAAGACTACACGCCGCCGACTCCAATCCTTGATGGGACAAAAACCTTTGTCAACTATCCACTTGAAGAGCTAATACCCTATATTGACTGGACGCCGTTTTTTATTGCCTGGGAGCTTGCAGGAAAGTATCCAAAAATTCTCGAAGATGAAGTCATAGGAGAAGCTGCACGATCGTTGTTCGACGATGCGCAGCAAATGCTGGCGTCACTGGTTCAGAACAAAAAGATTACCGCCAAAGCGGTCATCGGGTTTTGGCCCGCCAACTCGGATGGGGACGACATCATTGTGTTCAAAGACGACTCCAGATCGGAAGAGCTGACTCGCCTCCACCATCTGCGCCAACAGACGGACAAACCCAACCAGCAGCCAAACTTCTGTCTATCGGACTACATAGCCCCTCGTGACACTGGTCTGGAAGATTATATAGGCGGATTTGTGGTAACCGCCGGTATCGGAGTCGAAGCGCTGGCAGCAACCTACGAGGCAGAAAAAGACGACTATAACGCCATCCTGCTTAAGGCGATCGCAGACCGATTAGCTGAAGCATTCGCAGAGAAACTACATGAAGAGGTTCGTAAAACTCACTGGGGTTATGTCTCGGTAGAGGTATTATCAAACGACGAGCTCATCAAGGAGAGTTATCAAGGTATTCGCCCCGCTCCAGGCTACCCTGCCTGCCCAGACCATACGGAGAAAGAAACGCTGTTTGAACTCCTAAGCGCAAGCAAAGAAATAGGTGTCGACCTGACATCACATTACGCAATGACGCCTGCGGCATCCGTCAGTGGTTTTTATTTCTCCCACCCGGAAGCGCGATACTTCGGGCTCGGCAAAATTGACAAGGACCAGGCGACCGACTACGCAACCCGTAAAGGGATGACGCTTAGTGAGGTAGAAAAGTGGTTACAACCGGTTCTGAAATATAAGTAGTAAGAATTTAGCCGTAGTGAGTCGCCAGCGATGCGTAGCTCTACTGTCCTGACAACCAGAAAATAATTGCAATTACTGGTATTACGACCATCGCTACAGCAGCCATGACATCCACCAGCGCATTGTCGTCTTTATTAACTGACCCTTCGTTCATAGATCCAACCAATGTTTTTTTTACAATTATACACAGAGTGTGTTGCGACACACCAAACCAGACAGCTATATGTCCACAGCAAACTGACATCGGTCAAAGGTATGGATCCAAACCCAAGGCTGGTATAGTTGGCCGTTTTCCAAGTCAAGACATTCTTATGTATCAATATGACGCATACGATCAGAAGATGGTCGATGAGCGTGTTGCACAATATCGCGATCAAACCGAGAGATTCCTCGCGGGTGAAATACCAGCTGACGAATTTCAGCAGTTACGTCTAAGGAATGGCCTTTACGTTCAACGACTGGCACCCATGCTACGCATCGCCGTCCCCTACGGAATGCTGACGTCAGAACAATTGCGCAAAGTGGCGCACATTACGAGACACTATGACAAAGGTTATGGCCACTTCACTACGCGACAGAATATTCAGCTTAACTGGCCGCTACTGGAGGAAGTCCCCGATATCCTGGAGGAACTCGCCAGCGTACAAATGCATGCCATTCAAACCAGTGGTAGCTGCGTCAGAAACGTAACCACAGATCAATACGCAGGGTCTGCTAAGGACGAAATTGAAGACTCCAGGCCCTGGGCTGAATTACTGCGTCAGTGGTCTACCTTTCACCCTGAATTCAACTGGCTTCCGCGTAAATTCAAGATCGCAGTTACCGGTGCGCGCGAAGATCGCGCAGCCATTCAGGTTCATGACATCGGTGTGCGAATCGTTGAACGAGAAGGTCAAATGGGGTTTCAAATCCTCGCCGGCGGCGGATTGGGTAGAACACCGGTTATTGGCAGCCTCATAAAAGACTTTGTAGAGCAAAAACATTTGCTCACTTATGTAGAAGCAGTACTCAGGGTTTACAACCGATACGGTCGACGCGACAACAAATATAAGGCGAGAATCAAAATACTGGTCCGCGCGATGACGCCAGAGGTTTTTGCGGAGAAAGTAGAAGCAGAATGGGCCACCATCAAGAATGGACCCGGCACGCTAACAGACGAAGAGATGATTCGGGCAAAGGCATCCTTTACCCCACCCGACTACGAATCTCTGGAAGACGTAAATCCCCAGGGTGAACTGATTACCGACAATCGCGCATTCGGTGACTGGCTCGCCCATAATGTGCTGCCACATAAGGTCCCAGGGTATGCGATTGTAAACCTCGCTATTAAATCGACGGGGGTTGCTCCCGGGGATCTAACAGACGAACAAATGGAGCAGATAGCAGACTTCGCCGAAACTTTCAGCTTTGGTGAATTGCGAGTGACTCACGAACAAAATGTTACTTTAGCCGACGTACGTAAACAGGATCTGTTCAAGCTGTGGCAGGCACTGGTTGAGGCAAAGTTAGCATCGCCCAATCTAGGACTCCTGACAGATATGATCTGCTGTCCGGGAGGCGACTTTTGTTCCTTGGCTAACGCAAAGTCGATTCCAGTCGCTGAAGCGATCCAACGGCGTTTTGACGACCTGGACTACCTGCATGACCTTGGCGAGCTGCATATTAATATCTCTGGCTGTATGAACGCTTGCGGCCACCATCACGTCGGTAATATTGGTATTTTGGGAGTCGACAAAAAAGGGGAAGAGTTCTACCAGATCTCAGTTGGCGGAAGCGCTGACTCTGCTGCTGCAATTGCCAAAATCCTGGGTCCAAGTTTCGCACGGGAAGAAGTTCCCGATGTAATAGAGACCATCGTCAATCTCTACGTAGACAATCGTGAAGCAGATGAAGCGTTTCTCGACACCTTTCATCGACTTGGGATTCAACCCTTCAAGGACGCGGTGTATCCAAGCAATGACTAATATAATTAAAAATGGTGAGATTGTTGAATCCAACTTTGTGGTCGCTACGGGTGACGATGTAGATATTTCCATCGACAATCAGTTGCTACCCCTGTCAGTTTATCTTGAAAATCGAGAGGCACTGGCGGGCCGAAACGACTATGGCGTTTGGCTGGATAGCGATGAAGAAGTCGAACTGCTTGAGGACAACATCGACTGCAATGTCATTGCACTAAACTTCACGGCGTTCAATGACGGCAGAGCCTATTCAAGCGCCAATATTCTGCGCCGCAGGTACGGATATGAGGGAGAGATCCGGGCAATAGGCGACGTTAGAAGAGACGAGCTAGAGCAGATGATTCGCTGCGGCTTTGATGCGTTTGAGCTGGCTGAAGGTCAGGATATCGAAGCGTCTTTGGCAAGTCTTACGGGATTCAGTGTTAGCTATCAGCCAACAGCAGACAGACCTGACCCTCTATTCAGGAATCGTTGACCACATCTTTTAGGCGAGTGCTTATCCTTGAGACTATAATGGGACCATGGATCCTCTTCTTACCTCCTTTTTTCTTATTTTCTCTAGCGCCGCAGTTTTGGCTACCCTGGCGCTGTATACGCGACAACCACTCATTGTTGCCTACATCGCCGTAGGTGTAATTCTCGGGCCATCCGGAACGTCTCTGGTTGACGATCCATCGTTAATCAACAGCATTGCCAAGATTGGAATTATATTCCTGCTGTTTCTCCTTGGTCTCGATATGCAGCCCTCAAAACTTGGCAATATGCTTAAGAATGCGATGCTGGTTGCAATTGCCAGCTCTGGGCTGTTCTTCTTACTGGGTTTCTCAATCGGTCACCTATCGGGATACACGTTGCAGGAGAATATTGTGATTGGCATCGCCATGATGTTCTCAAGCACGATAATTGGCATCAAGTTATTGCCAACCACCGTATTGCACCACCGACATACCGGAGAACTGGTCGTCAGTCTGCTTTTGATTCAGGATCTGATCGCAATTATCGTCCTCCTGATATTATCCGGTGGCTTCCTTGAATTTAGTGGCGCAGCCAAAGTCATCCGAGTACTGGTCAGTTTTCCTTTAATCATTCTCTTCGCCTTCGTATTCGTTCGCTATGTGTTACTTAAGCTACTTGCTCGTTTCGACGCTTTCCATGAATACATATTTTTGGTCGCAATTGGATGGTGTCTTGGGTTAGCAGAGATTGCAGAATTGGCAGGACTATCGCTGGAGGTCGGCGCTTTCATCGCAGGCGTATCGATCGCAACAAGCCCTATCGCCTATTACATTGCAGAGAACCTCAAGCCGTTACGCGATTTTTTTCTTGTACTGTTTTTCTTCTCACTTGGCGCGTCATTCCATCTGGAACTACTTATGGACGTAGCGCTGCCAGCACTAATCCTGGCGGGTACGATACTCATTCTTAAACCGATTGTTTTCCGGGTTCTTCTCCACGGCGTTAGCGAATCTGTCAACGTCGGGTGGGAAATCGGTTTCAGGTTAGGACAGATAAGCGAGTTCTCACTATTGATCGCATTCATCGCCACCTCAGAGGCGCTTATAAGCCAGAATGCTTCTCACCTCATCCAGGCAACGGCGATCATCACTTTTCTTGTATCTTCTTATCTGGTTGTCTTCAGATATCCCACGCCCATCGGGGTATCAGATGAATTACGTCGGGATTAACCCCATCAACTAGCGACTCAAAAACCTCTGTAGTAACTCATCAAGATTCACACCAGAAAAGCGATCCATCAAACGTTCAATCTTGTTTTTATGTAGTACATATTTAACTAAAAAGACGTCCGACTCTTCACATTTGTCTGTAATGAACTCATCACTGGTCATCAAGTCGTCAACCAGATCATTTTCAAGGGCTCGTGTGCCGTACCAGGCTTCCCCTGTAGATACGGCCTCGATATTTACCTGAGGTCGATTCTCCGAGACAAAGTTTTTGAACAAGGCATGGACATCTTCCAACTCATCGACGAATTTCTCTCGCCCTTTATCCGTGTTTTCCCCAAACAGCGTAAGCGTACGCTTGTACTCCCCCGCTGTGTGCACCTCGACATCTACGTCCCTGTTTTTCAAAAAGCGATGAAAATTCGGCATTTGTGCCACTACGCCTATCGACCCTAGCAAAGCAAAAGGTGCGGCGACAATTCTATTGGCAATACACGCCATCATGTAACCGCCACTGGCTGCTACCTTGTCCACCGCCACGGTAAGATCGATTCGTCTGCTAACTATACGCTGGAGTTGAGACGCCGCCAGGCCATAGCCATGCACAACTCCGCCAGGGCTCTCAAGCCGAACAACAACTTCGTCAGACTTCCTGGCCACAGAAAGAATAGCTGTGACCTCTTCTCGGAGTGATTTTACTGCTGAAGCTTGAATATCACCCTCGAAATCTATCACGAACACCCTTTTTCGGTCTTCGCTGCCCTCCTTTGCCTTTTTCTTTTGCGCCTTGTGTTCTTCCTTCTGCCGTTTCTTCTCTTCCTTTTCTTCAAGCTTTCTCTGCTCTGGATTGAGCACCAAATGCTTGAGATTCAAAGACAGGTTATCAATCGCTTCATTGACATTTTTTACTTCGATATGACCGCCTTCTTCTTCACGATTTCGCTGGCTGAATCCGGCCAAAATCATGACGACAACAAGAAGTGCCGCGAGCAAGGTCACTGCTTTGGCGAAAAATAGACCGTATTCAAACAGGAATTCCAACAGATTAAACCTCAGGCAGTAAAAGAGAACGCAATGCTATCAGATTATCGGGACTATCGTAGGACGACCATCGTGGTTCAGAGAACCTTAGTCGGGATCTATTCCGCACTTGGCAAGGTAGTCATCTATTAACCAGCGCGCGATAGCGGTTTTACCAGGAATATTGGGGAGATCATCGCATGCATACCAACCAGCATCGGCAATTTCCTCCTCCTGTAGAACAATATCCCCCGATTCATATTCCACATGGAAACCAAGCATTAAGGAATTAGGGAACGGCCACGGCTGACTACCCAGGTACTCCAGCTTATGAACGTTAACTCCTACTTCCTCCTTCACTTCACGCACAAGAGTCTGCTCAATGGATTCACCTGGCTCAACGAAACCTGCCAACGTACTGTACATTCCGTCGGGAAATCGATGATTTCTTGCCAGAAGAACCTCTCGCCCGCGGTGGACAAGAACAATGATTGATGGTGATAGTCTTGGATATGAAAAGATATTGCAGTCACGACAAACCATAGCTCGATCGTTGTCGTGCATCTGTGTTTGTGCGCCGCATTTCCCACAATACTGATGATTCTTATACCAGTCGCTAACCTGCAAGGCGCGTCCGGCAAGATCAGTCATCATGTTATCTATCCGGCCAAAGAGAGATCTCAACCCAGAGAATTCGACACCAGGTATATCCCCTACCTCGATCACGAAACATGCTACGTCACCCAGGTACCCCAGAAAATGGCGGCCGAGTTCTCCGGCAGCAAAGATCTCTACTTCATCCTCGGAGAGGGGTCGCCAGCTCTGTTCCGCATCAAAATGAACAGCAAGTCGGTTGCCTTGAACAAGGAAGTACCAAGCCTGAGTATATTCGTCCGGGATCTTCGCTGAGGAAACGAAAGCCAGATTAGGCTCAGGCCACATCGCCTGCTTCCATGCGCTTCCATACACATCCAGATTCTGCAGTGCCATCGAGTTGATCCAATTTTTTCTCGTGCCGCACCAACTCTTCAGATGTCGCGCGAATGATTTTCAGCGCCGGGCGATCTTCTCTAACCTTAATCTTGTTGCTGGTATTCGAAGATGAGGTCTGCTCGTCACCAAGACTTAGTGTTACCTGCCCCCCCGTCAACAGCAAATAGACATCGGCGAGAATTTCAGCATCGAGTAATGCTCCATGCAGATCACGTTGAGAATTATCTACGTCGTAACGCTTACACAGGGCATCCAGATTATTTTTCTGTCCCGGATGTTTGTTTCGTGCCAATTCAAGGCTGTCTACGACACCACAGTAATCAGTAATTGCCCCCAGCTTCGGCGATAGGTACTTCATCTCCTGATTGATGAACTGAGTATCGAAAGCCGCATTATGCATAATCAGCTCTGCGCCATTAACAAACTCAAGAAATCCTTCCCAGACATCTTCAAAAACAGGCTTGTCTTTAAGAAATTCTCTGGTGATTCCATGTACCCCAAGCGCTCCATCGTCAATATCGCGCTGAGGATTAATATACTGGTGAAAGTGGCGACGAGTCAGTCGTCTGCCAATAATTTCTACACATCCAATTTCCAGGATTCTGTGACCTGCCTCAACTTCCAACCCGGTCGTCTCAGTATCCAACACCACTTGTCTCATTTATTCAGACTCCAATTCATCTATTCCTCGATTTGCGAGGCCATCCACCAATTCATTCTCCGGATGTCCACTATGTCCCTTGACCCAATGCCAGCTAATCTCATGCTCCTGAGTTAACTCATCAAGTCTCAACCAGAGGTCCTGGTTCTTTACAGGCTCCCTGTTAGCTGTTTTCCACCCTTTTCTTTTCCAGTTATCTATCCACTGGGTGATTCCTTGACGAACATATTGCGAATCGGTAGTCAAAGAAACCGAGCAGCCCCTGCTCAGTGCCTCAAGCGCTTTAATTGCCGCGGTAAGCTCCATTCGATTGTTCGTCGTATCGTGCTCGCCTCCCCACAATTGCTTCTCATTTTCGCCGTATCGTAGTAGCGCACCCCACCCTCCTGGGCCAGGATTACCGCGGCATGCTCCATCGGTGAATATGTTAACTATCTGAACCAACAATCAATCTCTAATCCGTCTAACAACACCGCAGCGGACAGGCGGAACGATGCTCAAACCACTGTTTACCAAACTGAGTCGACGTGATCGCCACGGCTGTGGTATAGGTGTCATCGTACTGACCTGCTTACGGGCAACGATGACATAAACCGCCCCGATAGGCAGATTGATGTTTCGACTTATGCCCGTGGAATAATCTGGTTTTCTTGCTGCCTTTCTAACAACAGGTGGCCCATATATACAATACTGCGCACGGTCAATTTTAAAATTGAGCACATTTAACCAATCCATCAGACGTCCAGGCCGGATGAAACGACCACACCAGGGCGCTCGACCACTAAGACCTGCAGGGAGTTTCCATGCACCCCATGAACTAATTGGATTAAACCCCACGACAACCATATGTCCCATTGGCAAAGACACTCGTGCAAGTTCCCGAAGAGTATCCAGCGGTGCATCAAGAAAATCCAGAAGATGATGTAGCAATATCACATCAATACTGTTGTCAGCGAACGGAAGCTCTGTGGCTCTTGCCACCATCGGCACCTTGTCATCAACATCCAGACCTAGCAAAAGCTTGTTTTGGATCGGACTTGCTGAATGCAGTGTTTGAGAACGTATACTAGCCTGCAGCAGATGATAGCCAAAGAAACCAGCTAAGAGCTGATCCAGGATTGCCTGCTCCGTCTGCAGCACTTTCTCTCCAAGGGCGGAGTCGAACCAACGCCTGATATCAACCAGCGAATCCATGGACTCTTTGGTAAGCGTCGCGGACAATACACATTCCTAAAGAAGATGTCGTCATATTATATACGTGAGCTCCGCAAAATCAGCGATTTCGGCGATATCTTTCGCACATTTACACGGTATAATCTGGCCCTCGGTAGTAGTAGATATAACAACAAATGAAAATCGCTAGTCGTTGCCTGCAGCTAGGCACCCTGGTATTCGTTGCAGCCTGCCAGGCCCCTATCGTTGAAGAAGCTAACGATACTGTTGGATCAGTGCCACCGCTTGTTACAAATCCCACGGTAACAGTCAATGCAGGCCCAACGAAAGCAAACGTGTCGAAGCTACCAAAGCGAATTACCCCACAAATAGTACCGCCTCCAATCGATCTCTGGCAGCGCTTACGGAATGGTTTTCAGTTGGATCATCAACTGGATCGCGACCGGGTACAACAGGAGCTCGCCTGGTTCAGAAAACATCCAGACTACATACAACGTGTTGCCAGACGAGCTGAAAAATATCTTCACCATATCGTTGATCAACTGGAAACCAATAATCTACCTCTGGAATTTGCGCTACTTCCCGTCATCGAAAGTGCTTATGATCCCTTCGCTTACTCACATGGAAGAGCTTCAGGCCTATGGCAATTCATTCCGGCAACCGCGAGGGTGCAGGGCCTGAAAATAGACTGGTGGTACGACGGTCGACGTGACGTTATCGACTCAACCGATGCCGCTGTCCGATATCTGGATCATCTTCACGAGCGCATGGGGAAAGATTGGCTTCTCGCGCTGGCAGCATACAACTCCGGCGAAGGGAATGTTCGCTCCGCTATACGAAAAAACGAACGACGAGAACGCCAAACAGACTTCTGGTCTCTTGATCTGCCCAGAGAAACGAAGGCCTACGTACCCAGACTACTTGCACTTTGCGCGATTGTTGCAGACCCGCTTTCCTTTGGCATCGATATCGAGAATATCAATGACAAGCCTTATTGGGAGGTTGTGAATATCGGTTCACAGTTGGATTTAGGTAAGGCTGCCGAACTAGCAGGAATCACAAATCAAGAACTGTATCAGCTCAATCCGGGCTACAATCAATGGTCCACTCACCCTGAAGGACCACATAGACTGCTTATCCCCCTCGAGAACGTAGATAGGTTCACGAAGGCGCTGCAAGAACTTAACGTAACTGAACGTTTAACCTGGATCAGACATCGCATATCCCCGGGCGAAAGCCTTGGGTCCCTTGCCAATAAGTTCAATACCACGGTCTCCACCCTGCGCTCTATTAACAACATATCCGGTAACCTTATTCGTGCAGGAGATTCCCTACTTATTCCTGTTGCCTCAGAAAGCGGCGACTACCCGATGACAGCTCGGGCACGTCTTGAAAAAGATCAAAATTACTGGAAGCGCCAGTATGGTGCCAAGCCGATTCGGCACATAATTCAACCTGGCGACAGTCTCTGGACGATATCACGACAGTATGGGGTCAGTATGCGCCAACTCGCCAAGTGGAACGGTATTGGAACGACGACAACGTTGTATCCCGGCAAGGAATTATTGGTGTTCCGTTCATCATCTGAGGTGGTTCGTAAGCTTAGCTATCGCGTTCGAAGGGGTGAATCGTTCGCAAAGATTGCGGATAAATTCAACCTAACGGTAGCCAGCATCATGTCCTGGAATCAGGAAACAGCCAGCGCACGATACTTACAGCCTGGCGACAATCTAACGCTCTTCGTAGACGTAACCGCTCAAAGATAGCTACTGAACTCGCTCTATATAAGCATTGGATATCAGCGACTGCTCAAACTCCTGATAATCGACCGCGCCTCTCTGGCTCACCAGGGAATTGGATAGGCTGGCGAATTCCGGGCCAGTTATCTGTGAGTCAGAAGCGTTTTTTACGTTCGTTACACTAATTACCACCGCATCGCCATCTGCCAAGACTGTATAACCGACTGATTTTCCACCCTCTTGTGGCCTGGGAAATGAAAAAGCCTGCTGGCTAATTTCTCTATCAAGTCCTGGGGCCATTCGCTTCGCCTCAGCAACGACCTCCCACGCCAGACCGAACTGATCTGCCACATATCGCGTGAGAGAACCGGATTCGAGCATAGAAACCATCTCCTGTGCCTGCTGCTCCGCCAGCTGAATCGCCTTATCGCGTAACACTTTCTCGCGAACCTCATCCACGACTTCTTCGTATGGTCTGATTTCGGCGGGCTGATGGCTGTTAACCCGGATCGCTATGTGATGGTTAGGACTAAGCTCAATGACTTCACTATTATTACCGTCAATCAGTATGTCAGTACTGAATGCCGCATCCATAACCTGACTATTGCCTGCTATTCCATCGGTTGCGGACTGGCCGACAGGTCCTGTCGATTTGACAGTCAAGTCTAGTGCAGAAGCAGGTACTTGAAGGTCTGCGGACTCGAAGGCCAATTCACTGAGCTTTGAGGAACGAGTAATAAAGATGTCTTCGGCAAGGTAACTTCGATAAGCATTTTCAACGGTTTCCCTGACTTGCTCTAATGGAGGGCTAAACGCGGGCTCAAGATCCAGCAATTTGATTACATGATAGCCATATTCCGTTTCTACCGGCTGGGATACTTCATTCAGGTCAAGGTTAAAAGCGACTTCCTCGAATGCCGCAACAAATCCACCAGGTTCCGAAAAGCCAAGATCACCATCATCTTCAGCTGATCCAGGGTCCTCTGAATGCTCCCTTGCCAGTTGCCCAAAATCACCCCCAGCAAGAATTGTGTCATATATCTCATCAATTCTGGTCTTCGCTGTCCCATCATCAGTAGATTCGATCAATATGTGAGCCAGACGACGACGTTCATTTTTCGAATAGATATCCTTGGTCTCTTCAAAATAACTGGCAAGTTCAGCTTCAGAAAACGCGACCTCGTCCATCAGGTCTTCTCGTTTGAGCTCCAGGTAGCCGATATCTACCGTTTCCTCAGTTTCATAATCCTTAGACGCCCCTTGGTAGGAAGCCTTAAGTTCCTCATCAGATAGCTCTATTTGAGATACAAGCAACTCTACATCGACCCTCAAGAAAGCCACGTCACGGGTTTGTGCAGAAATACTACCTGCACGGGAAACTGCCCATTCAGTTAGAAACGCACTCTCTCCAATGGCATTGGCGAGCTGTCCAAATATCTTGTCTCTTCGCATTTCCGCTCGATAGGTCATTGGCGAGAACCCTGCGCTACCGATAACTAGCTGAAACTGTTGCGGACTGAATTGCCCCTCAATCTGAAACATCTCAGTGGAGACTATCTCTTCATCCAATTGACTATCGCTGAATCCGAGACTGAGATCAGCAGCAACCTGACTGAGTAACATTCGTGCGATTAACGTCTGAAGAACATTTTCACGGAGCAGGTCTTCGTTGACCGCAAGAGGATCAATATTCTGAGCTAGTAAAAGGCGGCGGTTACGCTCCACGGATGTTTCCATCTCAAATTGCGTTACATCCTCCCCGTTTACAACCGCGACCTTCGGCACAGGAGCCAAAAATGTGGTGATAGAGCCAAAACCGAATAGCCCGAATACTAAAACGATAAGGCCGATCAATATTTTGGCCGGGATACCTCCCGAACCATCTCGAAGACGTTGGATTAACATCCGATCTCTTTACCCCGCATGAATAAAAAATAATAAAAATGGCGCATCCAGGATGCGCCATTATTAAAGTGTTGAAGCCTCCAGTAGAGACGAGGCTGAAACGTTTTAGTTGTTTACAGCGTCCTTCAGTGCTTTACCCGCTTTGAAGCCGGGTGTATTTGAAGCCGAAATCTGAATGGTCTCACCGGTGCGTGGATTGCGTCCCTGACGTGCAGCGCGGGCCTTCACAGCAAAAGTACCAAAGCCTACAAGCGATACGCTTCCGCCCTTAGCTAGTGCACCCGTAATCGCGCCAATCGCTGCATCGAGTGCTCGCCCGGCCGAGGCCTTGGAAAGATCCGCGTCCGCGGCAATGGCATCAATCAAGTCATTTTTGTTCACGTTATACCCCTTGAGTCTGTTCAGCTAAGTTGCGTGGCACCTGCCATAGCACTGAGATAGCGTACTCCTCAGACTGTTGAGGGTCAACGCATACGGCGCTCAAAATCAATGGGATCTGGGCCGTTTTGTCTCATTTGTTTCGTCTGAGGGGTCCTCAGTCGTCGAGAGTGACGTCCGTTCCTTCATATAATCTTCTGTGGTTCGGATTTCGGGGCGGTCCCCAACCGCCATCGGCGTCGATGGATCATCAAATTGATCGGTAACACGACAATCTGGACACATTTTTATTCTTTCGAGGGCCTTACCATCTGAGAACATGGAATGGCCGCGCAGTTTTTCCATCATTTGATTAATAGAGTCATCTGGTCCATCTAACGCGGCTATATCTTCTT
>CAJWQG010000035.1 GCA_913045175.1 uncultured Gammaproteobacteria bacterium | reverse complement strand
ATAGGTGAGGTAGAGTGGCCCCCGAGTAGCCGAGTCCACTGAAACGGGGGAGCAAGGGAGGGAACATGTTCCTGTACCCATGCTTCTACTGCTGCTACGTCATATCCTTCAGGGCTTACTTCAGCCATGCGGTTACCTATCTAAAGTCGAATTCGCTAACTTATCATGGGTTCGGAAAATATTGCACCACGCACATTTGCTGCTTGTTGTGTCAAAAAGTGAACCAAATTGGCAAAACCGATAACTTATAAGTATGCCGAGGAAACACTCCGTTGCTTGGTCCCGTCCACAGCGGACCAATCTAGCCAGTGTTGGTGGTTGTGCCAGACGGACCAGGCATACAAGCGGTTCTCGTTTTCAGGCATAATTCTCCGCTGCTCGAGAAAGCAGGCGGAGGAAGCCGATGACTACCAATATACTTACTACCAATACACTTGCTACCAGTACGCTGGGAAACAGCTCCATCGAAGTGACAGAGATGGGGTTTGGCGGCGCTTCACTTGGTGCAGCTGGAGACCGTGTTTCCGAAGAGCAGGTAACCCAGATTCTGCAGGCAGCCTACGATATTGGCATCCGTTATTTCGATACGGCGCCTCTATACGGGCACGGCCTTTCCGAACGACGGCTGGGTCGCTTCCTGAGTACCCTTCCTAGAGATACTTTCGCGCTATCGACCAAAGTTGGTCGATTGCTGGTGCCCGAGGATGAAGGTGAAAGGAATGATCTGATGCAGGATAGTGAACCCTTTGCCATTCGCTATGACTATTCCTACGATGCAGCGCGCGCTTCGGTGGAGGCGAGCCTTGATCGGCTGGGGTTGGATCGGGTGGATGTACTTTTGTGTCACGATATTGATATTTGGACGCATGGGGACGGGCAGCCGGAAATACTCAAGACAGCCCGGGAAGGTATTCTGCCCGCGCTGAGTGACCTGCGTAGTGAAGGCGTTATTGGTGCGTTTGGGCTTGGGGTCAATGAGTGGCAGGTATGTGATCAGATTCTTGAAGAGTTTGACGTAGACTGCTTCCTGCTTGCAGGACGATTTACGTTACTCGAGCAGGATCCGCTGGACGTATTCTTGCCGCACTGTGCCCGCAAAAATGTCTCGGTGATCATTGGTGGCCCCTACAACTCAGGAATTTTGGCCAACGTTGATCGTCGTCGTGCTACCTACGACTATAAACCGGTCGATGATGCGAGGTGGGAAAAAGCACAGAAGATTCGTGAAGTGTGCGAGTCCCACAATGTCGACCTCCGCGCTGCCGCGCTTCAATATCCGTTGAAGCACCCTGCCGTGGCGACAGTCATTCCTGGTGTCTGGAAGATGGAAGAACTGCAAACCAACATGGAACTGTTCACCGCTGAAATCCCTCCTGCATTATGGCAAGACCTTGAAGATGCGGGATTGGTTCGTATGGATGGCATCAAGATCTAGCTGTTAGAAACAAAACAAAAACACCCACAACACTCACAACACCAAAAAAAGGAAACTGTGATGGCGTTTAATTTGCTATGGCCGCTAATACGCTGGTCAGATAACTACGAAGCTGAGCGAGAAACTGCAGGAGAGGGGGTAGACTGCGTTTTCGCGGCTCGACCAGACCAGGTCACTGACGAGCAGTGGGCAGCGGCTGATGGTCTGATAAGCGGACCTGACCCAATCGCCGAGGAAAATCTGAGCAAGCTTGAAAAGTGCCGCATTCTGGTGACACCAAAAGTGGGTTTCGACAACATAGATATCGAGAAATTTGGTCGTATTGGTATCCCGGTTTGTAATGTGCCGGACTATGGGACTCAGGATGTCGCTGATCACGCGATGGGTCTATTGCTCAGCTTAATGAAAGGCATCAGCCGGTATGATCACGTGCTACGCAAGAATCCAACCAGTTGGGAGCAAATGGATCATCCGCTGGCATTGAGGTTGTCTGCTGCCAAGCTGGGTATTGTCGGTCTGGGCAGAATCGGCACGGCCATGACTTTGCGCTGCAAGGCTTTTGGAATGGATGTGTCTTTCTACGACCCCTACAAGTCTAACGGTTCGGATTTGGCGCTTAACATCAAACGTGTCGAATCTTTGGAAGAGCTGTTTGCCACCTCTGACATCATCAGCTTGCATGTACCGTTGAGTGTAGAGACCAGAGATTTGATCAACGCCGAGGTCCTGAGCCATGCGAAGCCGGGCCTGGTGCTAATCAATGCGGCACGCGGTGAGGTCCTGGATATCGATGCGCTGCACGATGCTATCAAGTCGGGCCAGATTGCCGGTGCCGGGTTAGACGTTCTGCCAGAGGAGCCGCTTAACATGGATAGGCCTCTGGTTTCTGCCTGGGTAAACGAGGAAGACTGGATAAAAGATCGTGTGTTGATTACACCGCACAGCGCCTTCTATACACCGCAAAGTGTCTATGACATGCGCACAAAGGGCGTGACCGTAGCACTTAAGTATCTCCGTACGGGTCGTTTGGAAAACTGCGTCAACGAGGCATTTCTTTCCGATAGGCGATAATGAGTTGCCCGAGTTTGGGTGTTATGATGCAGATATCCACTCATCCGAACTATTAAGGGGCGGAAAATGGATGGCATCGTGGGGATAGTAATTGCGTTAGTTGTAGGTCTGGTATTGGGTTTCGTTATTGCGAATCTAATGAAGAAGAATGAAGCGCCGGCTGCGGAAGCACCGGAATCAAAGCCGCACTGGTGGGATGTCAGAAAAACGCTAACAGGAACGCAGCTTCAGATACTCCAGTATATGGAAGCTAAAAAAGAAGCTTCGATTACTGAGTTGCAAGAAAAGTTTTCTTTTATTCCAGACCGGGAGCTTTACTATCGTCTCTAGCAGATAGTACTGATGGAATTTGTGATTCGTGGGCGGGACGACAATGAAGTCTCCTACGAACTAAACCCGGATTATTCTGGTACGGTTGAAGACGATAAAACCGTCATGCTGCCTCAGGAATAGCCCCGAAATTTTTAGTGATCAAAAGAAGGATAGGGCGAGATGAAAAAACTCTTCTCTATTTGCCTGACAGTGGTGTTATCCATTGCTGGAGCGGGTGCGCAGGCCATAGATATGGGCAGCGTGGTGAAGGCTCAGGTAGTGCTGGGTCAGGTAACGCAAATCGTAGACAAATATCAGGAAATTCAGGATATGTTGGATGCGGGGACGATCGAACTGGATGTCTCTGAACCCATAGGGAATGCATCCGGTAAATTTGTATTACCGTTCGATGAGAGTGGTGAACTAAGAGCCTAGGCTGAAAAGTCTCTTACAGCGCGAGCTGGCGCGGAAGTCGGTGCTAAGGCAGGGGAAAAGGCAGCAGGCGTGCTGGCGGCTAAAGTACCCTTTGGCGGATTTATGGCAGGTGCCGCTAAGTCCAAAGCAAAAGAGGTAGGTGCAGTAACGGCAATTGGTGGCTGGGACTTTATCAAAGAAAACTCAACCATGTCGTTCAACAGTTTGCAGGACTACTGGGTCTATCTACATTCCGAGTTCAATGGATTGCCAGGGTATGAAAGTGCATTGGCAGCAGCGATGGCGATTTACCCCAGCCTGGAAAAGTCTCACAGGCGCTCGGTAGACAAGGCCTATAAGGATGCTCGAAAGGAAGCCCGCCGACTGGCGAAGGAAGAAAAGAAACGACTAAAGGCTGAGGCCAAGGCCAATAAAAAGGGCTAAGTGATTTCAAACCAGTCGATGAAAGATAAAAAAGGCGATCAATTGATCGCCTTTTTTTGTGCTGATGGTTTATCCTGTCGCCTCGCTATTAGCCAGTTTGCCCATAGGAGAAAAAAATGAGCGATTATCAGTTTATTGAGACTGACAGAGTTGGGACGGATGACCGTGTTGGCCGTATAACCCTCAATCGTCCAGAGAAAATGAATGCGTTGAGTCAGGAGCTGTTGTATGAGCTAAACGAAGCGCTGCATGACATGGAAGCAGATCACAGTATTCGAGTCATCATATTGCGAGGGGCTGGTCGCACTTTTAGTGCTGGCTACGATTTGACCCCGGAGCAGGGTGGCGCCGACGCGGTTGTGCGCAACCACAAAAGACAGGATGACCAGGGTCGTCGTCTGGTGATGGGTATTCGTACCGGTATGCAACAGATCACGGACATTCATATGTACTTTTGGAACATGTCGAAGGTAACCATAGCTCAGATCCATGGTTATGCGCTTGCCGGTGGTTGTGAGCTTGCGATGATGGCGGATCTTGTGGTCGCAGCTGATGATGCTCAGCTTGGACATCCGGGTTGTCGAGGGCTTGGTACCAGTCGAACGGGCGTGATCTGGCCTCTGGTGTTTGGCATGCGTAAAGCAAAAGAACTCTACTACACCGGCGAAAGTGTTACCGGTACGGAAGCAGAGGATATCGGCATGATTAACTATGCCTGGCCGATGGATGAGCTTGAAGATCGTACGATTGCTTTTGCCGATAGGCTCGCGATCGCTTCAGCAGATCACCTTGGCATTCTTAAAGTGAATATGAACCGGTTCTACGAGAACATGGGTATCTACTCTTCAGTGCGTAGCAGCACGGATCTGGATGCCGCCGGCCAGTTCACTGAATTTTCCTACGGTTTTCAGGATCACATGCGCGATGGCGGGTTGAAGGAAGCGTTGACCTGGCGTGATGGACCCTATAGAGATTCCGATTGGTATAAGCGCTAGGGCCGACTATGGACCCTATGGAGGAATTGAAACTGAAACAGCGCGAGTTCGCCGATGAACGCGACTGGGAGCAGTTTCATTCCCCCAAAAATCTCGCTATGGCGCTGTCAGTTGAGGTGGCCGAGATCGTTGAAATATTGCAATGGTTATCGGAAGAGGAAAGTCAGTCACTTACTGATGAACAGCGTCTGGAGATGCAGGATGAAATCGGCGATGTGATGAACTACCTGGTTCGTCTCGCAGACCGTCTCGATATTGAGCCGGTGCAGGCAGCCATGCAAAAAATAGAGAAAAATCGCATTAAGTATCCTGTAGAAACCGCAAAGGGAACTTCCGCCAAATATACCGAGTTGTGAACGAAACAACGCTAGTCTATCGATCCGTCGACGGGATCGAACTCGAAGGATTACTCTATCGGCCTGATGATCCGCCCCCCTATGATCTTGTTATTGATGTGCATGGTGGAGCCTGGTCTTCAGGTCACTACGAGTCCGGAAGGCACTACGACACCAAATTGGCCGAGGCAGGCATCTGTGTCTTGGCCATAAACTTTCGCCATGGTCCCGATTTTTTGCATCCGTCGGCAAGTGCAGACATTGCCGCCGCGATTCGCTTTGCGAAAACCTCACTTGGTTTCGAATACAAACAGTTGGGGCTTGTCGGTTCATCCAGCGGTGGTCATCTGGCGCTGTATACAGCCCTCTTGCCAAACATTGCAGCTCACCAGGATGATGCTACCGATATCAGTGCTGAGGTCGATTTCGTGGTGGCGCTCTGGCCGGTTTCTAATCCTCTGGCTCGCTACCAGTATGTGCTGGCTTGGGAGCAGGCATCGCAGGAAACCTGGGGGCCAAACTTCACGCCGGACCGACTCGCGCGCGGGACCATGTCCTACTTTGGGTCAAAAGAAGCCATGAATGAGACCAGCATTCAAAGAGTTCTGGCGATGAATGAACACCAGCGTTTGCCCCGGGTTTTTGTTGTTCAGTCAGAGCTGGATTTGAACGTGCCGGTTTTTATGACTGAGTCGCTGCACGGTGCCCTGCTGGATGCTGGTGCAGACGTGAAATACAAACTGTATCGGGGCGTTGCCCATGGCTTTGCGTCATCCGAGGGTCCCCAAACAGAGGTGTGCATCAAGGATGTGATTCAGTTTATTAAGGATTAACCGGTTCCAGTCTGTATTGCTTAAACCAGGTGGCGAATCCAAAGACAACGATAATGATGTAGGCAGCAAACAACAGCGCAGTAAAGTAGAGCTCCCGGTGGAGATAGAGGAAGATCGAAACGCTGTCTATGACAAACCAATAGATCCAGTTTTCGAGTACTTTTTTAGCAACCATGTAGGTGGTGACGATACTTGCCCAGGTCGTGAACGAATCTAGATAGGGTAGGCGTGCATCGGTGTTTTCACTGAGCAGGTAGCCGGAAACCATGGTCGCGATTAGAACCGTGGCGAGGGCCAACAGGTGTTTTTCTATTGGCCAGGTTGAAATGGTGATGCCGCTTTGTTGCGTTCCTCCACGGGTCCATTGGTACCAGCCGTAAACCGCCATGGCGAGGTAGTACACCTGCAGGCCTGATTCCATGTAAAGCTTTACCTGCCAAAATATCAATAAGAAGATCGCCGTTGAGATAAACGCCGCGTACCAACAGAGAATGTTTTCTTTTACGGCCAGCAGCAGATAGGCAATTGCGAAAATGACAGCAGTCAGTTCCAGTATCGAACTGGCCTGAAACTGACTGACGAGAAGGTCGGGCATCGCTTAGAAGTTGACCCGGGCGGTTAATCCGAGAGTCCGCGGTTCGCCGAATTGAAAGTAGGGCTCATTGATCCAGCCGTTCAGGGGGTTATTCCCGAAATAGAATCCCCTGACTTTGTAGTCTTCATTAAACAGATTTCGTCCCCAGAGTGCGAGGTCGTATTGTCCGAATCGATACCTAAGAGTCGCGTGAGTCAGGGTAAAACTGTCCGACTTGATGTCATGACCATTGGAGAAGAAAAATGAATCCTTGCCCTCAACTTGTACGTTCAGTGAAAACGCTGATGTGAACAGGTAGTTGGCCGCGATAAAGAACTGGTGATCTGGCGCATGGGCTTGATCACGGCTGCTTTGGTCTACCGGTATTGGCGGGAATGAGTCTATATCCTGAACGGTTAGGTCACCCAGTTCGGTATCTAGCAGACCGAGACCTGCGTCCAGGCTCAGTCTGTCGCTGGCGCGAAAGCTCATACTGAATTCAATGCCCTGGTTGCTGCCATTGTCGACATTGTCGAGGTACGACTTCCATTCGGCCGGCGGGAATAGAACCCATGCTTTGGCCTGCATATCGTCGCGCTTCATATGGAACAATGAGAGAGAATAGGTGAGGTCACCTTGAGACCTTCGCAGGCCTGCCTCATAGCTAATAAGCGTCTCTGACTGGAAAGAAAGACGTTCGGCAAGAAAGTCAGCAATTTCAGGATTGGCCTCAGCGTCGGCGCCAGCGGCAGCCTGCCCGTTGATGCCGCCGGTTTTGTAGCCCCGACTTAATGTGCCGTACAACATTAGATCGTCAATCAGGTACTCAACACTGATGCGACCTCCCCAAAGATCATCGTCGGGTTTCGCCGTAACACCGGCACTATCCCGGTAATCGTCGTCATAGGTTTCCCACCTGCCCCCCATTGTCACGTGAAGTTGCTTCGATAAAGGCAAGTCTAATTGACCATAGGCGGCAAGCCGCTTTGTACTGAAGTCGCTGTCGAACGCTGAAGGATAATACCCCCAGCTGTCTTCCCAATGGTCGTTGTAGGACAGCTCGACATCTCTTTCATAGCGATACAGACCAACGACCCAGTCGATCTGGTCTGTAATCCGTGCACCACCCTCGGAAGAGATTCGGATGTCGAAGCCCATGCTGTCGCGTTGTCTTCTATTGTTCTCTCCACCGCGAATACCGCTTCGAGGAACGTTGGACCAGTCCCAGTCGAAACCATAGTCGAGATCACTATTCTCCAGGAACAGTCGCCCATCCAGGATAACCGAGGCAGTTTCATGAGATACGGTTAGCGAGAATGCGTTTGATTGCTGTCGATCGTGGCCGGGTTCATCCGACCCGGTTCGTCTTGAATTCTCGAGCGAAAACGCGTCGTAGCCATTATCTGCGTCGTAGTAGGAAGCGACCATATCAATACGTGTCGTATCGCTTGCCTGCCAGCGGAGTTTCCCTCGCACGGTACGCTCATCGAAGTCGTTGGTATCGTCTCGGTTCAAAAAGTCATTATCGATGAATCCATTACCGACGAATTGGTGAATAGCCAGTCTGCCACTTACAGTCTCCGAAATGGGCCCGCTAAAGACTGCACCACCTTCATGGCTGCCATAGTTACCTGCACCAAGCAGCACCTTTCCTTCGACAACATCCGTAGGATTATTTGTTTCCAGCAGCATGAGCCCCGCCATCGCGTTGGATCCAAACGCGGTACCTTGAGGACCTCGAAGTATTTCGACTTGTCTGACATCAAACAGTGTTCCAGCAAGGCCGATTCCGCTGAAGTCGATGCCATCTATGACAAGACCAACTGAAGAGTTGAGGGGATCCTTGAACTGGCTGCGTTCCCCAATGCCGCGGATCTGGACAAACCGTCCCCGGGAAGCACCGGCAGAGAAATTCACGTTAGGTGTCATGTTCAGGAGTTGGTCGAGGTGCTGCACCTCCCGGGTTTGGATATCTTCCTCGGTTAATACAGTGACGCTCATCGGGAGTTCGGTGAGTTCCGTGTCCCGCAGTGTTGCTGTGACCACAATTTCTTCGATGGGGTCAGCGAAACCAATTTGTGCACTAAGAATGAGTGCCGCTGCTAATAAAAATTTCATGAGTCTCTCCTGTTGTAATAGAAAGACCCGGCATTAGACGTGTGAGTAGATGAGCGAGACACCCTTTTCCTACGCCGGTATTAACCGGATCAGGTTCTAGGGTTTGCTGCTCAGCCTGGGTTTTCTACTAATGCACTTGATAACAGTGCTACCCATTCCGTCAGCATCTCAGGTATTAACCACCCCTAAGGAACGAATGTATTATACGGTATGTTCCAGCTGGTCTGGTAGACGTTTATTGAACTTTGTTTCCTGTTCGAACGCCTTTGCGAGTTGCAGTACTGCATGTTCCTGGTAGTGACGCCCCACAATCTGAATACCGACCGGTAAGCCTGACGGGGTAAAACCTGCAGGTACAGAGATTGCCGGAAGTCCCGTAGCGGAGACCAGATAGCAGGATTTCATCCAGTCGATATAGGTCTCCATTTCAACGCCATCTATCTCGCTGATGTATTCCTGTTCGACGTCAAACGGAGGCACCTGTGAAACCGGTAGTACCAGAAATTCAAACTCCTGCATAAAACCCTGAACTCGCTTGAAAAGCTCTGCTCTGGCATTTTCGGCGAGATAGATGTCCTCTCCTGTTAGCGATTTTCCCTGTTCAGTGTTCCAAATGATGGTTTCCTTAACCAGATCAGGGTGCCTGGTAATAATCTCGCCATGGTCGTTGGCAAAGATCCACGCGCGCAGAGTTTTGAAAATGTCATCTGCCTCACTTAGGTCGGGGCAGATATTTTCTGCCTCACAACCGAGGTTACGAAAAGTCACTGCACTGTCTGAGACTACTTTCTGTACCGCCCGGTCGACGGGAAGCTGGCCGCCAAAATCTGAGCTTAACGCGATCCTCGTTCCCCTAAAATCTCTCTCCAGGTTTTTCGTAAAGTCGATATGGTCTAGCGACGATGATAAGGCGATAGCTGGGTTTGGTTTTGCCATGACGTTCAAAAGGAGCGCGCAATCGCTTACAGTTCTCGCAAGTGGGCCCAGAATCCTAAGCGAGTTCCAGGTGTCAGGTACCCGCCCCGCGCTCGTACGAAAGCCAACGACGTTGCAAAAATTCGCAGGATTTCTGAGGGATCCTCCGAGATCGCTGCCGTCCGCTATAGGCAACATCCGGGTCGCCAGAGCCACGGCCGCACCGCCGGAACTACCCCCGCACGTCTTTGCAAGATCATAGGGGTTTAGTGTTGCCCCAAACACCTCATTAAATGTCTGAGATCCCGCGCCGAATTCCGGTGTGTTGGTTTTGCCTATTGTTACTGCGCCGGCGCCAATCAGTGTGTCGACGATTGGCGAGTTCTGATCCGGAATGTGGTTTGCGAAGATTCTGGATCCATAGGTGGTCCGGATGTTTTTCGTGTCGACGAGGTCCTTATGTGCAATGGGTAACCCTGCGAGTAGACCTGGGTCTTCTCCGTGGCAAAGTTTTGTGTCCACCTCTTTCGCCAGGCGGCGACCGTGGTCCGCCGCCAAGGTGACTATGGCGTTGACCGAGGGATTAATCGCTTCTATTTGTTGGAGATGGCTTTCGAGTACGTCAACGGCGGAGACCTCTTTCCCCCGAATCAGTCGGACGAGTTCCGTAGCGGATTGATAACAAAGTCCCGTTGTCATTACGCAAGCATACACAGATTTTGTCTGTCTGCTCTCTTCAATTATGCTCTTGCTACTGTTTATGTGTTCAGGGCCATGTTGCAGCTAAATGTAATTATTGTTGGAGGAGGAGTCGGTGGGCTGGTCGCCGCACTTTGTTGCGCACGCAACGGTTATACGGTGCGTGTCCTTGAGCAGACGGAAGGCGAGGATTTGGGTGCGGGTATTCAGCTCAGTCCAAACTGTACGCGTGTATTGCATACTCTCGGGTTGGCCAGTGAGCTTGAAAATCAAGCGTGTGTGCCAGAGGCGGTAGAGATTAGAGACTGGCAATCGGGACATCTGATTGCTTCGAAATCCCTGGGGACGTCCATACAGCGGGTGACGGGTTACCCTTACTACCATATGGGACGAAGAGATCTTATGAGGATCTTGCGGGACAAGGTAAACGAGAATCCACTCATTGAAATGTACTGGAATACGCGTGCTGAGGGTTTTGAGCAGCGAGCAGGAAAGGTCCTTGTAACCAGTGGTAAAAAAGAACTAGTCGGGGATGTGCTGTTGGGGGCAGACGGCATACATTCGACGATCAAAGATAAGCTCTTCGGCGATGGGGGGCGACGATTTACAGGCCATGCGGCATGGCGTGCGACAGTGCCGATGCAGGAGCTACCCTCAGGTTTGGTATCACCAGTGGCAGCCCTATGGTGGGGACCGAAAAAACATTTCGTTCACTACCCGATCAAGAGTGGGGAATTAATGAACTGTGTTGGGGTTGTGGAAAAAAACGGTTGGGAGGAAGAGTCTTGGGTTACCCATGGTGAATCGGGTGAGCTTCGTCAGGATTTTACTGGGTGGCATAAAGACATTGAGACGCTGATTGATCGTGTTGACTCGTCGGACTGTTACAAGTGGGCGCTGTATGATCGAGACCCGCTGTCGAGTTGGAGTGTTGGTCAGGTGACGCTTCTGGGAGATGCTTGCCATCCTACGTTGCCGTTTCTTGCCCAGGGTGCTGCCATGGCAATCGAAGATGCGGCAGTGATAGCCCGATGTCTTCAGGATGCAACGAGTATTGAGTCGGCGCTGAAGTACTATGAAACATTGAGGATCGCTCGCACTGCAAGAATACAGGCAGGCTCGCGTAGAAATGGGCGTGTTTTTCACATGTCTGGTATCGTCGCGAAGATGCGCAACCTGGTGACATCTGCCACGATGGCGGATAGTTTCGATTGGATATATGAGTATGATCCAATGAGTGTTAACTAGTTCTTGTCCGGAAACTCATCTGAAAAACTAGCGAGATTGAGGAAAAAGTATGGATCGAAATTTGGTCAGTATCAGACTAACGCCGGATGGCCAGCTTGATATCTTGTCGAAGGCCGAGGTTGCCAAGCTGCTTGATACATCGCGGACGGGGCTTTATCACCTCTATCGCAAGTGTTCGCTGGCAGTCCTCAATAGCGGGATTGCGATGGACAATGCCGCCGAACTACTTTCGCAATATGAAAGTTTTGATATCCGTCTATTGCAACAGGATCGCGGCCTTCGATTAGAGCTAAGCAATGCTCCAGGGGTAGCCTTTGTAGACGGCAAGATCATTGAGGGTATCAAGCAGTTACTATTTACGGTGCTGCGAGACATCATCTACGTTAGCAACGAAATCCATATGCCTGAGGATGCCGCGAGCGATGTGGTCACTGGTGCCGTATTCCACATACTGCGTAATGCAGATGCTCTGCAAACGAAACGCGTGACTAATCTTGCCGTTTGCTGGGGAGGACATTCAATTGGTCGAGAGGAGTACGACTACACAAAAGAAGTTGGCTATCAGTTGGGGCTGCGGGGAATCGATATTTGTACTGGTTGTGGTGCCGGTGCCATGAAGGGTCCGATGAAAGGCGCTACTATCGGTCACGCTAAGCAGAGAAATCCCGATGGGCGTTACCTTGGAATATCAGAGCCAGGGATCATTGCGGCAGAGCCACCAAACCCAATCATCAATGAGCTCATCATCATGCCGGATATCGAAAAACGCCTCGAAGCATTCGTCAGAATGGCACACAGCATTGTCGTATTCCCCGGGGGCGTCGGTACTGCTGAGGAAATCTTGTATCTGATTGGTTTGCTCCTGCATCCCAAAAACAAGAACCTGCCATTCCCAATTATTTTTACCGGTCCGGCGGGCTCAGCGGCGTATTTTGACCGAATTGACCAGTTTGTAGGTTCGGCGCTGGGAGAAGATGCACAGTCACTTTACAAGATCATCATCGATGATCCACAAGCTGTCGCCTCAGAAGTACGAAAGGGTGTACGTCGTGTACGTAAGTTCCGCAAAGCGAGAGATGACGCTTATTACTTCAATTGGCTGTTGCATATTGAGCGTGATTTTCAGCAACCGTTCAATCCATCCCGGGAAAGTATGACAGCACTCGATCTAAACAGGGATCAGGAACCATATCTTCTTGCGGCAAACCTGAGACGAGCATTCTCGGGAATCGTCGCTGGGAACGTGAAGGAGGAAGGAATCAGAGCTGTGCAGGAAGGGGGTGTTTTCGAATTGAATGGTGATCCTGATCTCATGGGTGCTATGGATAAACTTCTGGAAAGCTTTGTAGACCAGGGGCGAATGAAGTTGCCTGGTGGTGTATACACTCCCTGTTATAGGATCGCTAACGTTGCCTAAGGCGAAAGGCTTTGTCCTATGCTGGTTGTTGTTAATTCTCAACCTCACTGCTCAAGCGGGTGAAGTTAGGATTGCGGTAGCGAGTAACTTTGCTGAAGTAACTCGCCCCCTGGGACAGGAATTTATGCAGACCACTGGGCATCGTGTGATCGCGAGCCATGCTTCAACGGGAAAGCTATACGCCCAGATCGTTAACGGTGCGCCATTCGAAATATTTCTCGCCGCTGACCGTGATCGTCCGCAAAAATTGGAGGCAGATCAAATCGCAATTAAAGGAACGCGATTTACGTATGCTGTGGGCCAACTTGTCTTATGGAGCAGGACAGTGCCGCTGGAATCGGAAGCAGCGCTCGCTGAATTGCAGTTCGATCATTTGGCCATCGCGAACGAAAAGTTTGCGCCCTATGGTCGAGCGGCGATGGAATATCTTGGTCATCTCGGTCTATGGGAAGAGGTTCAGCCAAAATTGGTGCGCGGTGAGAATATCGGTCAGACGTTCCAGTTTGTGCATAGTGGCAGCGCGGGGTTGGGTCTGGTCGCGCGTGGACAGGTTATGGATAGGGAAGGATTTACCTATGCAATTCCCCCCGATCTTTATGCAGCGATAGATCAGCAGGCGGTAATGTTAAAAGAAAGCAAAACAGCACGAGCATTTCTTGCTTTCCTTCGGTCCGGGAAAGCACAGCGTATTATTAAGTCTCACGGGTACCGTACTCCATGAACGAACCAGATCTGGTCGCGCTGTTTGTCACGTTAAAGCTGGCGTTGATCAGTACGTTGATACTCTTATTACTGGGTACGCCTTTTGCCTGGTGGCTATCCAGAACTGAGTGGCGTTTCCGGTTTCTTATTGAGGCCATCGTTGCTTTGCCGTTGGTGCTGCCGCCAACCGTGCTTGGTTTTTATTTGCTGGTGGCGCTGAGTCCGACGGGCCCTATCGGTGCTGTTACTTCAGCGTTGGGCCTTGGTTCGCTGGCTTTTTCGTTCACCGGACTGGTCATTGGTTCGGTTATTTATTCGATGCCGTTCGTTATCCAACCGTTGCAGGATGCATTTCGTGCAATCGGACCCAGACCATTGGAGGCAGCAGCGACGTTGCGGGCCTCACCATTGGACCGGTTTATCACGATTGTGTTGCCCCTGGCTAAACCTGGATTCATAACTGCTTCGGTGTTGGGATTTGCCCATACCCTGGGTGAATTCGGGGTTGTGTTGATGATCGGAGGCAATATTCCAGGAGAGACCCAAGTCGTTTCCATCGCTATCTATGATCATGTGGAAATGTTGGAGTACTCTAGGGCACATTGGCTAGCGGGCGGACTACTGCTCCTGTCGTTTCTGATGTTAACGGTTGTGTATCGCAACCGAGGCTTTCGCATGGTGTCATCGTGAGTATTAAAGCCTGCTTTGATATCAAGCGAGGTGAGTTTTCACTTAACGTTGATGTTGAACTACCAGAGCAGGGCATTACGGCCCTATTTGGTCCTTCCGGGTGCGGAAAGACAACATTGTTGCGCGCAATGGCAGGTCTGGATCGATACCCCACAGGTAGATTGCACATTGGTGAAACCTGTTGGCAGGACGAAAACACTTTCGTTGCAACCCATGAACGAGAACTGGGGTATGTGTTTCAGGAATCAAGCCTGTTTCCCCATATGACCGTGCAACAAAATCTGGATTACGGTGTGTCCAGAGTGAAGTCATGGCACGCAGCACCCGGCAATGGGGTGTCCAGTGATAACGTGATTGATCTCCTGGGTTTAGGGAATCTTCTGGGGCGCCACCCCACAACCTTGTCGGGAGGAGAGCAACAACGGGTGGCGATTGCTCGGGCAATTCTGACCAGCCCGCGTTTGCTTCTTATGGACGAGCCTTTGGCTTCACTGGATCTGGATCGCAAACTCGAGATTCTTCCCTATATAGATGCACTGCATCGCGATCTGGCCATGCCAGTAATATATGTCAGTCACGACAGAGACGAGGTTGCCAGGCTCGCGGATAATCTACTGCTAATGAGTGATCGGGGTATTGTAGTGTTGGGTCGCGTAGCAGATATGTTGACTCGCGTAGATTTGCCGCTGGCGCATGGAAGTGAAGCAGAGGCGCTTATTGAGGCAACCGTGTCGAGCCATGATGACCAGTACGATCTCATCTGTCTGGAATCTCCGCTTGGACCGGTTACTGTTCCTGGGAAAACGCTGGCTGTGGGTGATGGGGTGCGCCTGCGAATTCTGGCGAGAGATGTCAGCTTAACGCTGGCACATCAAACAGACACCAGCATTCTAAATATATTCGCGGCCACAGTAGATGACATCGTCGCGGAAGGAAGCTCTCAAGTTACTGTCCGGCTTAGTGTGGCCGATAGCGTGATACTGGCCAGAATCACCAGAAAATCTGCTGACCTACTCGGATTAAAACCGGGACTTCAGGTTTACGCACAAACCAAGAGTGTGGCCTTGTTAGCCTAGATTGTTGGCCTAAATTGTTGGCCTAGCAGGATCTGGGTTCATCAAAGACAACGTTTGAACATCGCGAACAGTCGTTCCCAATGTCGCTCTGCCCCTAACTTGTCATACATCCCTTCCCGTTGGGGAAAGACGAAACCATGATTGGTGCCGGGGTACCATTCGACTCGGTAATTGATGTCTGTATTTTTTAGGTGTGCTTCGAGTGCTTCTAATTCTTCGCGTTCTATATGGAGATCGTTCTCCGCACAACCGAAATATATCTCTCCGTGAATTTTGCGGGCATCCAGATGAGGTGAATCGTCGTCGTCGTTGCATAGCTTTACACCATGAATGCAAGCAGATGCCTTGATTCTATCGGGGATCTGCGCGGCGGCAGCGAACGCAAAGGGACCGCTCATACAATAACCTGTGCAACCCACCGAACCATCACGAGCATCATCATCCTTGTCGGCGAACTCGAGAAGTGTCCTGCAATCCTCAACTACCATCTTGTTGGTCAGAGCATCCATGTGCTGTCGCTGAATGGTCCGTGCCTCTTCCGTAAAGTCACTAACGAAGTTTGGATCCGTCCTGTAGTAAAGATTGGGTAACATGACGTAGTAGCCAGCGGTGGCGAACCGTCTCGCCATGTCGTGCAATTCTTCACGCTTACCTGGCGCATCCATGAGAAACAAAATGACTGGATAGGGACCACCTTCGTCGGGGACGGTTATAAACGTTGGCATTGCACCATCGGCGGTTTGTATGTCGATTTCCTGTTCTTTCATCGTGTTTCGGTTTACGTCTTTAACGTTTTTCTGAGCCTCAGCTATGCATTTGCCGGTTCGGGATATAGTTCATCCAGTGGAATCGACCTGCCTTCCGTTGTGACTACTCTTGCATGATAGCGACGCAAACGTCTTGGTTCATTAAGACCACAGGAGTGAGCAATAACCCCCACCTCCCAGTTCATATTCTCACAGTACGATCTAACGCGTTGCGCCTTGTCTTCTACCACCAGACCTTTTTGCAGTCTGGGATTATGAGTCGCGATCCCGGTTGGGCAGGTGTTTTTGTTACATTGCAGTGCCTGAATACAACCAATGGCGAACATAAAGCCGCGTGCGGAAACAACGAAGTCCGCGCCCAGACAAAGTGCCAGGGCAGCTGATGCCGGCTCGATTAGTTTTCCGGAAGCAATAATTCTGATACGACGTTTCAAGTCACGTTCTATTAACTTATTTGACAGCAGGGGCAGGCTCTCTTTGAGCGGCAGTCCCATATAGTCTATGAGGCTTTGCGGTGCTGCGCCGGTACCACCATCTGCACTATCCAGAGTAATAAAGTCGGGTGCAGATTCAATGCCGCGCTTATGGATCTCATCGCAGAACTCGTCTAAGAATCCGTAACTACCGAGCACCATCTTAAAACCCATTGGTTTTCCAGTAACTTTACGGATGTGATCGATGGTATCCAAAAGATCACCGACCGAGTCAATTTCTGTATGCCTATTCGGGCTGATTGAGTCGACGCCGATAGGGATGCCGCGGATATCGGCGATTTCCCGGGTAATTTTTTCGCCGGGAAGCATGCCACCTTTTCCGGGCTTGGCTCCCTGGCTAAGCTTCAGTTCGAACATTTTTACCTGCGGTAAAGCGGCTAGCTCACTGAGTCTAAGGTCGTCCAGGTTGCCTTGAGCATCCCGAACACCGTACTTGGCAGTGCCGATCTGAACGACTATGTCAGCGCCACCCTCAAGATGGTAGGGAGTAATTCCACCTTCTCCAGTATTCATCCAGCATCCTGCCATGCGCGCTTCGCGGGACAGTGCCAGCACGGCCGGCTTTGATATGGCGCCGAAACTCATGCCCGAGACGTTGAACATGGATGATGTCGTATAGGGATATCGGCAATATGGCCCTATTTCGAACGATTCAAGCGGGGCGGACTCGTCATCAAGGTTTGGAAACGGACAGTTCACAAATATCACGCTGCCGCTTTCGGCAAGTGACCGGGTTGAACCAAATGGAACGGTGTTGTCCTCATTTTTTGCCGCGCGGTATACCCAGGATCGTTCCGCCCTGTTAAATGGCATTTCTTCGCGATCCATTGCAAAGAAGTACTGGCGTAAGAATTCCCCGAGTGAACCAAGCAGATAGCGAAACCGACCGATAACAGGATAGTTGCGGCGAATGGCGTGTGCCGTTTGATTGACGTCGATGACGTAAATGATGACGATCGCTACCATACCGGCGGCTAGAGTCAGTATGAAAAGAATAGAGATTACATCGGCAAACCAGTTAATGACGCCAAATTCTTCCATGGATAAATGCCTCTTTGGAACGTCCCTGAGCTGATTGTAGCGCTTTCCGGTACAGCAAGTGAAAGCCGCGTTGTTTTCGCGTAGCATTGCGCACCAATGTGGTAATGGAGAGCAACAAAAATGACAGAACGCGTAACCTCTGGCGGCCTTCAGATCGCCAAAGAACTGTATGACCTGATCGCCGATGAGGTGGCTCCGGGAACTAATGTAGAACCGGATGTGTTTTGGGTACAACTGGCAGCAATGTGTCAAGATTTGGTCCCGCGAAATCAGGCGCTGCTGAAGCGGCGGGATGAACTTCAGGTGCAGATTGATGACTGGCATCAGGCGCACCAGGGGCAGGTTCACGATCCGGTTGCCTATGAAGCGTTTCTTCGAGAAATCGGATACCTTGAAGAAGAAGGCGACGACTTCGAGATTACAACCGAGAACGTGGATGAAGAGATAGCGCTCATGGCAGGCCCGCAACTCGTGGTGCCGGTAATGAATGCCAGATACGCGTTGAACGCGGCCAATGCTCGTTGGGGAAGCTTATACGATGCGTTGTATGGAACAGATGTTATTCCCGAAACGTCGGGCGCAGAGAAGGGCAATAGCTACAATCCTGGTCGTGGTGACAAGGTGATTGCGTATGCCGCAGGATTTCTCAATGAACGTGCGACGCTCAGTGGTGCCGTCCATCAGGATGTGACTCAGTACGCCATAACAGATGGTGTTCTTGCGTGTACAACTGAATCCGGTGATACGGTTGGACTCGCAGATCCAGCTCAGCTGGCCGGATATCTGGGTGAAGCGGATGATCCAACCGGAGTGTTGCTAGTGCATAACGGTCTTCATATCGAAATACAGATCGATCGTGCCGACAATATAGGTAAGGATCACAAGGCAGGCGTCAAAGATATTTATATGGAGTCTGCGATTACCACTATCCAGGATTGTGAAGACTCTGTTGCTGCGGTCGATGCAGAGGATAAGACGCTCGTCTACCGTAACTGGCTGGGCTTAATGAAGGGTGACCTTGCTGAAGAGTTTGAAAAAGACGGTTCGGTAATCCGAAGGACGTTAAATTCAGACCGGACCTATAGCTCGCCTGATGGCGGTTCGATTACGCTGCACGGTCGGAGTCTTCTTCTGGTTCGAAACGTCGGCCATTTGATGACGAATGATGCTGTGCTATTGGAGGATGGCAGTGAGATTCCTGAAGGGATTCTTGATGCGATGGTGACCAGTTTGGCCGCGATACATGATCTCAAAGGGGATGGCGAATACAGAAACTCCCGAAAAGGAAGCATGTACATCGTGAAGCCGAAAATGCATGGTCCTGATGAAGTAGAGTTTACCGTCGATCTATTTGCGCGAGTCGAACAGGCCCTGGGTCTTTCCAAGAATACGCTCAAGGTAGGCATTATGGACGAGGAGCGTCGCACGACGCTCAATCTCAAGGAGTGCATCCGTCGAGCCCGCGATCGGGTTATTTTCATTAATACTGGATTCCTCGACCGAACTGGTGATGAGATTCATACCAGCATGGAAATGGGCCCCATGGTCAAGAAGACCGTGATGAAGCAGCAGACCTGGATTAACGCTTATGAGGACTATAACGTTGACGTCGGTCTTGAGACGGGTTTTTCGGGACGTGCCCAGATAGGAAAGGGCATGTGGCCAATGCCGGATGAGATGGCGCAGATGATGGATCAAAAACTGAGCCATGCGGAGTCTGGTGCGAATACAGCGTGGGTTCCTTCTCCGACAGCGGCGACATTGCACGCCATGCACTATCACATGGTAAGCGTTCCCAGTCAGCAGGAAACCCTTCGTTCCAGAGCACGAGCGAAGTTAGATGATCTGCTCACTGTCCCGGTTCTGGCGGGGGAAAATCTTTCCAGCGATGAAGTTGCCAAAGAACTTGAGAACAATGCTCAGGGTATTCTTGGTTATGTGGTTCGCTGGATTGACCAGGGTGTCGGTTGTTCAAAAGTGCCGGACATAAATGATGTCGGTTTGATGGAAGACCGTGCGACACTGCGGATATCTTCACAGCATATTTGTAACTGGTTACGCCATGGGATTTGCTCGGAAGAGCAGGTTTTGGAAACGCTTAAGAAGATGGCGGCTGTGGTCGATAGTCAGAATGCGGGCGATGAACTATATAGAGATATGGCGCCTAATTTTGATCAGAGTGTAGCCTTTCAGGCAGCCTGCGATTTGGTGCTGAAAGGTCGGGAACAACCGAATGGGTACACCGAACCTGTGCTTCATGCTCGCAGGAGAGAAGCTAAGGAGCTTTTCGGCAGTTAGTATTTTCCGATCAGCCCCGCCGTGACTTGAGGAGATTCGACAGCTGTGGAAAAAATACTCGTCATATAAGACGAGGTACTGGTCGCTCGGGAAATTAAGGGTCGCCTGACTAATATGGGCTGGGATGTCGTGGGCGTCGCTTACGGGGCAGAAGGGATTGAACTAGCCCGCGAGACCCGGCCGGATCTTATACTCTCCGATATCCATCTCAAGGATGGCTTGAGTGGTATAGGCGTTTCGCTCGAGATCCAGAAGTTTATGGATGTTCCAGTCGTATTTCTTACCGCTTACTCAGACGAAGATACGGTTAACCGCTCCAAAGAAGCGAGCCCTTTTGGCTACATCATCAAGCCGGTGGAAACTCGAGAGCTTCAAATTAACATTGAGATGGCGCTGTATAAGTTTCGTACCGACAAAGAACTTCGCGAAACTCAGCAACTTCTGCAAACGGCACTCACCTGTATCGGTAGCCCGCTTATTTTTGTTGATGAAGACGGCAACATCAGCGATATGAATCAGGATGCTGTGCATATGTTCGACGGTGGTATGAAGGGGCAACCGTGGGCCGATTTGCTGCATCTGGAGCAGGACTCTCCGATTGCTGCGAGTATTAGTGATGCCCTATCGAATCAAAGGATTACTCGTCTCGCACCGTTTGTGATCAATCGCCCTGGGCAGCACATGCTACTTGCAGATGGGCTTATTGGTGTGTTGGACCGGGGTGGCGTCATTATTCTGCGCGAGCTTGCAGAGATCAATGATGCTATCGAAGTGCTACCGAGCGCCCAGGAGTTGTTAGAGACCCTTGGCCCTGATTAACTGGCAACCAGTGAGTCCTCGTTATGTCAGATGTTGGTCTCGTCCGATGGCGAACCCACGGCTAAGGTCATGGATCAGTTAGCGCAACATTTGGATGGTTCGCTGAGAGCAACTGATGTGCTTAGCACCTTTGCACACTCACTCATTTCCATCAGCATGCCCTATACGTCCATCGAAGAGGCTAAGTATATTGCCGATTCATTACGCCGCGAGTTGGCAGGAAAGTTATACGATCACCGAACGATCTCATTTTCCATTGGCCTTGTGCATAGCACGGCTGGCGACCAGCAACCCCTGGAGCTATTTCGGCGTGCCGCAGAGGCCCTGGATAGGGCTCGGGAGACAGGCGGAAACAGTTTTGCCGTGTATGAAAAGGGTCGGCCTGCCGGGAAGGCCAGCGAAATACCATCTGAGCGAGAGTATCACCAGCTTATCCTGCTCTGGAATGTAATGCAGGTGGTGTCACTATCCACTGACCTTGAGCGGATGGCTCATAGCGTGTGCCGTCATATGCTGCGTACCTTGAGGTTACAGTCCGTTGCTATGATTTCAAAGGAGTCGAGTGGGATTTCGATCGTCGCTGGATTGTCCTCAGACGTTGGTGACCTTGTTTCAGTATCGAAACTCGAATTGTCGGAATCCGAATATCATCTTGTCGAAGCGTTTTTCGACGACTACGGGGGTGATGCACAGTACGAGCAGACTTATTTGTTTCACATCAGTAGCAAGATTGTGTTGTTCCTGCGCGCCGATCATGTCATTGATCAGCAGGAAGTTAGTTTTCTGCGAACGCTGGTGGGCCACTTTGCAACTGGTGCTATTCGATTGGGTCAGATGGAAGTCCCGGCTAAGGAACCGTCTCCCGATCATGGGGTGCTTATTTATCAATCCCCATAGATGGAGACAGTGGTTGAAAGCGCAAAGCTTGTCGAACCCACGGACGCAACGGTGCTAATTGTTGGTGAATCCGGTAGGGGAAAAGAAGTACTGGCACGTCACATCCATGATTCAAGTCCGAGAAAGGATCGTCCGTTTATTATTGTAGACTGCGGCGCGGTCGTGGATAACCTGATTGAGAGTGAGTTGTTTGGTCACGAGAAGGGTGCATTTACAGGGGCGGATAGGAAATTCGCGGGGCGGCTGAGGGAAGCGTCAGGGGGTACTGTATTACTCGATGAAATTGGTGAACTGCCATTGGCAATACAGGTAAAACTGTTACGTTTTGTGCAAGACCGGGAAATCGCCGCTGTCGGAAGCAGTGTTTATGAACAGGTCGATACCAGAGTGATTGCGGCGACTAACAGAGATCTCAAAGCGATGGTGGAATCCGGATCATTTAGGGAGGATCTGTACTATCGACTTAATGTGTTTGCGATTACAACACCTGGGCTGCGAGAGAGACCAGATGACGTGCTGGCGCTGGCAAAATATTATCTTGGACTTTATGCGCAGCAGTATGGAAAAGGTCACATGGAGTTTAGCGTGGAAGCGGAGCGGGCATTGGTGAGTCATCATTGGCCTGGCAACGTGCGGGAACTCATGAATCTTGTGAATCCTGCGGTGATCGTTAGTAAAGAGAATCGCGTTAACAACATTCATCTTGGCTTATTTCCTGAAGCTGACACTCCATCATCGCCAAGCGTGGGTGATGATGATGTAGCAGAGCAAGTTTAGTCGTTAGTTGAGTTAAGTTTACAGCGACGACCGGAGCTGCCACCCATTGGCCAGTGGTTGGAAGAGGATATCATCTGCAGCCAGCTTGAGATAAGCGCGGGTGTGCTTAGTCAGGCGGCTCAGAATCTTAGCGTTCCTGAAACCACGCTGCGCAGGAAAGCAAACAAGATTCGTGAGGCTTACGGCAATACTAATGTAAGTCGACTCAAAGGGTGGGTGGACATGCCAGTGTTGATTGATGGGTTAATGAGACTGGCAAACGACAGAAACGCATCGATCCTGGATTTAGCACAGCATATTCTCGTTAGAGAATTCGAACGCCGGAGACTACCCAGACAGGAAGCAGCAAGTCTGCTTGGTGTTTCGCTGCCGACCTATCGGCGCTATTTAAGCTAGTGCTTTAGTTAGTTCGAAACTAGCTAGTGACCTAACAGTTTCTTGAAGGCGATTTTTTGGTCATCACTCATGTCCGAGAATATTGGCACACCCCATTCTGATTCCGGAAATCCCTCAAGTTCAGGAGAGCGCTTCAATCGCCAACGATGGTCCGGATTGTTGCCCAGCGCTTCACCTACGCCCGGTGGCCAAACGGGGCAGTCGGGACGGTCATGGTCTTCCGATCCGCAAGCCCTGCATCTGGGTGGTTTTTTATCCGTGTTGAGTCTGGACTCAAGTGCCCACTTGCCGTCTCCGATGCCAACCTCATTGAGTTCTCTGCGCAACTTAACCTGTGCGGTACCACGTTCCTGGTGGCCAATAGTATTAAAGGGCAGATATGAGGAATGTGCTATCAGTGCCCAGTCTACGACGGCGTGAAACCCGGGCAGGTCCAGGCATTCCCTGGGGATAAAGGGACCGCCTGAAACTTTCCCATTCTTAATCATCAGGTGATATCCTGCGACTTCACGACCGTCCATTAACCGGTCGGGTGTGTGGGGATACTCTTCACTAAATCCCCACGCGTATTTATCGAGATCCAGGTTCGCTTTGGTTATTAGATCGACGCCGAGTCCCGACGCAAACTCACACCACCTGAGGCAACCGAATTCCCATTTTTCGAATTCTGGAATGGTGATTCCTTGCTATTCAAAAAACGATACCTTAACCATTGTGATTCAAATTCTCCATTGCCCGAATCGGACAACGTCGCTAAGGTTTAGTTTTCTCCATTTCACTAGCGATGGCTCGACGATACCGTACCGAGATTTTTGAGTTTGGTGAGAAACAGATTCGTCTGCGCTCACCGTTGGACTTGCGCCAATTTCACCGACCCGATCAGAAAGGGGTGAGTGATGAGGCGTTTCCTCTATTTGGTATTGTCTGGCCCTCGGCCAGAATCCTTTGTGAGTTATTGCTTGAGTATGACGTCAAAGACAAGCGTATTCTGGAGATTGGTTGTGGTATGGCGCTGGTGAGCATCCTCCTGAAATTGAGAGGGGCGAATATCACAGCCATGGATATTCATCCGGCGACAGCGGAGCTTTTGCAGATTAATGTCGCCCAAAACTAAACTACTCCGATTCCGTTTGTGGAGGGTTCCTGGTCGTATGAAGCTGTTGAGCTTGGGAAATTCGATCTGAGTGTCGCCAGCGATATTCTTTATGAGCCGAAACACGTTAATCGGTTGGCGCGATTTCTCAATCGCCATGCCGGTCGATAAGTGCTCATTGTTGATCCTCGTCGAGGCCAGCAACAAAAATTTCTACAGGAAATGATAGCGTCCGGATTTAGCGTCGATAGTTCTCGGGCGGATTTTTACGACAAAGACGGGAGCCCCTATGATGGGATCGTCTATCGATTCGCTCGTTAGTGTCTTCTCGATAATCGCTGATTGAGTGCGAAACGACTGAATGAGTTTGTTGTTCCTGCCTAACTTTGCCATACTGGCCATATCTTTTTACGAGGAGAAACGAGGTGGTAATGGGGCCAAAACAGTTGGGGCACCTGGTAATCAGGGTAAGAGATCTGGACAAGGCAGAGGATTTTTATACGCGCATCCTCGGGCTAAAAATAATGCAGAAGTATCCAGGCAATGCGCTCTTTATGTCAGCGAACGACGAGTTATCACATGAGCTTGCGATCTTTAAGGCGGACGAAGATGCGCCAGGGCCAGATGAAAAACGGGTAGGGCTTGTTCACATGGCTTTCCAGATGGATTCCATGGAAGACCTGAAGGCGATGCATAAAAGACTCAGGGAAAACAATATCGAGATCGATCATTATGGAGATCACGGGTTGTCTTTAGGGGTTTATTTTCTTGACCCGGAAGGTAACGAAATCGAGACCTACTACGAGCTTCCCAAATCCGAATGGATAAATGATGGCGATCACCTGTTTGATCAGAAACAGATACATTTCGGCGATTCCAAATTTCCAGAGGTTCTGGAAGATTCAGAAGTGAGTCAGCAAGCTCAAGCCTAACGGAAGTTATCATGACCGCACCAATTCTATACGGGGTGCCATTTTCGCAACCCGTACGGGCCGTTATGTGGCTCATGTTTTACAAGCAACTGCCGTTCGAGATGGTCTTGATCAACCCCGGCTCCAGTGGTGAGACCGGTAGCCGAAATCCCGCCTATCTCGCGAAAAATCCGGGCGGAACAATCCCCTGTTTTGAAGAACCGGATACGGGATTCGTGCTCGGAGAAGCTCACGCGATCATGTGTTACCTCTCGCGTAAGCATGATTGGCAGGACGTATATCCGGAAGACCTACAGCAGAGGGCCAGGATTGACTGGTATCTCCATTTTCATCATCGAAGTTTGAGGGACGCGTCCACTGGTCTGGTTGCACCCAGAATCAGGAAAGACCTCGATATCGCAGAAGTCACTCAACAAAATGCATTGGCTACACTAACGCGTGCGCTGGAGGCGCTTGAAACCGGATGGCTGGCGAATTCACGATTCCTGGTGGGTGATCAGGTAACGATAGCCGACATGGCGGCGTATGTGGAAATTGGTCAGCTCCAGCCGCAGTTTACTAATGTGTACGACTTTGAATCCTTCCCTAACGTTCGACGCTGGATGGCGGACATGACGCAGATCGATGGCCATGATGATGTGCACGTGGTGCTGACAGACCTCGGTGACATCAGTGAGGAGGAGCCCTCGATGAATACCATCAGAAATGCCAACAAGTATGCCTTGAGAGTGCTCAAGGGGCGCCTGGCCAGCCTTTGAAATGAGTAACATCAAGCGCATCAGGGTACAGACGTAATCCTATGAACTGGAGGACTTTGCGGCGCTACCAGTCAGGCGCTGATTTCACTCAGTTATCAATTGATACCTAATTGCTGGTAGACGCAACCGTGGTGGTTCGTAAGAATACGTTCGCATTTGCGCATTCAGTGACACAAGATAGTGATTGGGTTAGTGTGCCGCCTTCAAAAATTAACAATAATGATATTGAGTACAAGCAATGACAGATTCGACATCTTACGTACCACCGAAAGTCTGGGAATGGGCAGAAGATAAGGAAAGCAAATTCGCCAGCATCAATCGACCTGTCGCGGGGCCGACTCATGACAAGGAGTTGCCCGTAGGTAAACACCCGTTGCAGCTTTATTCTCTTGCGACCCCTAACGGCGTCAAGGTCACCATGTTGCTGGAGGAGCTGTTGGCGATTGGAAAAGAGGGTGCGGAATACGATGCGTGGCTTATTAACATTGGTGAAGGCGATCAATTTGGCAGTGGGTTCGTAGATATCAATCCGAACTCGAAGATTCCGGCATTGGTTGATCACACCACGACACCCCCAACGCGAATATTTGAATCGGCCGCGATCATGCTGTGTCTGGCGGAAAAGTTCGAAGCCTTTGTTCCAATGCAGGGACCGGAACGAGCGGAGTGTTTATCCTGGTTATTCTGGCAAATAGGCAGCGCCCCCTACCTGGGAGGCGGCTTTGGCCACTTTTATGCCTACGCACCGGAAAAGTGGGAGTACCCGATCAATCGATATGCCATGGAAATCAAGCGACAGCTGGATGTGCTTGACCGTGAACTCGCCTCAAAGCAGTTTCTCTGTGGCGACGAATACAATATTGCTGATATGGCGGTCTACAGTTGGTATGGGCAGCTTGTGGTGACGGGCCTCTATGACTCCAAGGAATTTCTCGAGGTGGACTCATATACCAACCTGGTGCGCTGGGCGACCGAAATCCACAATCGACCAGCAGTAAGACGTGGCAGAAAGGTTAATCGGCCGAGCGAGAGCGGTATTGCGGAACGGCATGACGCCGGCGATCTGGATGCACTGGAAAAGAAGTAACTTCCAACATTCTTCGTAGATAAACAGGAAATCAAGCCATTGAGCCAGTCGACCCGAGTTGAAGGACTACCGGCCTACACAACCTGGGGTTATGGCGTTGGGAATGCCGCGTTTTCCTTTTTGGGTCTGGTCGTCTCCGTGAACTTGCAGTTCTTTTATACCGATGTGGTTGGTCTGGGCGCGATACTGGTTGCCTGGGCGCTGTTAATTGCAAGATTGTTCGACGCATTTACGGATCCAATCATCGGCTGGGCATCCGACCAGACGAATACCAGAATTGGCAGGCGCAGGCCCTGGATCTTTGGCGCTGCGATCCCCATCGCTATCGCGTTTTACTTTTTGTTTTCACCGCCGATTCTTGAAAACCCCGCCGATAGTCAGGCCTACCTGCTTGGCTATATGGCGACCTTCTACATTTTGCTTTACCTGTTTTGGACCATTGGCGCCGTCCCGTACTTTAGTCTTGGTGCGGAGTTGACCGATGACTACCATGAAAGAGTAAAGCTTATTGCGGTTAGAGAGGTATGCGCCTTAACTGGATTGTTACTAGCGACGGCGGTGCCCGCGTTTCTGGTTTACAAGTTTGGTGGCAGTGAAGGTTACTCGATTATGGGCACCGTGTTAGGTTGTGGTGCGGCGCTCATTCTGATCTTTTCAGGATCGGTTGTTAAGGAACGACCGGAATTTAGCGGTAGGGAAAAGATGCGACCGTTCGAGAGCTGGATTCGAACTTTCCACAACAAGCATTTCAGGCGACTCCTGCTGGCTTTCTTTTTTAACGGGATCGGTGCGGCGGTTCCAGCAGTCCTCATGATCTATGTGTCGGTCTATATTATCGGTACACCGACCTGGTGGTCAGAGATGATGCCGGGATGGTGGCCGACCTGGGCGTTCTATCTTCAGCTATATATGTTTGCGGGCATTTGCTCGATACCGGTTTGGAACTATCTCGCCAAGATCTGGGGCAAGCGAAATACCTGGGGGGCGGGTATAGCGCTGGCGACAGCCGTGACCATTGCTGTCTGGTGGGCCCAGGAGGGGGGCATCGGTTATTTTGCGATACTGCTGATTCTTAGCGGCTTTTCTTTTGGTAACACCATGACGCTACCCCCTTCGATGGTGGCGGACGTCGTTGACTATGATGAATCGCTTACTGGAAGACGGCGAGAGGGTTCTTACTTTGCCATCTGGACGTTCGTGCATAAGCTGGGTGGTGCGGTGTGCGGTTTCGCTGCACTGCAGGTACTTGGCTACATGGGATACGAACCGGGTGTGCCGCAAACAGACCAGGTGAGATTCTGGTTGATGTTCTTATTTTCCTGGTTTCCGGCGTTTTTCTATATGCTCGCAGCAATCGTGCTGTTCCGGTATGACTTTTCTGCCAGTGACCTTAAAGAGACACAGGTTCAGTTGGGGCGTGCCTGAGTCGATAATATTCGAGGTACTTTAGGATGTTAAAACTACACTTTGCACCAAATTCCCGCGCGGTTCGAATCCTCTGGCTGTTGGAAGAGCTGGGACTTCCCTATGAACTAAATCGAATGGATTTTCATCCGAAGGACCTCAAGTCTGACGAGCACAGGGCCAGGCATCCTCTGGGCCGGGTGCCTGTACTGGAGGACGGAGACATCTCAATCTTTGAGTCCGGCGCTATCGTTGAGTACGTGCTTGCGCGACACAAAGACGGTGGTCTGAAACCCGCGGTGGACTCCCCCATGTTTCCGGAATACCTGCAATGGTTTCACTATTGCGAGGGCATGGTCATGCCACCGATGAATACCATCGTTGTGCATACATTGTTGTTGCCGCCGGAAAGACGGGATGAAACAGTTCTGGGCCAGGCACAACGGTTGCTGGCCAGAGCGCTCGCGCCGGTAGAAGAAGCCCTTGCAGGAAGAGAATATCTGATCGGCGATTTTTCGGCGGTAGATATTATGCTGGGGCATTCCGTTTATATGAGCAATCGAATCGGCTGCGTGTCTGATGAGTTGACCAATATCAAGGGCTACGTCGAGCGCATCGATCAACGGCCGGCGTTTCAGAAAGCGGATTCTGCCTGAAGGCCTGGCGCCTCTCTAGTCAAACGCTGCGATAACTTCCTCTTCCATGCGCTGGCAGGAGGCAACGACGTCGGCAACCGGTATGTCCTGCGATTTCAGGGTGTCAAAGGTTGCCATGTCGTCAATGATGATTTCGTCCACACCGGCTTGCTCGAATTCATGGAGTCTGTCCAGAACATAAGATTTAGAGCCAGCCACCGTGCCAGGTCCATATCGCTTCAGCCAGTGATCGATAACTGACTGATCCTCGGTTATTACAATAGGCATGTTAAGTGTGTGTCGAATCTCTTTTGGGTCGCGACCTACGTTTTCGCAGTGCTGCTCCAGAATGCCCACCTTGTGTTTGTAGTAATCGAATTCCATACCGCCACCGGAAAAACCGTCGAGATTCATGGTATCGCCAAACATGGCAAGGGTCCTGAGAGTTCGCTTTTCACCGGTGCCGCCGATCAGAATCTCGATCTTTCGACCCTGATAACCTGCCGGATTGAGGGGCGCTTCATCAAGCTGGTAGTGCTTACCGTTGTACGTCACTGGTTCAGTTGCGGTAAACAGCAATCGAGTCAGTTCCGCTGCCTCCTGAAGTCGATCCTGGCGCTCTCTCATGGACGGAAACCCCCAGCCATAGGCTTCGTGCTCCCGTTCAAACCAGCCGGCGCCGATGCCGAGTGTAAACCGGCCCTTGCTTGCCTGATCCAGTGTGCCCGCCATCTTGCAGGTCAATGCGGGATTCCGATAGGGCGTTCCTAACACCAGGTGTCCCATGTGCAATTTTTCGGTCATTCCCAGTGCAACAGACAGTGAAGCAAAACCTTCGTACGCCGTTAACGCGTGATCCGATGGCGGGCCAGGTGCCAGGATGTGATCGGGCCACCATGCGCTGTGCCAGCGACCTTTCTCGAGGGTTTCTATCCAGGCGCTGAGCTTGTCCCAGTCCGTTTGAAAACACATCATAAATGTACCGAATTTCATTAGGCTGGTGCTCCACTAGTCTATTTCGAAGGAAGCAGGCTGCCATACTTGCTGAGCCTGCGCAATGTGATGCTGTGAGTTGATAACACCCGGTTATCGCATGATATTCAACTGTTAATAGACCCTGTATGTACTACATCTAATAATACTGGCAATCCAGTCACTGATCTTTATCCAGGGCACTCTATGTATACCCTTCACGGCATGATGTGCTCGTACTATACGGCCAAGATACGCGCCTATCTTGGCTATAAGCACATCCCATTTGTCGAGACCCATGACGCACGCCTGTATCAGGAACGTATGCGTCCGATCATTGGCTACACCCGGTTTCCTGTGCTGGAGAACGACGACGGTGAGGTGATCCAGGATACGACAGTGATTATCGATACGCTTGAAAAAAGACATCCTGAGCGTCCTGCTTTTCCAGATGATCCCGTATTAATGCTGGTGACCAGAATCGTGGAATTTTTTATCGACGAATTCTGGGTGGCGACCGCCATGCATACGAGGTGGAACGACCCCGATGGCGCACGCTTTGCCACCAATGAGTTTTATATGTGCTTTGGTGACGAGGGTGATGAGCAGGTGGATTGGTCATGTGGTGCTGCGGTCTCTCGGCAGATGAAGGCGCATCTCCCTCATCTGGGCATATCAAGCGAGTCAGGCCAGCAGGTTATGCAGCGTTTGCTTGAAGAAGCGACACCACTATTGAACAAGGCGGTAGGGCCGCGGAAATATGCCTTTGGGCACCGCGCGAGTCTGGTCGACTGTTGTCTTCATGCAGGCTACTTTGCACACCACTATCGGGATAACGCCGCGATGCAGCATTACCTGAAAACGGAGGCGCCGGCACTTTGCTACTTTCTCGATAATATGCAGGCGGCATTCAGTGCCCCGGCTGAGGGAGAATTGTCCATGACAGATGAGTTTCTGGCCTATCTAAAGTATATCGGTCCTGTTGCAGCCGCATGGGCAAAGAGCGCAAAGCAGCTGGCGCAGCCTATCCTGGAAGAAGTCGCGCAGAGTGAAGTTTTGGAGCAAACAGTACCCACGGAGATTGAAATCTTCGATCAGACTTACCAGCGAGGTACGCCGATATTCTCAGCATGGAAAGGCCGGCGCGTCCAGGAGCAATATGAGGCGCTCTCTGACGACGAGAGGAAGCGCGCAGACAAGTTGATGGCACAGATTGGCTGGGATGAATTTCTGAGCAATCCAATGGGTATCAGGATGGAACGGGTTGGGTATCACTTGCAGCGATTTGGTGAAGATGAGATAAAAGCGGCGAGTTAATAGCCAGAGACGAATGCATGAAAGAACCTGATTTTGACGAGCAGATTGCCATCAAGGGTTCGCCCGGTTCACCCTATACCAGGAAGATGCTGGCAGTATTGCGCTACCGGCGAATTCCCTATCGGTACCTGCAGTCACAAATTGGTGCGCAGTACGATCTGCCTCCCGCCAAGGTAGTACTCGCACCAACGTTTTACTGGCCCGGGAAAGATGGCGAATTGGAAGCAGTCGTCGATTCAACGCCGATTATCCGTGAATTGGAAGTCATGTATCCTGGCCGTTCTATTATTCCCGATGACCCTGTTGTGGGGTTTCTCGATTATCTGATCGAAGACTATGCCGATGAGTGGGTCACCAAGGCCATGTTCCATTATCGGTGGCACTTTGATCGGGATGCCGCTATGGGTGGTTTGATGTTGCCCCGATGGGGTCACATTCTTTCCCCGGAGTCAGAGATCGCTCCCATGAGCGATTCGATTCGTGATCGACAGGTGAACCGTCTCTATGTTGTGGGCAGTAACGATACGACCGCGCCTGTCATTGAGGCGTCCTACCTGAGACTGCTGGATATACTGGATGCACACGTTCGTAACGGTCCGTATGTGCTCGGGTCACGTCCATCTGCCTGTGACTTCGGGTTGTATGGTCAACTGACCCAACTGACGCATTTCGACCCCACGCCGATGGAGATCTGCCTCGAGCGGACACCCCAGGTATTTGCCTGGGTAGACATGCTCTCGGATCTTTCCGGGGAGTTCGCGCCGGAGGATGGCTGGTATGACAGGGACGCGCTCCCGGAAACCCTATCACCTCTACTGCAGGAGATCGGCAGAGTGTATGTTCCTGCGCTGCTCGCGAATTCAGAGGCGATCGAAACCGGCGCCGACACAGTGCAAACAACCATTGATGGCCAGGAGTGGACCCAGACACCGTTTCCCTATCAGGCTCGCTGCCTTACCTGGTTGCGACAGGCGTACGCAAGGCTCGATGAAGAGGATCGCGAGGACGTTGATGACATTATTGATGGCACGGGCATCGAGATGCTGTTTGTGAAGCCCGGGCAATGAGACCACCAGGAACAACATGGATCTGTCCCTAAACGATGAACAATCGCTCATTCAAAGCAGTGTGGAGCGATTTATTCTCAATGACTATACCTTCGAGCAGCGGCAGAAGATCGTCGCCGAGGACCCCGGCTATAGTCAGGAACACTGGACAACCTTTGCTGAACTCGGCTGGTTAGCTATTCCATTTAGTGAAGAAGATGGTGGTCTGGGTGGCACCGGGGTTGAGTCAATGGTGCTTCTCGAACAATTCGGCAGAGGTATCGTGGTCGAACCCTTTATACCGACGGTGGTCCTCGCAGCCGGTGCGATTCGTTTAGGAGGATCAACGGAACAAAGAAAGCGCTTTATACCGGATATCATCGATGGCAAATTGCAGGGCGCCTTGGCATTTGCCGAACCCCAGGGGCGATACGATCTGCATGATTTGACGACCACCGCGACCGCAAAAGGCGATGGCTTTGTTATCAATGGATACAAGGCAGTTGTCCTCAATGCACCGGCGGCAGATTTTCTGGTGGTGTCGGCACGTACCAGTGGGAGCCAGCGCGACACAGATGGCGTTTCGTTATTCGTACTCGATGCCAGATCAGCGGGTATTTCCCGCCATGACTTCACAACAGTTGATGCAATGCGTGCCTCGGAAATCACCTTTGAAAATGTTGAGGTGGGACCGGATGCCTTGCTTGGTGCGGCAGGAGCCGGCCTGGCAGCGTTGCAACAGGTGATTGATGAAGGGACGTTCGCAGTCTGTGCGGAAGCCGTTGGTTGCGTGGAAGTTTTATACAAAGACACGGTGGAGTACAGCAAGATTCGTGAGCAGTTCGGTCAGCGCCTCGGCAGCTTTCAGGCCCTGCAACACCGTATGGTCGACATGTTTATGGCCTATGAGCAATCCAGATCTCTGCTATATATGACCGCAGCCCACCTGGAAAACGGCTATGACGAGCAGGCACAAAAGCACATCACAGCGCTAAAAGTCCAGATTGGTAAGGCGGCTAAGCTCGTGGGCCAGGAGGCCATTCAGATCCATGGTGGTATGGGCCTGACGGATGAGCTCAGTATCTCTCACTACTTCAAGCGTGTAACCGTCATTGAAAACATGTTCGGTAACAACCGCTTTCATCTCAAGCGCTTTGGCGCGTTAGCAGGATAACCGCGAGGTAGCTCGACATGGATATTGCCTTTACCGAAGAAGAGTTGGCGTTCCAGCAGGAAGTGAGTGATTTCCTGGACGAAGCCTGGCCGGAAGAAATGCGTCGTAAGTACAGCCGTAACGCGCTGGAAAACTTTAGCCGGGACGATCGAATTGCCTGGCAACAACGGCTTGCAGAAAAAGGATGGGCGGCGATCAACTGGCCCACCGAACATGGCGGGGCCGGTTTTAGCCATACCCAGAAATATCTTTTCGATCTGGAGTTGGCCAGGGCCGGCGCGCCGGCGATGGTGCCAATGGGTGTGTCGATGGTGGCGCATGTCATCATGAAGTTCGGTACCGATGAACAAAAGCAAGAGTATCTGCCGGATATCCTGCATAGCCGCACCTTCTGGTGTCAGGGATACTCGGAACCTGGTTCCGGGTCGGACCTGGCCTCGTTAAGTACCAAAGCCGAGGATCATGGCGATCACTATCTGGTCAACGGGGTGAAAACCTGGAATACCCTCGGTCAGCATGCCGACATGATTTTCTGTCTGGTGCGCACCAGTCAGGAAGCAAAACGGCAAATGGGCATCAGCTTCTTGCTGATTGATATGAAAAGCCCTGGTATCACGGTCGAACCGATTATTACGATGGATCAGCCTAAAGAGGGCTTCCAGGAAATCAACACAGTCTACTTTGAGGATGTGCAGGTACCGAAGGAGAATCTGGTTGGCGAGGAGGGCAAGGGTTGGACCTGTGCCAAATACCTGCTCGAGTTTGAGCGGGGTAACGCCCAGTCACCTGGTTTGTATGAATCGCTAAATCACGTCGAATGGATGGCGCGCGAGACCCAGAGTGGAGAGGGCGCAGTATTCGATGATGATGATTTTCGCGATCGCTTCAATGATTTGAAAATCCAGACAATGGCGATGGAAGCCACCGAAATGCGGATTCTCGGTTCATTGTCGGCAGGACAGAATGTTGGTCCTGAATCATCGTTATTGAAGACGCGTGGTTCCGAGATAAGTCAGGCTATTTCAGAGTTGGCCGGTGAAGTGGCGGGATACTACGGGATACCCCTTGATCAGTCCACGCCACTTGACGATGACGATTTTATCCCGGCTGGGCCAGAACACTTTAGTGGCGTCTCACAGAAGTACTTCAACTTACGCAAGACATCCATCTACGCAGGGTCTAACGAGATTCAGCGGAATATTATGGCGAAACTGGTACTTGGTTTGGAATAGTCGCGCCAGTTTATTCTGGTAGCACTCTAAAGATTTCTGCGGTGGTGCGGAGATCGTCAATGGTCCACGGTTCTCCTACGCCTTCAATTATCCACTCCAGGATTGCCCATAGGTCCTTCGTGGTCTGCGCTTCATCCATGGGTTTAAGCCCGGGAACAAGTGCCGCGATCTCGATCGCCGCCGGAAACGGCCGACCAGAGCGCCCGATAAAAATTAACTCGTAACCACGCCCATCGACATCCAGCAGACCGGGGGCCTTCAACGGGTTATCGGCCAGTCCGAATGTGTCAGATAAAAATGAGGCGAACTCCGGGTAATGGCAGACATCCGGGTCTGTTAGTATCGGTACGCTACGCGTGTCGGAGGGACGCTCGGAAATGATAGTGACAGTCATTGAATTTCTCTCCTTAAATGGGCACGTGTCGCGAGGCGAACTCAACTAAAAGCTCTCCCATCTCGGCACCAGAGTCTTCCTGCAGGAAATGATTGCCGGTGAACATATGTGGACCTTCCGCATGGGGCCAAATTTCTTCTTTCCAGTGGGTGGCAAAAACACTGGCTTCAAATACAACCTCTTCGCGCCCCCACAGGATGGTCGCCGGAATATTGAGCTTGCGCACACCGGCTTCCAGCCAGTCGAAGCGGTCTCCCGCGATATCGGTATCGGGATTAATGGGGATGGAACGCGGCCATTGCCAGGTGAGTCTTCGGTCGCCTACGTCGGGTGTCACTGACATGTAGGCGGTCAGGGAATCTTCGAGCATGAGTTCGCGATCTACCACCGAAAGGTACATGGAGCGCCCGGGGAAGGCGCCCTGGCGACCCATGATATGCGGTCCGGTCAGAGGCGCGTGTAACATTCCCCAGGGTGCTTTTCTTCGATGAAAGTCTGCTGAAGGCTCTCGCCAGGCCCAGGTGGACATGACCGCCACCGCCGTCGCTTTCTCCTGTCTGGTGAGCAGTGCTGACAACCCGGTTGGGCCGCCCCAGTCATGGCAGACGAAAAAGATGTTTGAAAGATCCAGTTGATCAATTAGGGAGACGAGATTGGCCGCGTGATTATCGAGGCTATGGGCGCTGGGTGTATGCGGATGTTCCGACAGACCAAAACCGATTTGGTCGGGAACGATGACGCGGTACCCAGCTTCGAGAAACGGTGGAAGGACCTTTCGCCACAACCATCCCCAGGTGGGATTACCGTGAAAAAACATGACGGGTGGTGCATCTTTTGGACCTTCATCGATGTAGTGCATCCGCCAGCCGTTAACGCTCGCGAATTTCGATTCGTAGGGGTAGCGGCTCGCGATGTGCTCGCCGAGGTCCTGTATGGTGCGATAGACAGTGTGTTCCTGATAGGGTATTGGCATGCATCTGGACCAGTTGTGCTAGGCGAAGTGATTAGTATATGAGTTGTTTATTCGTCGTCCAGTAACAGAAACCTATTAGTCGATAAGCGACTGTTATTATAGATGCCTCAAACCTCTACCTGAGTCTGGTAATAGTCTTCTGCTATAGCGAATGCCTGGTCCAGGACGGTGGAGTAGGCATCCCGGCGTCGTATCTCGGTGATCGGTACGTGCACCTTTGTGATAGGTAGATGGAGTTCCACCACCTGTTTGTGCTCCAACTCGACGTCAAAGGCAATACGTGGACCGAACCCTAACGCATCGGAATGAATGAGCAGATCTTTTGCCATTTGTTGAGAGCCAGCAACTATCACGCGTGCCTCATCGAGCAGGTCTTGTTTGCGACCGGTAAAGCGTGGCAGGTAAGGTGCAGACGAGGGTGCTGCTGCGTTTCTAAGCCAGCTGTATTTCTTAAGTTC
>CAJWQG010000034.1 GCA_913045175.1 uncultured Gammaproteobacteria bacterium | reverse complement strand
GGTAGGCAGACTACCGATATCACAGCGGGAATGACCCCAATACGGACTTCGCTGAAGCTACAAGTGATTTCTTCGGCTACGATAACAATATCGGATGCACCTACCATCCCGAGTCCACCGGCAAAGGCAGCGCCATTGACGGCAGCGATTACGGGTTTGTCGCTATTAACAATAGTAGTGAGTACTTCAGGATAGGGTACGGACCTTTTGCCACCATCGATGGTTGATCCTGGAGGACTTTTTAGGTCAGCGCCGGCACAAAACGCAGGATCAGTTCCAGTGATTACGATACAGCGCACATCAGGATTTTCATTCGAGGCAACCAGATGCTCATAAAGTTCGGCTACAAGAACTGCAGAAAGTGCATTACGGTTTTCGGGACGGTCTAGCGTAATCCAGGCCGCACCGTTCTTGATTTCGTATTTTGTTGCTTCAGTGCCGGCCATTTCATTCTCCTTTTTAGATAACGGTTGTTCGAAGCGATCGCGTGAGGATATCAAACCATCAGCGCGTAACGCCAGCTATAAGGAGAGTGCGGTAAGGATGGCGACCCACTCTTCTTTCAGATCAGTTTCGCAGACTGGTTGGTTGGCACGACCATATCAATAGGCTGCGTTTGAAAGATCGCCCTCTATTCGATGCAGGTGTGCGTGGACCCAGTTGTTGTTTTCATCACCGCTTTGTACCATGTTATGCGCTTTGTCCCGATCGCCCTTGGCCTGCCACCACAGTGGACTCATGGCAGGATTGCTACCGTCAGGTTCTTCACTCAAGAAATTATCGATATCCACGTTGTCCCCCTTTCCGTTCAACTGGAGGCTATTGTAGAGTATGACCCACTGCAATTTCATTTGTACGGATCGAGGGTTGATAGGAATGTCGAAGGTTCTCATAACAGGAGCATCGGGAGGCGTAGGTAAGGCCATTTCACGGGAATTGATACGTGGAGGCCATGAGGTATATGGCTTTGATCGTCTCGAAACCCCGGGTATAGATCACTCGACTATCGGTGACTTACTGGACCGTGACGCCGTTCTTGAAGCGGTGGCAGGTAAGGACATCGTCATCCACCTTGCTGCGGAACCTGATGAGGCAGACTTTATTGAGAAACTCATCGAACCCAACGTGCGTGGCCTTTTTCATGTTTGTGATGCGGCACAGCGTCAGGGAGTATCGACGCTCATCCTCGCCAGTACCGTGCAGGTCATATTGGGACATTCGCTGGACGAACTGGTGAAGATTGAAGATGGACCCAAGGTTACCAATCACTATGCGTTGACTAAACTCTGGGCCGAAGATATGGGTGAGATGTATTCCAGGATGTATGATTTGGCGGTGATCGCAGTGCGTCTTGGCTGGTTGCCTCGCTCAAAGGAACATGCGGAAGAATTGGGGGCAACTCCCTGGGGACCAGACGTATATTTCAGTCATGATGACGCGGCACGATTCTTTAGAGCGTGTGTCGATGTGGCGCTGGAACCTGGTCGATTCGAGATCGTGTTTGCATCAAGCAGGGCAAAAAAGCCGCGGCTTGACCCGGAGCCAGCTAAGCGACTGGTTGGATTTGAACCACAGGACATTTGGCCGGAAGGGCAACCGTTCATCTAATAGTAGAGGATCGATATGATTGATTTGTACACATGGGGTACGCCCAATGGGCGTAAAGTCTCCATTATGCTCGAAGAACTCGAGTTACCTTATACGACGCACTCGGTGAACATCGGTAAAGACGAGCAGTTTTCACCAGAGTTTCTGCGTATATCACCTAACAACAAGATTCCTGCGATCGTAGACCAGGACAATGGCATAGCGCTGATGGAGTCTGGTGCGATTCTGCATTATCTCGCGAACAAAACCGGAAAATTGCTCGCTGCAGATGGAGAAGATTACTGGCGGACCATGGAGTGGTTGATGTGGCAGATGGGTGGCGTGGGGCCGATGCTCGGTCAGGTACACCATTTCGCCAAGTTTAATTCAGGCGTCAGCGATTATGCCGAGGAGCGCTATCTAAATGAAGCAAGGCGGCTATACAAGGTGCTGGACGAAAGATTGGAGGGGCGCTCTTATCTTGTGGACGACTATTCGATCGCTGATATCGCAACCTGGCCCTGGATATCACGTTATGAGTGGCAGATCATTGATCTCAACGACTATCCGAACGTTAAGCGATGGTACATAGATATAGCCGAACGCCCTGCTGTGCAGCGCGGCTATGATGTACCCACCCACGTGAATGATATACCGATTCCCGACTAACGCGGGTCGATTCTGAACAGTCCCATACCTGGCATTGGTTTGTCGGATTTGATTATCGCATCTCGTTCTTCGTCACTTAATCGGACTGCTCGACGTTTGTAAATTTTACCGTCGATCTTGATGCGGATGTTTGGATCACCTACTACGTTCTTTGGCCAGTATTTCGTGTCGCAGGCTCGACAACCAACATAAAGCTGCCCGTTCTCAGACCACGAACTGACGGTGATTGAATGGGGTATCAGGTATAGGGAGCGCGTTTCAATGTAGGCCTTGGTGCGACCATCCAGAAAGGACCAATCCGGGTTTTGATCCTCCGCAAGATTACCGCTTAGTCGCGTCCCGGGTTTTTGTTCATCAGGATCATTGGTTACAAAAATAGCGGCAATGTAGACCAGGACGAGTACGCCCAATATTGCTAAAGCGGCTTTCTTCAATTCTTGGTCCTCGGTGGGAGACCTCGGCATTGTAACCCAGATGACGGTTGGTGTTTCTCCATTCGGTGGGCGTGTTCGCACGCTGGTTTTTGGTGTGTGTGCAGCCCATACTCCAGTAAGGGGGACATTTTAATGAAAAAGCCAGCTGACCATCCGATTGAGGAACGCCGACTTGAGTTGTCGGAGTCGTTGCATCTAGTTTATTCACTGGCGGAAGAGAGATTTGATCGACTGACGCGTCTTGCAACAAGACACTTTGACGTTCCTATCGCGCTCGTATCCCTGGTTTCAGGCGACAGACAGTGGTTCAAGTCTTCTCAGGGAATAATCGCCTCAGAAACTTCTCGTGAAGTTTCATTTTGCGGTCACGCAATCCTGCGCGAGGACGCCTTGGTCATCAATGACACACAGACCGATTCTGATTTTGTAGATAATCCGTTGGTGGTCGAGAATCCGCAGATTCGTTTCTATGCCGGGCATCCGCTTCGATACGACGACATCCCATTGGGCACCTTGTGCCTGATTGACAGAAAGCCAAGGAAGTTCTCGGAAGATGATCGGGACTCTCTCGAAACACTTGCCGTGTGTGTCGAGGCGGAGCTACGTCATACGCAGATGAGTCAACCTGAAGAAGAATTGCTGAGTCAACAAATGGAAAGCGATCGCCGGAACCTGATTGATCCGGTCACCCAATCCTGGAATCAGAGTAGTTTGAACCTGCTGTTGGCGAGAGAGATCGATTATCCCGTCAGGACGCGGAAGAGTTTTGCCTTGTTGGCGATTCGTTTTACCACTGCTGCGCATGAATTCGATGAACTGGATGAATCAGATAAACAGGAATTTGTTCGGAGGGTAGCGCAGGGCGTCAGATCTGCGCTGCGTCCTCACGATATGATCGCGCGCACGTCGGAGAACCAACTGGTGGTATTCGCGCCGAATTGCAACTCAGAACTGAGTGAGCATCTAGTAGGTCGAGTGTTTAACAGAATCTCCGATTCTCCTGTTAAGGCAGGCTCCAGAGATATCAAGGTTGATGTGAATGCGGGAATCGCTGTCGCTAATTCTCGGACTACGCCAGAGCACCTTCTCGATATAGCAGGAAAAGCGCTTAACGATTCGGTCCGGGAGAGCCTGCCGCAAATAAAATACTTGCTGTAGCTACAAACGTTCTCAAAGAACCATCTACTGCGAGTCGAGTATCCCGTTCAGGGGCAGAGGGCTGCGCTCATGGCACTATTCTGGGCGTTGACGGGTGTTTTGAAGTAGTGTTTTATCCATCTATCTTGAAAGGACGTCAGAATAGGTAGTCCTCAATTCCTAGTCAGCGCCTTCTTCTTGTCGCAGTTATTGTGCTGCTGCTTGTTTCCGGGCTTCTCGTAGCTCGCGATCTTTTCCGGTATCAGGACGAGAGTGATGGGCTGTCCGCTCGGTTTCTAGATGCGTGTATGGCCTATTTCAGAATGGATTCCAACCAGATGGTGGAAGAGATTCTTGCTCCCCGGCTGCTTGATGATCGTGGGGAAGAGCGAGCATACCTTCAGGCTTTTCCCTATGAAGACTATACGACGGTCAAGGTCAGCGGCGTGGGTAGCTTTCATCTGGGTAGTCCCAAAGATCACATCAAGGATGTGCTCCGTCAGGGTATCGTTTGGGAAGCATCGGTCGTGCATATGATCAGTAAGTATGTGCGTTTCGGCTCCCAGGTGGTTGATGCGGGCGCACACATCGGGGCACATACCCTTGTGATGGCAAATCTTGTCGGTCCCAATGGTCGTGTATTTGCATTTGAACCACGGAAAAAACTACATCGTGAGCTCCATCACAATGCGAAGCTAAACGGGTATGAAAACATTGTCGCGTTGCGCTATGCGCTGGGTGATACCAATGCGGTCATTGAAATGGATGCTGTCGTTGACGAAAACGAGGGTGGCACCCATGTAGGTTCAGGTGGTGATGCGGCGGAACTACGGACCATCGATAGTTTCTTCTTACAGAACGTTTCTTTAATCAAGATCGACGTAGAGCATTTTGAGGATCCAGTGCTTGAAGGCGCGCGTAACACAATTGCCTACAACAGGCTGTTTATTATCGTTGAGATCCAGGGCGGCTATAACTATGACAATGTGCCAGAGGAAATCCGCGAAAAAATCCTACACACCATAGGCAAGATTGAATCCATGGGCTATCGAGTAACGCGATTCGGAACTTACGACTACCTGGGCATCCCCAGAGGCGAGGCCGGTTGAGCGTTGCCCTCGTCGCGCTGACTAGCTATAGCGATGCAAGTACGTTATTGAGTGTTGGCGACGGGCGCATTGCCTGAGATGCGAGTTCAGGGTCTGGTCGATAGTAGCCGCCAACGTCCACGGGTTCTCCCTGAGCATCCAGCAGTTCCTGAAGAATTGTGTCTTCATTGTCCGCGAGGTTCTTTGCCAGGGCCGCGAATTTATCTTTGAGACTGGGGTCGTCATTTTGCGAAGCAACGGCTTCTGCCCAGTACATGGCTAGATAGTAGTGGCTTCCGCGATTATCCAGTTCATTGACTTTTCTTGACGGTGATTTGTTTCTTTCGAGAAACTGGCCAATTGCCTCGTTGAGCGTATCTGCCAGGATTTGCGCAGGTTGATTCTCAAACGAATTTGCAAGATGTTCCAATGATGCACCCAGGGCCAGAAATTCACCCAGAGAATCCCATCGTAAATGACCTTCTGCCTCAAGTTGCTGAACGTGCTTGGGCGCAGAACCACCAGCACCGGTTTCAAACAGTCCGCCACCATTAATAAGTGGAACAATAGATAGCATCTTCGCGCTGGTACCCAGTTCCAGAATAGGGAAGAGGTCTGTGAGGTAATCCCTTAGCACATTGCCTGTGACGGAAATGGTATCTTGCCCGGTGCGCATTCTTTCCAGCGAATACCGTGAGGCGTCAGCCGGTGCCATTATCTGGTGTTCAACATCTATCAGGTCGTGTTGTGGCAGGTATTGATTAACCTTCTCGATGAGTACTGCGTCGTGACTCCGATTTTTGTCCAGCCAAAACACAATAGGTGCACCTGATGCTTTTGCACGATTAACCGCGAGCTTGACCCAGTCCTGGATTGGCCCATCTTTCACTCGACATAGTCGAAAGATGTCACCTTCCTCTAACTGATGTTCGGTCAGCGTATTACCTGAACCATCAACGATACGAATGGTACCGTTTCCTGGTGCTTCAAAGGTGGTGTCGTGCGATCCATATTCTTCGGCTTTCTGCGCCATGAGGCCAACATTAGGGGTAGAGCCCATCGTCGTAGGGTCAAAGGCTCCGTTGGCGATGCAGTGTTTAATTGTCTCGTCATACACGCCGGCGTAGCTTCGATCCGGGATGACTGCCTTGATGTCATGTAACTCACCGTCAGGGCCCCACATCTTGCCTGATTCTCTAATGGCGGCGGGCATTGACGCATCAATGATGATGTCGCTGGGTACGTGTAGATTGGTTATGCCCTTATCCGAATTCACCATGGCAAGATCGGGTCCGTTCGCAAGGCAGGCATCGAGGTCTGCCTGAATAGCGTCACGCTCTTCACTAGATAACTGCGCAATTTTTTCATAGGCATCACCAATGCCATTGTTTGCATCGACGCCAAGATCTTCAAAAACCTTTGCGTGTTTCTCAAAAGCTGATTTGTAATAGGCACGTACCGCGTGTCCGAACATGATTGGATCCGAGACCTTCATCATGGTTGCTTTTAAGTGCAGAGAGAACAAAACACCGTCGTCGGTGGTTGCCATCTCGCTGGCAAGAAACTCGCAAAGTGCCTTCTTGCTCATGAATGCGCCGTCGACTACTTCGCCTTTTTCAACCGGTACACCGTCAGCTAACACGACCGTCTCATTGCCCACGAACTCGACCTTCAAATTGTCATCTTGTGGCATGACAACTGATTTTTCACTTGCGTAAAAATCACCGCCATCCATATGCGCGACGTGAGATTTAGAGTCTTCGGACCAAGCACCCATCGTATGGGGATGCTTCTTGGCGTAGTCCTTTACAGCGCGAGCTGCTCTTCGGTCTGAATTTCCCTCTCTAAGAACCGGGTTTACCGCACTACCTTTGACATGGTCATAGCGAGCCTTGGCTTCTTTTTCTTCGTCTGTAGTTGGCTCTTCAGGATACTCAGGCAGGTCATAACCCTTGTCCTGTAATTCCTTGATGGATTCATGCATCTGTGGGTTGGATGCACTGATGTTAGGTAGCTTAATGATGTTTGCTTCCGGGCGTTGGGTTAGTTCCCCCAGCTCAGCAAGGTCATCGGGGATTCGTTGTTCTTCGGTTAGTCGTTCAGGGAAGGCGGCGATGATTCGCCCCGCTAGCGATATATCTCTGGTCTCTACTTCGACGCCGGCAGCGTCGCTGAATAATTTGATGATTGGCAGGAGGGAAAATGTAGCAAGCCTCGGCGCCTCATCCGTTTCTGTATAGATGATCTTCGGTGTATCTGTCATGGATAGCCTTAACTAAAAAGTGATATCTCGTGGATACCGTTTGTTACGTTTACTTGCCCGGTAGGGCGCCTGCGAGTCATTCTTATTGAGCGCTAGTCGCAAAGGCGGGCAATTATAGTGGATTAATAAACAATTCGCATTTCCTGAGTGTGGATAGAGCAGAATCTTGACAGAAATTTAATGAAATCAAGGAGTAATGTGGCCTCGCTTGATGGCTTGTGATACTTTTCATCGCTTTCAAAGACACGGGAAACCCATGAAACTATTTGCAGATAAGCCCATCATTTGCGGCGAATTCCGCCAGCCACGACAGATGTTGGCCGATCAGGAATACGAGGGGCACGTATCCGTGCACGATGACGAGATGGCCAAAGATCTGGGCTTTAGCGGCGCGCCCATTGAAGGGCCCACCCATTTCAGCCAATTTGTGCCTTTACTGTACGAGGTATTCGGTAACGCGTGGTTTGAAACCGGTTGTATCAGCGCGCACTACCAAAATATGGTGGTTGAAGGAGAAGAAGTCCGTGCATTCGTGCGCCCTGGTGAGAAGATTTGCGATATCTGGGCAGAGAAACGTGATGGAACGCCGGTGCTATCGGGGACCGCGAGCATCGGTCCAGACCACCCTGAGTCTGAGCTTGATCGCCGAAGAGCGAAGCTTCGTCCGGCGGACAAACTGGTGATCCTGGCGGACGTAGAAGTGGGCTACACGATTGAGGAAGAAGATCCGGTCATTATGGGCTTAGATCAGAACATGGGCGAGATGTACCCATTCACGTTGAATAACAAACTGCAGTGTATTACCGAGCCCTGTCCCTGGTATGAAGATGGAGAGGATTCTCCGTGGGGCAGGCCGATTATACCGGTAGAGATGATCAGCGTGTTGACTTACTACACCTCCCGAAGAAACGAAATGCCGGTCAAGGGCCCCTCGGTTGGTCTGTTTGCGGATCAGGAGATTAAGCTGATTAAGGGCCCGTTGTTTGTTAATTATCCTTATCGGCTGAAGCGTGAGTGTATCGCGCTGTCTGAAAGTCGCCGGGTGGAGTCAAACTGGGTGCGCACCTCTGTCTACGATGAAGACGAACTGGTGGCAGAGTGTATCTTGAATTCAGCCACGATGAAGGCCTCCTATGCGCGTTATGAAGAAGAAGCGCTGGCTCTTGGCAAAAAACTGGACTAGTGGTCTAGGAAGCGAGATCTGGGAGCTTTGATTCACCGAAAAGCTGCTCGAGTGCGAGCCCGATAGCGAGCGCTTTGCCGTCTTCTCGGCCGCGACACATGAGTTGCAATCCGACCGGTAGTCTGGACCCATAGCCCTGTATTGGCAGGTTTATGGCACACATTGCGAAGAGGTTCGCAGGTTGGGTATTACGGGAAGAGAGCAGCGCACGTTGGAGATTCTCCGGCGTTTCGGGAATGGGCGGCGCGATGAAGGGACAGGTTGGTGATATCCAGCCATCGAGACCATCCATTCGAGAATCGGCGATATTGGCGAGTTCACCGAGTCGTTTTATTGCCCCCTCGTATTCTTCGGCACTGACTTCAAGGCCCCCTGAAGCCCGTAGCGCAGTCGTGCTGTCCATTTTGTTACGGTTCTCCAGAAAATTATCTTCACCCAGCGCTTTTAGCAGTTCCGGTGGACAGATGTGGGGGAACAGCCACTCTCGTTCCACCACTTCGGGAACTTCGATATCAACAAACTCGACGCCGGCCTGCGTCATCTCGCGTATTGCCGAATTCATACAGTTCTCGACGTCCTCGTCGATGTCATCAAAGAAGTAATTTGAAGGTCGACCTATTCTGAGTCCGTTGAGGTCTGCAGAAGTCACAGGTTCGTCGTTAATCGTGCTGAATATCAGGGCCGCGTCCCTGGCATTCCTGCAGATTGGCCCGATCGTATCCAGGGTTGGAGACAGAGGGAACACGCCGTCGGTGGGCCATAAGCCAACGGTGGTTTTCAAACCAAACAGACCGTTGAAACACGCCGGAATGCGAATCGAGCCGCCGGTATCTGATCCCATTGCGAACATGCAAAGACCAGCAGCAGTAGCCACAGCAGATCCGCTGGATGATCCTCCCGGGATGCGCTTGTTAGATAAATCCCACGGGCTCCAGGGTGTACCTCTTGCCTCATTGATTCCTGTTACCCCAAGGGCAAACTCCACGGTCCTGGTTTTTCCAAGAATCACACAGCCTGCCTGTTTGAGTTTTCTGACGAACTTCCCTTCCGGTCCCGTTATGTGGTCGGTCTTTATGAGAGAACCATTCGTCGTGGGCATGCCATCAACAGCGTAGATATCCTTGATAGCGACCGGGACCCCCATCAATGGGCCAAGATCGTTACCTGATGCGAGCAGGGCATCCATGGCGCGGGCTGTTTCTATGGCGTATTCCTCAGCGATGTACTGATACGCTTCCAATTTTTTGTCCAGGGCGCCAATGCGACTGAGGTAAGCCCTGGTAGCGTCTTCGCTTGTGGTTTCGCCACGACGTAAGGATGCGCCAAATGACGCAATGTCGATGCCTTTAAGTGGGTCCTCAGTGAGGTTCGATTTCATAGCTTCCATGGAACCCTAGTGTAGCGTTGTTATTGTTGGACTCACATCCCATGCGGAAATGTTATTCTCATGGATCTCCCAGATGTAAGGACTTGCGCGATCTTCCAGGAACGTAAAACGTTACTGTTCTTCATAGCAGTTGGTAGCCCCATTGCCTTTGCAACATGGCTGACCCTGCTCAATAACTTCGCCATTGAGGTTGCTCATTTCGATGGTGTCGAAATTGGCTGGTTGCAGAGTCTTCGCGAGGTGCCAGGCTTCTTGTCATTTACCGTGGTTTTCATGCTGCTGTTCATTCGTCAGCAGAACTTCGCGATTTTGTCTCTGATCCTGCTTGGTTTGGGAACTGCATTCACGGGGGTGTTTCCCACGATCATAGGCCTCTATGTGACTACTGTGATCATGTCGATCGGGTTTCATTATCTTGAGTCGATGCAGCAGTCGCTTTCCTTGCAGTGGCTGAGCAAAGAAGAGGCACCGAAGGTGCTGGGTCAGATCATGGGTGCCCGTTCTGCAGCTACCCTGGTAGTTCTGGGTGGACTATATATCTGCCTGCAATTGTTTGAACCCAGTTACCCGATTATCTACATCATCGGCGGGGGTATCACTGCTGCATTAGGCATATTCTGCTGGTTTGCATTTCCACACTTTGAAGAAACTGTTGTGCAGCGTAAGGAACTCTTTCTACGCAAAAGATACTGGTTGTATTACCTGATGACGTTCCTATCTGGTGCTCGCCGTCAGATCTTTACGGTGTTTGCCGGATTCCTGCTGGTGCAAAAATTCGGTTTCCCGTTGGACAAGATTGTTCTGCTGGTACTCGCTAACGCCGCGCTGACCATGTATGTCGCACCGAAGATGGGTGCGCTGATTTCTCGTATAGGGGAACGTAATGCGCTGACCCTGGAGTATGCAGCATTGATCATTATTTTCCTGATGTATGCCGTGGTCGAGAACGGCAACGTTGCAATTGCGCTATACATTCTGGATCACATCTTTTTTGCGATGGCGATTGCCATCAAGACTTACTTCCAGAAGATCGCTGATCCGGAAGACATGGCCGCCACTGCGGGTATCAGCTTTACCATCAACCACATTGCTGCGGTCGTTTTACCGGCTGCCCTTGGTTTTGTTTGGATAGTTAATCACAGCGCCGTATTCGTGATTGGCGCTGGTATTGCGGTATTGTCGCTAGCGGCAACTCAGTTGATTCCTAATATCCCACAGCCAGGTAACGAGACCAGACCGGTGGAATTAGGGTCTGGTCTTTCGTTACTGCAACGTCGTTGACTAGCGGTTTGGTCCTCGATCCATTGGATAGGGCTGCCAGCGCTCCAGATCTACTTTCGGCATTACGGTTGGATTAACCGGACTCATTGGCCATTTTCCGCGCAGAGCGAGGGCTATCTCTCGGGCAGCACGGCGTCTGGTTTCTGGTCTCATCCGACTGGTAGCTGACGCGACGTGAGGCGTAAGTATCACGTTCTCCATAGACAGCAAGGGGTTTTCCATGTCTACGGGTTCTTGCTCCAGTACATCGAGGCCGGCACCGGCAATCTCTTTATTCTGCAGTGCTTCGATCAGCGCTTTTTCGTCTACCACGCCGCCTCGGCAGGTGTTTATAAGATACGCGGTTTCCTTCATCTGTTTGAAAGCGTCCGCGTTCATAATGTGGCGTGTTTCTTCGTTGAGAAGACAGTGCAAACTCAGGTAATCGGATCGCGCTAACAATTCATCGAATGAGACTGGCTCAACGCCATCGCTAGTCATCTTAATCTCGGAGATATAGGGGTCGTAGGCGATGACGTTCATACCAAACGCTTTCGCACGTCGTACGGTAGCTTTGGCAACATTGCCGTAGGCCAGTACACCCAGGGTTTGGCCGATAAGACGCGGGAATTCACTGAGGCTGGGGCGACCTCTATACCACTTTCCGTTCTGTATAAAGTTGTCTTGAATTTTAAGTTGTCGATAGCTACCCAAAAGCAGCGCCATGGCATGGTCCGCGACTTCCTCGATGAAGATGTCCGGTGTGTTGGTTACCACAATGCCATTTTCCGTCGCGGCGTCCACGTCAACCATGTCCACTCCGACACTGCCGACACCGATGACGACACACTTGTCCAAAGATTCGATGATCTTTCTGGTGATATTAATGCCCCAGGAGGTCAATAGTGCATCGGCGTCCTGGGCACCTTCAATAAACGACTCTTCGGTGCTGCCGTCGACTTCGACGATTTCTGCGACTGAGTCCAAAGCTTCTAGTTCTTCGGCGTATCGCAAGCGTAGTTCTTGCGGATTTGCCTGGCGTGGTAGCTGGACAACAACTTTCTTTTTCACGTGGTTTTTCTCCTGAGCTTCTTGGCTGGCTGTTACAAAAACCGGCTATTAAACCACGAACGAAATGAAAAATCCGCGAAGGGATTGGAACGGGAAGGTGTTAACCGCCTTGTAGGCGCGGAAGTAGGAATACTTCTGAATTGGGTGGAATCTTTTTGGCGGGGCTGTCTCGATAGATCTCACCGTCAATGGAAACAGCGATGCCGGGATCCATGTGGTCTTGCATGTCAGGATAGGCTTCCAGGAGCTTGTTCATAAGCTCACGAATCGTCTCTGCTTCTATGTCGATGGTTTCTGCACCGTTTGCAGCGGATCGAAGACCACCGGTAAGACTTACCTGCATCGTTAATACTTAGCAAAACCAATCACCGCAGTCGTACTTCACGACTGCGGTGAAGGGTAGCATTGCTACGCGCCAGCATCCTCGATGGCTTTGAGGATGCGAGGCGGTGACATAGGCACATGTGTCATGCGTACGCCTGCGGCGTTCGAAACCGCATTACCGATCGCTGCCAAAGGCGGCACGATGGAGGTTTCACCAACACCCCGAATTCCATAAGGATGGTTCGGATTAGGAATTTCCAGGATCTGGGTATCGATGAATGGCAGGTCGGAACATACCGGAATACGATAGTCGAGGAATCCTGCGTTCTGCAGGGTGCCATCTTCTCCGTAGATATATTCTTCGTTCAGCGCCCAGCCGATGCCTTGTGCTGCACCGCCCTGGAACTGACCTTCCACATAGTCAGGGTGGATCGCCTTGCCGGCATCCTGGATGACCGTGTAGCGAACCACCTTGGTGCCACCTGTTTCTGGGTCGACTTCGACATCACAGATGTGACTAGCGAATGAAACACCGGCACCGTCAGCAACAACTTCGTTATGCCCGGCAATCGGACCGCCTGTTCCCGCTGCTTTTGCAGCAATTTCTTTTAGCGTCAGCGGTGGGAGGTTGTCATGTTGCTGTCCGACAGCCCTGGCTTCGCCGTCAATCCACTCGATTTCCTCAACGGGGATATCCCACATCTGAGCAGCACGGTTTTTCAGCTCCTCGATCGCTTCACGCGCAGCAAAAATAGTTGCCATGCCTGAAGAGAAGGTGCCACGACTGCCCTCTGTGGTGTCGTTGTGGCCGAGTGAGGACGTATCAGCGACGTTGGCTTTCACCTGCTCGTAGGGAATGCCTAGTTCTTCAGCACAAATAAGTGACATAGATGCGCGAGACCCGCCGACATCTACAGTTCCCAGAGACAGATTGACCGTCCCGTCAGAACCAATGTTGATGTCTGTACAGGTTTGGCCACCGAAGTTGAACCAGAAACCACAGGCCATACCGCGACCCTGATTTTTCTTCAGTTTTGTTTTCATGTGCGGATGGTTCTTGGCAGCTTCCAGGGTTGGTCCAATACCGATGGGTCCGTAAGTTGGACCATAGGATGCTTTGGTTCCTTCCTTGGCAGCATTTTTAATGCGCAGTTCAACTGGATCCATACCGATCGCTTCCGCGAGTAGATCCATAGTGCTCTCTACACCAAACGCTGCCATCGGTGCTGATGGTGCTCTATATGCGGCAACCTTGGGTCGGTTGACCAGAACATCATAGCCAACTGCCTGTACATTCTTGAGGTCATAACATGCGAAGGCTGTCATGGCGCCTAATTGGCCCCAGATAAAGGGAAACGCACCGTCCTGGTAACGGATATGGGCAGAACCCGCAGTGATCGTACCGTCTTTCTTGACGCCGATCTTGATATCCATTGACGTCGAACAGGTTGGGCCACTGGCTTTAAACACTTCTTCACGCGTCATAACGGCCTTGACCGGACGATTCGCTTTGCGGGATAGCGCAAGGGCGATAGGTTCAATCCATACGTGTGTCTTACCGCCAAATCCACCTCCGATCTCTGAAGAAGTGACTTTGAGTTTCGCCAAATCCATTCCCAGCAAAGCCGCACAATCCGTTCTATAGGTATAGTGGCCTTGAGTGGTTACCCACAGTTCGCCGCTTCCATCCGGGCCTACCGAGGCGAGACACGCATGTGGTTCGATGTAGCCCTGGTGGGTCTGTTCGGTTTTGTAACTCTTTTCAATAATGACGTCTGCTTCCTTGAAGCCGGCGTCCAGGTCGCCATGGCCGAAGGTTGAGACGCCTGCCACGTTCGAATCCTTGGTTGGCTTGGGATCAACACCTCTGGTTTTGGTGCCGGGTTGAACGATGGGTGCACCAGGTTTCATTGCTTCGTCGACGTCAGTTACGTGAGGCAATACCTCGTAGCTGACTTTGATAAGCTTGAGTGCCTTTTTGGCCGTTTGTCGGTCAATAGCGGCGACTGCTGCTACTGCGTGACCGTCATACAAGACGCGGTCTCTCGCCATACAGTTGGTTAGCTTGTCTAACAAGGCTCCGTTGGTATGGTCGGGCAGGTCGGCACTCGTGATGACTGCTTTGACGCCTTTGAGCTTTTCAGCTTTAGACGTGTCAATTTTCTTGATGCGCGCATGGGCATGTGGAGAACGCAGGAAAAGGCCTACCAGTTGGCCAGGTGCTGTAGCATCTGCGCCATACTTTGCTCTTCCCGTGACCTTATCAACGCCGTCCGGTCGATTGACCCGGGTACCCACCACTTTAAACTTTTGATTAGTAAAACTTTGATCATGTGTCATTTCGGATGATTCCTATCGCTGATAATGAGTGGTCTATTTCTTTTTCTTTCGCAGGTCTTTGGCCGCAGCCTGCACTGCCCGGACGATCTTGTCATAACCGGTACATCGGCAAAGATTACCCGCAAGCGCATAGCGAATCTGCTCCTCGGATGGGTCTTTATTTTTGTCGAGTAACGCCTTGGCAGCAACCAGGAATCCGGGGGTACAGATACCGCATTGTAGTGCCGCATGGTTGATAAATTGCTCTTGTAAAGGGTGTAGCGACTCGCTGTCGGCAAGCCCTTCTACGGTACCGATTTCGCTTCCATTTGCTTCAACACCAAGTACGAGGCAGGAACAAACCAGTTGTCCGTCCAGCGTGATACTGCATGCGCCGCAATCACCGGTGCCGCATCCTTCTTTAACGCCAGTCAGGCCCACCCGGTCACGTAGTGAATCCAGTAAAGTCTCATCGGTTGGACAAGCAAATTGAACGGCATCGCCGTTTACGGTTGTGTCTACTAGTACGCCTGTCATTTGGAACCTCCTGCGCGCTTAAATGCAATTTCCGCAGCACGTCTGCCTAAGACGCCTGCAACTTTAGTTCTATACTCGACTGTTCCCCGCTTGTCATCGATGGGGTTGCATGCCGCGGAGCACGCCGCTGCAAGACTTTCGAGGGCCGCTTTGTCGAGCTTGGTGCCGATGATGGCTTTGGCAGCATCAGGAACCAGGACTGCGGTAGGCGCTACTGCGCCCAGGCAAACCCGGGCAGTTTTTACGACGCCTTTCTCCAGTGTCAGGTTAACGCCGGCACTGACAACGGCGATATCCATTTCAGTTCGCGGTATGAAACGCAGGTATGCGTCACCTGACTTGCCTGATCGTTTTGGCAGGGTTATTGACTCGATTACTTCGCCTTTTTCAAGAGACGTCTGGCCCGGACCTGTGACGATGTTCTCAACAGTAACGGTACGTCGCTTCTTGGGGCCTACCACAACCGCTTTTGCTCCGGCCGCGATCATCGCAGGGACACTGTCTGCCGCCGGTGATGCGTTACACAGGTTGCCAACCATGGTGCATCGGCCCTGCACCTGGTCTGAACCGATCAAGTTGGTCGCTTCAACGACGCCTGGCCATGCTTTCTTCAGTGCTTTGTTGTCGCCCAACCGTGTGCCGGATACTGCAGCGCCAATCTTCGTTCCAGAAGCGCTTATCTTGATCTCCTGCATAGCTGGAATGTGTTTAATATCTACTATCAGATCCGGTTCACTCAGACCCATTTTCATACGAACCAGAAGATCAGTTCCACCGGCTAGGACGCAGGCTTCGCCATTCTCCTTGGCCAGAAGCGTCGCCGCCTCCTTGGTTGTTGTTGGTGCTTCATATCTCATCTGTACTTAGCTCCCTGTGTAGGCTTGTGGTGTAAGCATCATGCCCGACACATCACTTCGGGCTAGACTTTTCTAGAGGGCGTAGAATGCCTGAAACTTGAGTCGCGTGGTACCCCCTTTTGACATGAAATTGGTCAGATTCCGGAAAAGGGTGATGTCCATGTCCATCTAACTTTGTGAATACGGCGAACCAGCGTATTCTTGGCGCTTCCAAATAAAGCACCTCCACCTTCGCGTCCCGATTTTCCTGATTTCAGTTGACGCTACTGTGGTGGTCAGAATGTGGCATAACAAAGAGAGAGGAATTCACCGTGGGTTTTATCAGTCCCTTAGATACCAAAGATGATGCGCTGGAAGTAGTAGGAGGCAAGGGCAGGTCGCTTGCGCAAATGTTGAATGCAGGATTCGAGGTTCCGGGAGGCTTTCAACTTACTACCGCAGCTTACAGAGGATTTGTTGCGGACAACGACTTGCAGGCCAGCATCGTTTCCCTCGCCAGGCCTGAGGTAGTTGAAGGCCGCGCGTCGTTTGAGTCAGCCTCATCAAGTATTCATTCATTGATTCTCGAGAAAGAACTTTCGGCGGCTTTGATTTCAGAGCTCCAGGAAGCCTATGCGAGTCTGGACGGTGACGATCCTGCCGTCGCGGTTCGCTCGTCAGCTAACGCTGAGGACCTTCCGGGCTTATCTTTCGCCGGTCAACAGGAAACCTACCTTAATGTACGTGGTCAGGATGCATTGGTTAAAGCCGTTCGAGATTGCTGGGCTTCCTTATGGACCGCGCAGGCCATTTCTTACCGTCACGAAATGGGTATTGAGCAGGGATCGGTTGCCATGGCCGTCGTCGTGCAGATCATGATCCCGGCCGAGGTGGCAGGCATTCTGTTTACCGCGAACCCGGCAACAGGCGAGCGCTCGGAAATGATCATTAACGCGAGTTTTGGTCTTGGCGAAGCTGTCGTTGGCGGACAGGTCACACCTGATACATTTATTGTGGATAGAGAAACCGGCATAGCGAAAGAGACCATGATCGGTCCGAAGGAACAAAAAATTGTCTATGACGGGGAGCAGGGCACACGCCTGGAAGAGATTGCCGAAGGTGAGCGTGAGCAATCTTCTTTAACAGATGAATTGCTTGCCGAGTTAACCACGCTTGCGCTGAACGTAGAGAAACATTTCGATGGTCTGCCTCAGGATATTGAATGGGCGTATCTTTCACATTCGAGGGGTGCCCCCTCGAGCTCCCCGGCTGAGGGCTCAGGCCAATTGTACCTCTTACAATCGCGACCTATTACGAACCTGCCTCCTGAGCCTCTGGGAGTTGAATGGGAACCACCAGAAGGTATCCCATCCCTAAGCCGCAGGCAGATTGTGGAAAATGTTCCGGATCCGACAAGTCCGCTATTCGATGAACTCTATATCACAGAAGGTTTGCGTCCACGTCGTGAGGGTGCCCAGTCCGGATACGTAACAGTGAACGGCATTGGCTACCAGAAAAACGGCATGATGGACGAAGGTCGCATGGAAGAATTCAAGAAGCGAATTCAGGACACATTGAATAGTCCGGAAGCCAAGGAGCATGAAAAACACGATTTTGAATTGTTCCGTAGTGAACTGTCTGATGAAGACAGGACCGCGCTGGATGTAGTAACCGAGGCGCTGGACACAGATGACGTGGCTCACGCGGTAACCATGCCTGATATTGATAACCCGACTTTTACTGCTTTCCACAAGACCCATACCAATGACGCGCAGCACAAGGATTTTCGCGAGCGCGCTTTACCGGAGCTATTCGAGACCACGGAGAAGTGGCGCCAGGTAGATGTCAGGTCTGCTTCAGACGAGATTCTGTTGGAAGGTATGCAGGAGTTGTCCGGGGCCGAGGGTCACTACTGGACCAGTAATGGTGGACACACCTTTGGGGTTGCCAAGTCTACGGATGATCAGTTGCAATGTTTTCTGCGTGAAACACTGCCGGATCACCGTTTTACCAGTGGTCAGTTCCTCTCAGGCTTCAAGTCGAAGATCATGCAGGCGAACGATGATCTGTTCGCGATCTGCAAGATGATCTGGGCGAACGAGTCACTCTATGAGACGGTCGTCGTTACGCCAGCTAAGCGATTAATGGCAGAACTTCAGGCACACCCCGACAGCGGACCTATGCTGGAGGCGTTTGATGCCTATCTGCATACGTATGGTCATCAAGGTTACAGCCTAGATTTTGTAGAGCCGACGCAGATTGAGGACCCTTCGGCCCTTTGCGTTACGCTTAAAGCAATGGTGCAGAATAAAAACTATGATCCGGTCCAACATCAAGAGGAAGCGACACGTAAACGTGAAAAAGCGCTCCAGGACATTTCGGAGTTGCTATCAGGACTACCCTATTGGCAATTTCGGTATCGGATGTGGTTTGCCTATAAGTACTACCCCGCACGAGAAGAATCTTGTTTCGTATTAGGGAAAGCCTGGCCGGTGCTCCGACCCATGGCGGCGGAGCTTGGACAGCGTCTGACGGACGTAGGAACCTTTAGTCAGGCTGAAGACGTTTACTTTCTTTATACAAATGAAATAGCGGAAGCGTTGGATGCGCGCAATAGTAACGAGACAAAGCCTGAATTGGCAGAGCTTGCCGAGGAGCGGCGCCAGTTGCGCGAGCGGAGAAAGCAATTACACGCGCCGGGAGCGATTCCTCCGGAAGCGCTAGAAAACCCGGGTATCGCTTTCAAGATGACCCAGTTCAAGAACGATGATTCCAGCGATACGATGATAGGTATTCCGGTCAGCCCGGGGACGATTACCGGGCCTGTCAGTCTCATCAACAACGCGAGTGAGTTTGATCAAATGCAGCCAGGCTCGATTCTGGTATGCCCAATGACATCGCCTGCATGGACGCAGCTATTCGCCCATGCAACCGGTCTTGTTACTGATATCGGTGGGATTCTGGGTCATGGATCCATTGTCGCGCGGGAATATGGAATCCCGGCAGTGGTCGGTACAGGTAATGCCACACAACGGGTCAAGCACGGCCAAATCCTGGAAGTCGATGGGGACGCAGGTACTGTTGTGCTCCAATCAGAAGAGTAATCAGAGGAACAATAGATGAAAGTGTTGGTAATTGCCGATATCCACGGCAACGCAGAAGCCCTGCGCGCGGTTTTGGATAAAGAAAGTGATGCGGATCGATCGGTATTTCTTGGAGATTCCGTTCTTTCCGGTCCTCAGGGAAACGAAACCATTGAGCTGTTAAAGGGTATGCCGGATGGAACACACATTCTTGGCAATCATGATCACGAGTTGCTTGACCCTTCGATATTTGCCAACTGGCCGGCTACCTGGGTTGCACTCAACAATTGGATCATCGATAACTTGGACCCGGTTGGCTACGACTATGTCAACGCGTTGAAACCCGATGGTGAATATGAAGAAGATGGCATTCGCATGTGTCTTCGGCATGGAGTTATGAGCGGTAAGGTTAGAAATGCACTTCCAGACACACCGGATGAAAAACTTCTGGAACTGGCGGATGGCAGCGACTGCCCCTATGTCCTATTCGGTCACTCCCACGTGCAGTTTCGTCGCGTGATAAACGGTCAGGAGTTTATTAACCCTGGAAGTATTGGTCAGAATCGTTGCGGAAAGCAGGTAGCCTGTTATGGCCTGTTCGAAGATGGTGTGTTTCGGCACTGCCAGGTTGAATATGATCAAACGCCCTGGCTTGAAGCCATGGATCAGGTCTCCTATCTGGATGAACACCCGGACTTTCGTCAATGGCTTAAAGATGGACTTACTACCGGATATGGTATTGGAGAAAATGAACCCTGGACCCGCTTCTCGGAAGAAGGGTATTGGTAATCGGCCAGGCACAGTGGTGTCTATGACGGTCACCGCTGTTATGATACGCGCCAGCAGAACCTGGTGAGTATCCTTTGAGTAAACGTTACCAATTTCTCGGTAAATCCATTTCCGGTCCCTTTACCATTCCGTCGGGAATTGTTGCCACCGCAACGCCAATCATCAGCCATCTTTTCGCGAACGTCCCGCAAATCGGTGTGATGACGACGAAGAGCATCGGGCCCGTCCCGCGGCTTGGTAATCGGGAGCCCATCATGACCCAGTATGCTCCCGGGTGCTTTATGAATGCGGTAGGCCTGACAAACCCGGGTGCAGACGAGGCAGCGCAACACTTTGCAGAACTCGAGGTGCCGGAAGATAGATTCCTTCTCTGTTCTATATTTGGCGGTAGTGTTGAAGAAATCGTAGAAGTTGCACGGAAGCTCGCGCCTTATTCTGATGGGTTGGAACTCAATTTGTCGTGTCCTCACGCCAAAGGATATGGGATGGATATGGGGCAGGACGCTGGCCTTGTGAAGGAAATTACACAAGCGGTCAAAGAAGCGGTATCTGTTCCCGTCATTCCGAAGCTCACCCCAAACGTTCCGAATGTCGGAGAAATTGCCGCTGCCGCTGCCGAGGGTGGCGCCGACGCTTTGTGTGCCATTAATACTGTTGGTCCTGCCTTTTACACCTCGCAGGGGCATCCAGTGCTAACGAATACGTTAGGAGGGATGTCTGGTAAGGGAGTTCTGCCCATAGCGCTTAAATGTGTGCGGGAAATTCGGGCGGCGGTAGATTTGCCAGTCATCGGCTGTGGCGGGATTAGCAATGCGGATGACGTTCGCGCATTTGAAAATGAAGGGGTGAGTGTTTTTGGTATCGGTTCAGCGCTAACGGGTATGAGTTCGACTTCGCTGGCCGAGTATTTCGCTACGATTGAGGCGGATCTGGGCGCTGACGACAACCACAGTGAGCAGATGGTTCGGTATGACGTGCCGATGGGGTTTGAGTCATACACGCTAGCGAGCAATGAACGGGTTACCGATGACATTTCCATACTGACTTTCGATGGCAAGCTGGATGTAAAGCCTGGTGAGTTCGTTTTTACCTGGATCCCCGGGGTTGGTGAGAAGCCATTCTCTGCTCTTACCGATGATCCGTTCTCTTTGGCAGTTATTGATGTTGGAATCTTCACCAACAAACTGATCAATCTTGAGCCGGGAGCCGAGGTGATGGTCAGGGGGACCTATGGCGCTGCCGTGACTCCCGCCGACAAGAAGGTGATGGCGGTTGCCGGCGGGACAGGTCTCGCTGCCGTCTTTCAAATCGCCCGAGACTTTGGCGATGCAACGGTCTTTATGGGTGCTCGAACCAAAGATCGTCTCTATTTTTCTGATGAATGTCGTGATATAGCAGAGGTTCATATCGCTACTGACGATGGCTCTGAGGGTTACCATGGGCTGGTAACTGAACTGCTTCGCGAAACACTAGAAAGCATGGATGATCTGGAATCGGTAATTTTTTATAACTGCGGACCGGCTCCGATGGTCCATGCCGCAGAAGCCGTTCAGCGTGAATTCGTTGGCGACGAGAACATATTCAGCGCAATTGACTACCTCACCAAATGTGGCGTTGGTATCTGTGGCGCTTGCCACTGTCCTGATGGCCGCAGGATATGTGTCGATGGTCCATTCATCGCAACCGAGCACTAACGGTTTACTTGCCGGCTCTTTTTTGCCAAAGTTCGGCGCGTTGTACTAGGAGATAGTGTGGCAGCAATAACCACTACGGATAGGTATACCAAGGCATCTTACTGGCGCGCAGCTGGTCAATTTGGACACACGGTCCTGTTGTTAGCGGTCGCCGTCTCATTGGCATTTGAATCTCTTTCCTTTCATTACGGACTGACGATTGCGTTAACCATTGTCGCGTCGGTAGCGTATCTGCGTTTGTTCATGATCGGGCATGATTGCGCCCATGGTTCCTATCTACCGTATCGGTGGCAAAACGACTTGCTGGGTAATGTCATTGGCATACTGACCAACACGCCATTGAAGTATTGGGCTCGTCAGCATGCCAAACATCATCAAACGACAGGAAATCTGGATAAACGTGGTGAAGGTGATGTCATCACCATGACCGTTGAGGAGTACCAAAACGCGAGTGCTCTCGAGCGGTTTCGCTATCGCACCTATCGAAACCCATGGTTTTTGTTTCTTGTTGCGGCCCCGGTCCATTTTCTGATTCTGCATCGATTACCTCTGGGGCAACAGTTCTATACTAGAGAGGGCTGGATCAGCGTAATGGGCACGAATATTGGCATCGCCTTGTACTACGGTGCGCTAATTGCTGCATTTGGCCTGGTTCCCTTCCTTATGGTCTATGGACCGATCGTCTTTTTGTCGTCGATGGGCGCCGTCTGGTTGTTCTACGTACAACACCAGTTTGAAGATGCGTATTGGGTGCGTCAGGATGGCTGGAGTTATCATGAAGCAGCGTTAAATAGCAGTTCGTTTTACGATCTTCCTCGGTGGCTGCATTTCGTGACGGGTAACATTGGTTATCACCACATTCACCATCAGTATCCGCGGATTCCAAATTATTGGTTGCCCGCCAGCTTCAACGAGAATTCGGAGTTTCAGGAGGCGCGCCGGCTAGGTTTGTGGGAAAGCCTTGGCACCGCATGGCTCGCGCTCTGGGATGAAGATGCGCAGCGAATGATATCGTTCGCTGACTACGACAAAGCTTGCTTACCTGGATAACTCGCCGCCCAACGAGACGCGTAAAATCCTGGCACCATATGGGCGCATTAACGCACTAATATAGTGCGTTTATTCTGCCTATATTCCTACCGGTCTCCACTATATTCTCCTAACAAATTGATTTATATGGGTTTTAAAACTTGGCAAGGATAATGCTATGAGATGGGCAGTCTGGTTAATTAATCATGGGCCAGCGTTAAATTAATTAAGTTCATCTTGGAGCAGAATATGACATTCACAAAAAAACTTCTTGCCGGTGCATTTGCGGTTGCCTTGAGCGCGGGTACAATCGTTCCGGCTGCTAATGCGGAAGTTGCAGCATCTGCAACCGTCGCGACCTCTTACTTGTGGAGAGGATTTGATCTTGGTTCAGGTACGCCTGCAGCTTCGGCTGATCTCGTCTTCAGTGAAGGCGGTGCATATGCTGGTCTCTGGGTGTCCTCTGGTGACACGACCGCTGGAACTGAGTTTGACATTTTTGCCGGATATGGCGGTGAAATCGAAGGCTTTAGCTATGACATCAACGTTACTTCGTACGTCTATCCGACGGGTGATTTTGAAAGTACCGATGGTCAGATTGGTGACTTTATGGAAGTCATCGTCTCATTAGGATACGGTCCTGTCAGTGTCAGCTACTATGACAACATTGCAGGCGAGACGGGTGGCTATGCGGCTAATGAAGATTATAGTTACATCAATGCTTCTGTCGGCGTAGGCTCCTGGAGTTTCGCGATCGGTGATCACGACTGGGGTGGTGGTAGTAACGATGATGCGACTCACTTCGATGTTGGTTACTCATATAACGACAATCTGTCGTTTACCCTGAGCTCCTGGATCGACTATACAGGCGACGAGCCTAGTCCATCGTTCATCGTTTCCTATAGCATTCCTATCGAATAGATTTGAGTCTAGGACGAAGCCGCTGGCGGTGCCGCCAGCGGCTTTTTTTTGTCCCGCGTTTTTGTGTTGTGTTTTTTGCTGACCGGACGCACTTAATCTGTGCGCGCGATGCTCGATACTGGTTCTTTTTCTGCGTTGAACGTCCTGAAAGCCCCTGATTTGCATTGGCACATCGTTTGCACATCAATAGATGCGGAGAGAGCAGTTCGCTGGTCTTCAACAATAGAACGATAGGGTTCCGGCCTTTTAGTTGTCTGGTCCGAGAGCATTCGACCTTCTTAAGGAGGTTACACGGAGGGATAAAAGCCCGGGAGACTGTGCGTCTCCATTGTGTAACTACTTAAAGGAGAAATTAATGCGTTTCGCACGAAGCATTCTTACTATATCTATTATGTCATTGCTGTCGTTTTCTGTGGCAGCGAAGGACGACTACAAAATTGCCTGGAGTATTTATGTCGGCTGGATGCCTCGGGGTTATGCCAAGGACGCCGGTATTGTCGACAAGTGGGCTAAAAAATATGGCATCACCATTGATGTCGTTCAATTTAACGATTATATCGAGTCAATCAATCAGTACACCGCTGGTGAATTTGATGTCTGCACCATGACGAACATGGACGCGCTGACGATTCCCGCAGCTGGAGGTGTAGATTCTTGAAAAACACTGTGAAAGTGTTGGGCGAGACCCATCGGAGATTCAGAAAACCGCACACGTTCCTATTCGTATCATTCGGGATGAAAAGCAAGCAAAAAAGTCTCGCGATGGAGATGACTGGAAAGCGATCGGCTCACCGCAGTTCGTGATTGACCGCGTTGGCGAATACATAGATGCCGGTGTGGCCGAAATTATCCCGCACTACAAGGTGGTAGCGCCGGCGTTCTTCCAGGAAATAGACGAAGAAGTTCTCTCTAAGTTCTAACCATCCGATGAAGGCTTAACGAAACGCGCTGATTATTTCTGCTTCAAAACGTTGTAGAAGGCTGACCTTGCCCGTAGGCAGATAGCCAAACATGATCTCTGAAATTCCTGCGTCCTGAAACTCGCCAATGCGATCAATGACGTACTGTTTTGGTCCGGCCACGGTTCCCTCACCGTACTCCTGAATCATGGCATCCGCCCGGGCTTTATCGTAGGTGACCAAGCAGGGCATGGTGAGCGTTCTACGTATTTCCGCCGGGTCACGTCCGCAATCCTCACAATGTTGTTCCAGAATACCCGCTTTGTATTTGTAGTAGTCCAGTGACATACCGCCACCTGCCCATCCATCGAGGTTCATGACATCGCCATACCGTGCCAGAGTGCGCAGCGTGCGTTTGGGGCCAGTTCCACCAACCATGATTGGTATGGGCTTGCTGTCGTCAAAGTTGCCGGGCGATAGTTGTGCATGGTCCAGTTGGTAATACGTGCCGTTGAAATCTACCGGTTCGCGAGAGTGAAACAGGCTGCGGATTAACTCGCAGGCTTCCTCGAATTTGTCCTGGCGCTCTTTCATAGAAGGAAAATTCCACCCGTAGGCCTCATGCTCTCGCTCATACCAACCTGCACCGATACCCAGGGTAAAACGACCTTCACTCACGGTGTCGATAGTCGCGGCAATAAGCGCTGTATGTCCTGGATTTCTGTAGGTGTTTCCCAGAACGAGATTGCCTAGACGCAGCTTTTTGGTCATACCGGCGACGGTGGCGATCGCCGCTAAACCCTCAAAAGCGGTCTTCGCTTCTTCAGCGTCGTTTCCTCCGCCACCTGGTGGGATATGGTGATCTGCGAACCACACGCTATCCCAACCGCCTGCTTCTAATGCCTGAACGGAAGCGACGATATCGTCCCACGCCACACGGTAAACGTTAACCTGAACACCAAAATCCATTTGTATCTCCTGATCTAATTATTTGTTGCTGCGAATCTTAAAGCGAATCCTGGAAGTCGAGGAAGGTCTGTAGCGCCAGCGTTGGGTGTTCCAGTATCGAATTGTGTCCGACGGCAGGGAACTCGACCAACTTAGCATTGGGCACGGTTTTGGCGATTACCCTGGACGATACAAGATTTGGATCCTCAGCCCCGGTACCAATCAATACGGGCATGGTGAGCTTATCAATGACGCTGGACAGATCGAATTTTCGCAATGCACCCGCAACCAGCTTGGCGGCTTCCGGATGTTTGTGGTCCATAAAATCGTCGGATAGCGCCATGGTCTCAATACCAAGTCTTTGTCTTTCCGCCTTTGCTCGCTCTGTACCTGCGATCTGTGCCTCCCGATCTGGCAGGTCAGAGTTAGCCGCATAGAGCGCTGCGGACATTACTCGCCGGGGGTTAAAGGCACAAAAAACGATGGCGGGCCTGGTGCCCCATGACTGCGACCATATTTGACAGTGCTCGATTTCCAGGTGATCGAGTACATCGCTGGCATCCTGAGTGTACTGCTCGAAGGTATATTGCCTCTCCGGGTCTTCTGCAGGTGAGCTTTCGCCCCAGCCACGGATGTCGATGCGGATAACGTGGAATCTTTCGCTTAAAGTTGGAATGTAGTGGTCCCAGACACGGAGCGTGCGGTTACCGGGAGGCCAGAGTAAAAGTGCCGGTTTATCTTCGGGTCCGTCAACCTCCACATGCAGTATCGCGCCGTCGACTCGTACTTCCATTTTCTGTCTCGTATTCGTGGCCCACCCACAATATACGACGTTGTGTCAGTGCGAATCTACTTGATATCTTTGGGCAAATAGCACAACGATGTCTGATTTCTTCATCACGTCTGTCTGCTATGATTTGGGTACTTACATAGAGGAAAAAGCAGATGCGTTTTTGGCTCGTTGTACTCGTTTTCCTGACGTCCCTTTCTTTGCAACACAGTTTCGCTGAAGCGCTTTCGGATGAGGCTCATCAAATCATTGAGGAAATGGAAAAGCTATACAGGGGGGATGCATCCAGGGCGACGATAACGATGACAGTAGTTACACCCCGCAACGAACGTCGCTTGAGAATGAGTGCTGAATCGTTGGGTCAGGAGTATGCACTCTATCGAATCCTTGCCCCCAAAAAAGAAGAGGGTATTGCCACCCTGAAGCGTGAAAAAGAGATGTGGAATTACTTCCCCAAGATCAACAAGGTGATCAAAGTCCCACCATCGATGATGATGGGCTCGTGGATGGGGAGTGATGTAACCAATGATGACCTGCTCAGGGAAACTGAACTCGTTGATGCCTACGATCTGTCTTTGGAAACGACCGAAGATCAATACCGAATTACGCTCGTGCCTAAAGAAGATACGGTAACAGTCTGGGGACGAATTGATTACATGGTGGACCGCCACGCAATGTTGCCGGTTGAACAGGTTTTCTTCGATGAGCGTGGGCGAAAAATACGTCGCATGGAATTCAGTGACGTAAAAGAATTTGAAGGCAAACGATTGCCATCAATACTCAAGGTAATACCCCTTAACAAAGAGGGTCACGAGACAGTTGTTGAATATGAACAACTCGATTTTGACGCCACAGATGTTACGAAGGATCTATTCACCCGGCGGAATCTGACGAGCCGTTTTTGATGCTGTTTAAGCTGGCGTTCCGCAATATCTTTCGGCAGCGAAGAAGGTCATTGCTGACCGGGCTCAGTATGACTGGCGGATTTGTCCTGTGTACTTTTTCATTCTCCATAACCCAGGGTTCATATGGCAACGCCATTGAGTTTTTTACCCTGGATCACACCGGGCATATCCAGATTCACTGGGAAGATTATGAGCAGCGCCCGAAAATCTATAAGACGATTGCTGATCGCGATGCCGTGGAGTCGATCCTTGAGAAATCAGATGAAGTAAAGGCCTATGCGCCGCGGGTCTTTGCGCCCGCGCTGGCCTATGCCGGTAATCAGACGTCGCCTGTATCGGTGATCGGCATTGATGCAGAACTCGAACCCACGACGTCCAGAATCAAACAGAAGGTTCGATCAGGTGAGTATTTCAACGAGGCATTAACCCGAAACGGATTCGCCAAAGCGATGATTGGTGCCGGTGTCGCCAATCGGCTCAACATTGGTCTGGGTGACGAAATCGTGTTGATTTCCCAGGGGGCTGACGGATCCATTGCTAACGATATTTTTGAGGTGGTCGCCCTGGTAGGAACCAAAGACTCCTACGACAGGAGTTCAGTATATCTACCTCTCGTAGCTGCCCAGGAGTTTATCAGTGTTGGAGACCAGGTCCATGAATATGCAATGCTGGTCGACCACGCGAATAGCAGCGAGGTGATCGCGGCATCGTTGCAGCTTCAACTGGATGGTGTAACACCAGGAGCCACGGTATCGCCGTGGCAGGTGGTCGAGGAAGCCTTTTACAAATCAATGCAGGCTGATCTTCAGGGAAACTATTTTGCGATGGCGATCATCGTTTTTTTGGTGTGTATCGGTGTGCTCAATACTGTGCTCATGTCGGTGCTTGAGCGAACCAAAGAGTTTGGCGTGCTCCGTGCCATTGGTAGCAGGCCCGCGCAGGTATTCAAGCTGATTTTCGTTGAAACCATGCTGATGGCAACACTAAGTATCGCGTTGGGATACCTGTTATTGATTCCGCTCCTGACCTTTCTGACTCAGGTTGGTTTCGTTTTACCGGAGCCGATGGAGATGGGGGGTGTACCGTTTCTGCATCTAAAAGGTGGCGTCAATGCGTTGGTTCTGACGGCGCCGGCGTTAATTATCTACGCGTTTGCCGCACTGGTGACGATTCTTCCCGGCATCAGAGCAGTCAGTATCACGCCAAAGACAGCCATGAGTAGTCACTGATCATGCTGTTGCTGAAGCTTGCCTGGAGAAACCTGTTTAGGAATGTGCGTCGTACCGTACTGACGGTAATGCTCGTTGGGTTTTCGCTGGTCGCGTTGATTCTGACCGACGGGATTATGATCGGCATTCAGGAATCCATGGTAGGTACGATTACGGAGACTCTGGCCGGCGAAGCGCAGATTCATCGCAGAGGCTTTCTGGATGACATGGACGATGAGCTATATATAACTGATCCAGATCCAATTATTGAGCGAGTTGCAGCCAACGAAGCTATTGCTGCCTATGCGCCTCGTGTGCTGTCTGCAGGAATGATCACCTCCCCGTATAACATTGCAGGAGGCCTCATTTATGGTGTGAATGCGGACCGTGAGGTTTCCATCAGCAAAATAAAGCGGGCAATCGTTGAAGGGGATTACCTTTCTGGAAGTACCCGGCAGATTCTACTCGGCAAGCCCATGGTGGAACTGCTGGAAGTTTCACTGGGTGACAGAATTGTTGTGACAGTTTCCGAGGTGGAAACCGGTGAGATTAGCCAGGAACTGTTTCGGCTGTCCGGGATTATCGAGTTTGGTGTTCCGGCAATGGATGAGGGGCTTGCCTTTATCAATCTTGACGTTGCCCAGAGGCTGGTCGGGCTGGATGAAGGTATTCATGAGATTGCGGTGCGATTCAAGAATCCGGAGGATGCCAAGAATCGCGATCACGCGTTTTATCGTGAGTTCAACAATGATGAGATCGAGGCGCTGAGTTGGCTGGATTTCAGCCCAGCGGTTTCCGCGCTGATCGAAATGGCCAACTATGGCACGCTGATTATCGGCATCGTGCTGTTTCTGTTGGCAACACTGGGGCTTATTAACTCTCTGTTTATGTCGATCTATGAACGAATCTATGAATTTGGTGTTGCCAAGGCGATAGGTACCACCCCTCGTGGCATTGTTGGTCTGGTAATGCTTGAAGCGTTTCTGATTGCGATCGTGAGTTGTGTCATGGGGAGTGTCCTGGGTTACCACGTCAACTCCTGGTATGAAGCCAATGGTATTCCTCTGGGCAGTTTTGAGGTGGAAGGTGTGGTGTTGCAGGGCCTTTATACGAAGGTGGTGATTGAGCAATTTATTACGCTGCCGTTCTATGTGGTGTTGCTGGTGTTGGTTGCTGCAATTTATCCCGCGATTTTCGCAGCCCGAATCGTTCCGGCCACCGCTTTACAAAGATCGTTGTAGAGAGGTCTAAAGGAAGACATATGGAACCTGTTATAGAAACCCGCAACGTCTGCCGTTACTTCGGTGAGGATGAGACGCGGGTGGCCGCGCTCGATCATGTGTCGGTCCAGATCGAGCGTGGTGAATTCACGGCAGTAATTGGCCCTTCTGGTTCCGGAAAGACCACACTGTTACACCTGATCGGGGGATTGGATAATCCCAGTTCGGGCGAGGTATTTCTTTCCGGTACCAATATTGCCGAAATGAGTGGCACGGAGCTTTCAGATTTTCGGCGAGATCACATTGGATTCATCTTTCAGGCCTACAACCTGATTCCGGTACTATCTGCAGAGGAAAATATTGAGTACATCATGTTGTTGCAAGGGGTGCCGGCCAACAAACGCCATGAGCGTGTGCGTGAGATGCTAAACCTGGTTGGGCTTGAGGGTCTCGGTGATCGCAGACCCGCGCACTTGTCTGGCGGCCAGCAGCAGCGCGTGGCTGTGGCCCGTGCCATGGCGTCGAATCCGGATATCATCCTTGCCGATGAGCCTACGGCGAACCTTGACTCAGCGACGGGTGTTGCGCTGCTGGATATCATGCGACAACTGAACGAAGAACTTGAAATGACTTTCGTGTTCTCTACCCATGCCCAGAAGATTATGGATCGGGCGCGCCGCCTTGTGTATCTCGAGGATGGCAAAGTCGAGCGCGACGAATCCAAATAACATGCTTCGAGTCATTCTCTTACTAACCTTCAGCGCTTCAAGCTTCGCCGAGATTGATTTTTCCGGATATATAAAAACATTCGCGGTGACTCAGGATGAGTTCCTGGCGTTTCCACGAACCTACCAGTCCCAGAATAATCTGCGTCTTATGTTGGATGAGTCAAAGGGCAGGGTGGCATGGGAGGTTCACTACCAGATAAATCCTATCTTGGCGTCGCGTGATTTGTCGCTCGGGGATGCGACGTTTGCTCAGACCGGTGTGGGTTATCGCCTGACCGATATCGAACCGTCGCTTAGCGATGCGGACTCGAAGAATCAGGTATATCAGAATCTGGACAGGCTCAACGTACAATTCAGATTTGCGGGCGGCGATCTGACCATTGGCCGGCAGGCCATTACCTTCGGGTCCGCGCGCATTATCAATCCAACCGACGTATTCATTCCCTTTGATGTGCGTACTTTTAACCAGGAATATCGAATCGGTGTGGATGCAGTTCGATATCAGGCACCGATGGGAGACCTGGGTGAGTTCGATGTGGGGGTAGTGTTGGGTGACTCCGCCAGCGAGTCAGCTGCTTTCCTGCAGTTGAGCGGGAATGTTGCCGGTAAAGATCTGCAGTTTGCGATTGCCAGATTTGCAGAACAAAACATTGTTGGTACGGGCGTACAGACCGCTCTCGGACAGTTTGGTTTTTGGTTTGAGATCGCGGCGGTTAGTGGAGACGACGATTACGTCAGAACATCAACGGGTCTCGATTATGCCTTTTCCGATGTCGCTTTTGGCCAGATCGAATTCCATCACAATGGCGCGGGCTCTGACATGCCACAGGATTATTTTGCGCAGCTGAGGACTACGGCCTATCAGCGCGGCGGAGTCTTTTTGTTAGGTGAACGCTACGTTATGCCAGCTTTCAGCTATCAGCTTGGGCCGCTGTGGACATTCAGCCTGCAGGGGATTTTCAATCTCGATGATGATTCTTCGTTTACATCCATTGCGGCTGGTTACAGTGTGATGGAAAACCTGGAAATGAACTTAAGCTACTATCACTTTAGCGGCGATGCGCAGGCTTCAGAGTATGGGCTAAGCCCGGATCTTGCCTTTGTCAGCCTCAGTTACTACTTTTAACCACTCACGATTTAGCGTGAATTGAGCTATTCTTCGCGTCGTTGATTTCAAAGGAACAGAAACTAATGGACAAAATGCGTGCTGCGCGACTGGTGGAACCGCTGAACATGGTCTGCGAAGACGCGGATCTTTTCGAACCGAAAGCTGGCGAGGTTGTGGTTAAGAATCATATGGCTGCCATTTGTGGTTCAGATCTTCACCAGGTGTTCTTCAGCACCAAACGCGCTGAGGAGTTCCCGGGCGAACCGGGCTGGCCAGGTCACGAAGGAGTCGGTGAGGTGATTGAGTCCCTCGATGACAGCCTGAAGGTAGGTGATCGTGTGCTGACTGTACCCGGTGGTGGTTTCCAGCGTTGTTTTGCTGACTATCAGACACTGCCGGCTTCATGGTGCCTGAAGCTCCCGAATTATGACGGCCCGGTCGAGGATTTGTTGATGGCACAGCAGTTCGGTACAACAATCTACGCGCTGCGCAGGGGAAACCTGGATTTCGTTGGCAAGACCGTTGCTATTCTCGGTCAGGGTTCTGCAGGAATGTTCTTCGCATGGCTCGCCAAGCACTATGGTGCGGAAACAGTCATTGTGTCCGATCTGTCGCCAGCGAGGCTGGCTCAATCACCGGTTTTCGGAGCGGACATTGCCATTCAGGGAGATAAAGAGGGAAGGGCGATTAAGGAAGCAGTCATGGATTCGTCCAACGGGCGTGGGGCTGACATCGTCGTTGAAGCGGTTGGTAGGGAAGAGACCATTGGGCAGGCAATTGATGTCACGGGTATTCGCGGCGACGTGGTGTTTTTTGGGTTGCCTGATACCAAAAAAGATATCGCCTTCAATTACTGGAAGTACTTCATGAAGCAGATCCGGATGTATGCTGTTGTTAACGCACAGGCCGAGGCGGATATGTCATCGTTTCACAAAGCGCTCGACTGGATCGCGCGTCGCGAAATCGATGTGACCAAGATGGTGAGCCATCGGTTACCGCTCGAGTCAATCGGACAGGCACTGACCCTCGCTCACGAGCGCGATGAGGATGCTCTGAAGGTTACCCTGACTTTTTAGTCTAGCGGTTTATCGCATCGAGCCCGTTACGAATACCCCCGGTCGCCCAGTCTGTCCAGGGGAGCGTAAAGTATCGGAAGCCCCACTCGATAAGCTGCTCGGGTGAAATCCCTTCCGGTACAAAATACATTCCCGGTGCTACACCCACTTTGGCACAGGCAGCTGCAATTGTTTTAAGCGCGTCCTGATAGATCGAGCTCGTATAGTCCAGAGGGACATCAAGATTGATGGAGAGGTCGGAAGGTCCTACGAGTAACACGTCAATGCCGTCTACACTCAGAATGTCATCAATGTCATTGAGCGCTTCACGAGTTTCCAACATAGGAATGATCAATAGTTGCTCGTTCACGGCGTCCATGTATTCGCGATAGGTGTCGTACTCGCCCCATTCACCATGTGGACCACTTGAGCTACGTATACCATCAAGCGGGTATTTGCAGCACTTCACCATATGGGCTGCTTCTTCCCTGGAGTTAACCATAGGGACGACGATTCCCTTGGCGCCGATGTCCAGGGCGTAGCAGATCTGGTCTTGCTGGTTGTCTCCGACCCTGATAATTGGAATGGCGTCTTTACCTCGCATGCTAGCGAGTTTAGGCGCGAGGGCTTTAATCTCGACCGGTGTGTGTTGAGTATCAAACTGTAGGAAGTCGTATCCAGCATTCGCCAGGAAGTTGATTTCGCTTCCGATGTTACCCGCGGTGCCGATGACCGTCTGGCCAGACTTCAGCTTATCTTTGACTACATTCATGATTTACCCCCGATCGTTTCTGAGATGCCAAGCGTACAGAAATTCACAAGCTGATACTAACCAGAGAAAACCATGCTCGTTTTGACATGGTAGCGACAGGACAGGATGGTGAGTTGAGTGTCGTTCACCGCGTAGACAAAGCGGTGAGTCATGTCTATCTTCCGTGACCAAATCCCAGACAGACTTCCAAACAATTCCCGTGGTTGGCCGATACCGGATAGTGGATTTTGTGTTGTGTTCAGAACCAGCTGGTTTATTCGGTTTCGCATTCCGGTGTTATGGCGTTGCCAATAGTCGTAGTCTGACTGGGCTTCCCGGGTCCACGCCAATGTTTCAATCACTGGCCAGCCCATGCTGGTTGATTGTGCCGCTCTGGTACTGTTCAATGGAACGCGCCAGATGAGCAGCGTTCGCGGGTACTTTCAAGAGGTTCGCTGTTTCCTGTAACGCATTGAAGTAGTCCAGTGACATGACAACGGCATCCTCTGCATCCCGGCGCGTTATGATAGTATAATCAGCATCATTAACTACTTGATCTAAAACGCTTTTTAGGTTGTTTCTGGCTTGTGAGAAAGTGACTATTTGCATTCCGTTCTCCAGTAGGATTCCAAGTATGAAGACCAATATGTACAGATTATTGTACAATATAATATGTACAAGTAAAAGGAAAATTAGTAAGACCTTTGTTGGATGGAGCTTTATTCGATGTTGAGCGACCAGAAAGAACCCGCTAAGGCAGACCGAGTGAATGCTCTGATCGCGGAGATGTCGCTTGGAGAAAAAGTTGGACAGATGGTGCAGGTCAGCAGCGACGACGGGACCTTAACCGATACATTACGCGACAATATCCGCGGCGGTCGAATTGGCTCGGTGTTAAATCAAGTAAACCCGGATGTGGTTGCAGAAATGCAACGTATAGCGCGTGACGAGAGTCGGCTGGGTATTCCACTACTGATCGGTCGCGATGTCATTCATGGGTTTAACACAGTCCTGCCCATTCCCCTTGGACAGGCAGCCTCCTGGAATCGGGAGCTTGTTCAAAAGGGTGCCCGTTACTCAGCGATGGAAGCAGCATCCCGGGGTGTTAACTGGACATTTGCCCCAATGCTTGATGTCTCACGAGATCCAAGGTGGGGTAGGATTGCTGAAAGTCTGGGAGAAGATCCTTATCTTGCCAGTGAACTAGGCGCCGCAATGGTCAGAGGGTTCCAGACTGACGACCTGACCCAGGCGGATTCGATCTTATCGTGTGCGAAGCATTTTGCGGGATATGGGGCGACAGAATCTGGGCGTGACTACAATTCAGCCAATATTCCCGACACCGAATTGCACAATACCTACTTCCCGCCTTTTCAGGCTGCGCTGGCTGCAGGCGTGCAGAGCGTGATGACGTCGTTCAGTGACGTAAATGGGGAGCCACCGACAGCTAGTGTGTGGCTTCTGAGAAAGATCTTGCGCGAGAAATGGGGTTTTCCTGGTTTTGTCGTCAGTGACTGGGGATCCATCAACGAGTTGGTTTCCCATGGTGTTGCGGAGAATGATTGTGAAGCAGCACAACTTGCAGTCAACGCTGGCGTTAATATGGACATGGTAAGCAATGTCTATGCAAGTTATCTGCAGGACCTTGTCGAGCAGGGAATAATTGATGAAGCCTGGATCGACGAGATGGTGGCCCAGATCCTTGGCGTAAAATTCAAGCTTGGTTTATTCGAAGCGTCCCTGGATACCGTTGATTCTCGACTGCCAACGGAGAATCATTTGAACATGGCCAGGCAACTGGCACTGGAGAGTGTTGTACTACTTAAGAACGATCAGGACCTGCTTCCTCTCGATATTGAATCCAGCCAGACGATAGCTGTGATAGGACCCCTCGCAGACGATGGATACGAACAGATGGGCACCTGGGTATTCGATGGTGATGCAGAATTAAGTCAGACGGTATTGGATGCACTTAAGGATAGTCACGGAAACTCGACGACAGTACGACATGTCAGGGCATTGGATACGACCCGTAGCTATGATGCGCGAGAATTCGACCATGCGAGGACGGCTGCGCGTGAATCCGATGTTGTTCTCCTGGTTCTGGGAGAGGAATCGATACTGTCGGGAGAAGCACACTGCCGGTCGGATATCCGCTTGCCAGGTGCCCAGGAAGCCCTGATAGAAGCGATTGTGGAGTGTGGAAAACCGATCGTCCTTGTGATCATGGCGGGCAGGCCACTGGTACTTGACGCTATCGTCGACAAGGTGGACGCAATTCTATTTGCGTGGCACCCTGGATCGATGGGTGGTCCTGCCATTGTGGACTTGTTGTTTGGTGACGCAGTACCGTCAGGAAAACTACCAATTACGTTTCCCAGGGCGGTAGGTCAGATTCCGATTTTCTATAGTCATCGCAACACGGGGCGACCTCCCAGTAAGGACACCGTAACGCATGTTGATGACATAGAAGCCCGGGCGTCCCAGACATCCATAGGAAATCAGTCGTTTCATCTGGATGTTGATCCTTCTCCCCAGTACTGTTTCGGGTATGGGTTGTCCTACACCGAATTCGAATACAGTGAATTGACGTTACAACCGCTGCGGGTCAAGGCTGGCTCACAAGTAGAGATAGATGTATGCGTAACCAATACCGGCAGTAGGGAGGGCGAAGAAATAGTTCAGCTCTATACACGGGATCCCGTCGCTTCCCTGGCGCGACCTATAAGAGAATTAAAGGACTTCTGTCGTATAAAGCTGGCGCCGGGAGAGCGAAGGCATATACATTTTTCATTACCCACCGATATATTGGCTTTTTTCGATCGCGATGGCAGAAAGCGTCTTGAACCGGGACGATTCCAACTGTGGGTCGGTGGAAGTTCAGAAGCTGATCTTATCGCTGATTTTGAATTAGTGGGCTGATAAGCATAGCAACGTCTATAGGAATCGTTGGAGCGACCGACCTAACCCAATATCTTTGAGTCGGCTCCTGATCCGCGTTACCCTACGAGACTTGCCGAAGTCGGCGATTGGAATAAGGTCAGGCTCGCTATGAAATCAGTAGGACACCTAATCGGTGGTGA
>CAJWQG010000033.1 GCA_913045175.1 uncultured Gammaproteobacteria bacterium | reverse complement strand
CGACATCCTGCTCCCAAAGCAGGCGCGCTACCAGACTGCGCTATACCCCGATACATCAACACCCGATATATCAAACAAGAGGATTGTATAATCCATCCCATGCACTGGATAATGAATAGTGAATCTATCCAGCCAATACTTGAGACGGGCGCATTCTACTTAACCGGCGTTCATTACGTCAATCACATTACCGCTAAATTACCTGTATTTGCGGGTACTTAGCGTGAACGCACCGTCGGAGAACTAATCCTGTGAGCTACATCTTCATTTCAGATCTACACCTCGATGAAACTCGACCAGACATCACACAGGCATTTCTACATTTCTTAGAAAATACCGCCGTCAATGCGGAAAGGCTCTATATCCTGGGTGATTTTTTCGAGGTCTGGCTCGGTGATGACGACAACAGCCCATTCAACCAGAGCATCATATCCGCCCTCGCCTCTCTTCCCATGCCCAGATTCATTATGCATGGCAACAGAGACTTTCTAATTGGCCAAAGGTTCTGCGAGCAGACCGGATTCGAACTACTGACCGACCCCACTCGTCTAACATTTTTCGACAGACCCGTATTGCTCATGCATGGTGATAGTTTGTGCACCCGTGACGAAGAATATATGAAGGTCCGAGCGATGGCACGTTACCCTGATTTTAAGGCAGAATTACTAAGCAAGAGCCTCGAGGAAAGAGCTGCAATCGCAGCCAGCGCTAGAACCCAGAGCAAGGACCACACACGAGAGACGGCGATGGACATCATGGACGTTACGCCATCGGAGGTTGTCAAAGTCATGCGAGAGCAGGAGGTACCGCTCCTCATACACGGACATACCCATCGACCTCAGGTCCATGAGGTGCCAGAGGCCCGGGGTCAACGCGTGGTTCTGGGTGATTGGAACACCAAGGGGTGGTATCTGGAAATGGACAAAAGCGGTTTTTCACTGCAATCCTTTCCAATTTCTTAAACGGGAACACCACTGTGAAACCGAAAGATTTCATCCTTTGAGGTAACAAGTTCCCGATCAAGATCGATAAACTCAGCTACTCGATCATCGAACCCTGGTCCTGAATAGGACTTTGCAAAATCCAGATATACGTTCGCGTGTCGAAATTCTGATTTAAGCAGGGATTGATAGAAGCTCGCCAACTCATCATCAAGAATTTCTATTAATTTCGAGAAGCGCTCGCAACTTCTGGCTTCTATAACGGCCCCAACAATAAGAACATCGACCAGACTATCCGGTTCGTTCTTGCGGATGTGACTATGTAGCGTACTCGCATATCGACAAGGCGATACATGCTCATAGGCTACATTTCTGTCCTCCATGATTGCGAGAACCTGCTCGAAGTGCCGGAGTTCCTCTCGCGCCAGTTTCGAGAGCCTTAGCATCAGTTCGGACTTGTCTACATAGCGATACAAAAGATTTAGTGCCGTAGATGCAGCTTTCTTCTCGCAGTTCGCATGATCTATCAGCAACGTGGACATTTGTTCCGGAACAGCATCCAACCACTCCCTGGGTGTTTCGCATGCTAAAAAACTGTTCACATTCATAGTCTTACATCGCCTGGCTACTTAACTTTACGACGAGCATCGGGTAGACTCTGAGCCCGATTTTTGAACCCTTCCCAGGAGTTTTTAGTGCTTGATAGTTATCGAGAACACGTCGCTGAGAGAGCGGCCCAAGGTGTCGTTCCTAAACCACTGTCGGACACAGAGGTTAACGACCTCGTGGAACTTTTAAAAGCGCCACCTGCCGGAGAGGAAGAATTTATTCTCGATCTCATTACGAACCGCATCCCTGCGGGAGTAGACAACGCGGCCTATGTGAAGGCTGCGTTTCTCGCAGATGTCGCCAAAGGCAATACGACTTCGCCGCTTATTGATCGGATCAAGGCAACTGAGCTGTTAGGGACCATGCTCGGCGGTTACAACATCGAGCCGCTTATCGATCTACTCGACGACGATGAAGTCGCACAAACAGCCGCAGACGCGCTATCCAAAACGTTGCTTATGTTCGACTTCAGGGTGGATGTCGTAGAGAGGGCGAAGACCAACCAACACGCGGCAGCAGTATTGCAGTCCTGGGCCGACGCGGAGTGGTTCACCAATAAACCGAAAGTCCCGGAGAAAATAACGGTTACGGTATTTATGGTGGAAGGCGAAACCAATACCGATGACTTATCACCTGCGGGAGACGCCTGGAGCAGACCCGATATACCGCTGCATGCACAATCGATGCTTGGCAAGACAATGGATGACCCCCTCGGAAGTATCGAGAAACTTAAAGAAAAAGGTCATCCCCTCGCCTACGTTGGCGATGTCGTGGGTACAGGGTCATCACGTAAATCGGCAACCAATTCCGTACTTTGGCATATGGGAGATGACATCCCATTTATCCCTAATAAACGCGACGGTTGTGTGGTACTGGGCGGCAAGATAGCACCTATATTCTTTAACACTATGGAAGATGCCGGTGCCCTACCGATCGAATGCGACGTATCAAAGATGAACATGGGTGATGTGATCAGCATCTATCCCTACGAAGGCAGAATCGTCAACGAAGACACAGATGAAGAACTCGCCACCTTTGAACTGGCAACAGAGGTTCTACTGGATGAGGTTCAAGCCGGTGGAAGAATCCCCCTTATCATTGGCCGCGGCCTTACAAATCGTTCCAGAGAAGCGCTTGATCTAGGACCAAGCGATGCATTCCGAAGCCCCATCCCTGCTGATGATTCAGACAAGGGTTATACACTGGCGCAGAAAATCGTAGGAAAGGCATGTGGCGTAGAGGGCGTTAGGCCAGGTACCTATTGCGAACCCAAAATGACCACCGTCGGATCTCAGGACACTACAGGCCCGATGACTCGAGACGAGTTAAAGGAACTCGCGTGCCTTGGATTCAATGCAGACCTGGTAATGCAGTCCTTCTGTCACACGGCTGCTTACCCCAAACCCGTAGATATCGATACACAACACACGCTACCCGATTTTATTCAGACCCGAGGCGGCGTTGCACTTCGCCCGGGCGACGGCATCATCCATTCATGGCTAAACAGAATGCTGATGCCCGATACGGTGGGGACAGGTGGTGATTCTCATACGCGGTTTCCTATTGGTATCAGCTTCCCTGCAGGTTCTGGCCTTGTCGCCTTCGCAGCCGCAATTGGGCAGATGCCACTGGACATGCCAGAGTCTGTTCTCGTGCGTTTTAAGGGCAAAATGCAACCGGGGATTACACTCCGCGACCTGGTCAATGCCATTCCCTATGCCGCGATTCAGCGCGGACTGTTGACGGTAGAGAAGGAAGGCAAGAAAAACGTATTCTCGGGTCGTATTCTTGAAATCGAAGGACTACCGGACCTTAAAGTCGAACAGGCTTTTGAGATTTCTGATGCATCTGCAGAGCGTTCCGCTGGCGGATGTACCATTCGCCTCGACAAAGAACCCATAATCGAATACATCATCTCAAACGTAACCCTGCTTAAGTGGATGGTCTCGGAAGGTTATGGCGATGCTCGCACCTTAGCGCGCCGAATTGCCGAGATGGAAAACTGGTTGTCTGACCCGGTTCTTATGGAACCAGACGCCAATGCAGAGTATTTCGAAGTGATCGAGATCGATCTCAATGAGATCAAAGAACCCCTGCTCGCCTGCCCTAATGATCCTGACGACGTTAGGCCACTGTCAGAAATCGCAGGAGAGCAAATTGACGAAGTATTCATTGGTTCTTGTATGACCAACATTGGACACTTCCGGGCCGCAGCACAGATGCTTGATGAAGCGGGAGAAATCCCGACAAGGCTGTGGATTTCACCGCCGACCAAGATGGACGAACATCAACTTATGGAAGAAGGCGTCTATAGCGTCTTCGGCAAGGTTGGTGCTCGAATGGAAATGCCGGGCTGTTCGCTTTGCATGGGTAACCAGGCGCGCGTTGCGCCCAATTCAACCTGTGTTTCAACGTCGACCAGGAATTTCCCTAACCGTCTTGGCGATGGGGCAAATGTTTATCTCGCCTCCGCTGAACTGGCTGCGATTTCTAGCATTCTGGGCCACCTTCCGACTGTTGAGGAATACATGTCCTACGCCAGCCAGCTGGAAACCATGGCAAGCGACATATACCGGTATCTCAACTTCCATGAGGTAGCATCCTTCCAGGAAGCCGCAAATAAAGCGGTGATTCCAACCGTTAACATCGTCGAAGTCAAAAACCCGGGTCAGTCAGACGCACCAACAGCCTAGCAAGGCCACTGAGGAACTCGCAGCCAGACCGATACATGGATGTATCGGCCGCAAATTAACGAAGTTAATTTGTCGCGAGCGGGCAAGGCCCGCGACCCTTAAAAAAGTTCAGGAAAGCACTTTTTTACTGTAAAGACAGCGATTTCACGCGAAAGGTTCTTATCGCCGTTTTGATGTCGTCCACCTGGACGACATCATCTTCGATGTAATTTTGTCTGACGTAGGCATCGATTACGTTTTTCGCGGTTAACGCAAGGTCAGGTCGCTCATCAGCGATTCGCTAGGCGTAATCGATTGGCCCTTCGCCAAGATTTCTCGCAAGGCCAAGTTTGCTTAGCATCTGACAAAACTTCAGATACTCCTTATCGACAGCTGATAAAGGTGTGGTCGCCTTCTTTCGTAATACTAGAAATCCAATCACCGCCAACAGGCTGAAGAACGTCGACAGCATAATCATGCCAATCTTCTTTCGATCGACATCACCTAAATATCTCGAAAGAATGCTGACCTGCATGTCAGGTGTATAACCGACCACCCAACTATCCCAGTAATGGGCGATCGCGCTGAGCTGTAACCGAATTTCGGTAAGCCATAGGGTTTTCCCATATTTGAGCCACCACAGGATAACATCTGACAGGAACGTATTCTCACCTGCCACAGCAAGTTCTAAGCCACCATCAATTCGATCAGGTGCAACTATTGCCGTTGGATCGACACGCATCCACCCGATACCCTCAAGCCACACTTCCGTCCATGCATGTGCATCAAACTGACGGACCGCAACATAGTCGCCGATGGGGTTGTATTCACCACCCTGATAACCCACAACAACACGCGCTGGTACACCCGCCGCTCGCATAAGAAACGCAAAACTGCTGGCAAAGTGTTCACAAAAACCCGCGCGTGTTTCCAGCAGAAAATCATCAATAGTATTTTCGCCGAGTGCAGGAGGTTTAAGCGTATAGATAAACTCCTGTTCGCTAAGCATACGCAGCACTGCAGCGACGTATGCAGCATCCGATTCAGACTGAGCGCGCAGTCCTGCCGCCAACTCCCTCGCTCTGGGGTTTTTATCTTGCGGTAGAAGCGTATTGTAACTGCGCCAATAGAGATCAAGTTCAGAATCCATTCGATATTTCAGATCAGAGGTAACCTCGTACCGAAACTTTTTCGATACCTCCTGAAACGAGACAAAATAGTAGTCTCGTAACATACCGACACCTTCATCATTAATTGGCTCGGGCATGGTCAACGTAAACATCCATCGCTGATTGGTTGGCTCCATAATTATGGAATACCTGGTTTTCTCACCCTGGCGCTCGATTCCTTTTGCCCATGATGGTTCAGCTTCGTTGGGGGTCAGAAAATATGGATCACCTTTCTTCTCTCTACGATAATATGCTCTGTCAGGTCGCTCCCAGGTATTGTCGTCAAACGCGGACAGCACCAGCACGCGCCAGTAGAGCTTTTCAGTCGAAGGCACCCCTCCTTCAAAGGTTGCACGAAACGCCAGGCTGTCGTCCTGGGTCAGCTGTGCAATATTTCCCATGGACAGCACATCCGTAACACCAGTTCGAGCGATAGAAGAATTTAGCGGAACCGTCCACAGTGGTGCTAATCTCGGAAACAGTAAGAATAGAACGATCATCAACGGAATAGACTGTAATAGCAGAACCGACGCCAGCTTGAACGTCACCACGGGTTTAAGATGTGACCGCGTCTGATTCAGCCCGATTAACGCCGCCGTAATCATGGTCACCACCAGCAGCATGTAGTAGGTATAGGGAATACTCTGCTCGTATAGAAACTCTGTTAGCGCCACAAAGTAGCCCAGCAGTATCACCACATAGGCGTCGCGCTTGTTGTGCATCTCGAGCAACTTCAGCGCAAAAGCAGTAACCAGAAGGCCAACCCAGGGATCCAGCCCCATGAATGTTCGATAGCCGAAACCTACCCCCACAATACCACCGAAAACGATAAACACCTTCGCCCAACGTCCCAGATAAGAACAGCGCCCCTGGTACACCATAATGCGCCACAGGCCACAACACACGCAGAGAAGGATGACACCGACAGGTAGCCTAAGCCCAGCAGCATGAGGTGCTATCACAGCCACCTGGGCAGCAAGCAACCAGGCCAGACTGTTACCTGGTATCTGAAAGCCCGTCACTGCCCCCACCTCGAACAATGAGAGTTCTTTTAGTACCTTGTCGCGATGTGCCTGCCCACGACCGGGTTCTATTTCGACGCCGGGAATACGCAGGCCGTACTCGTCGTTAGTTTTGGATAACTGCACGCACCAGTAGCACAGGTGACTCAAGCGTGCCTCACGATCAAGCCCCGGGAGACTATCCCAGGTAAGCCATACACGTCTGTCTGCATAGGCCGCGTATTGCTTGGTCAGCAGTTCGTCGGTCCGAGCGTAGGACTTCCATGCAATATGTTTAGGAGAATCCGCATTCTGATATTCTCGCAGGCCATAGAAATCCTGGATTCCATCGCTAACCAGCACGTCTCCATCATCGTTGGTACTTGGCGTAGTGCCAACGGGACCTGCTGGAATGGGCCGGGGATAAACAACAGTTGATACGTCCAGGTCGACCCAGGACCACGCACGGAACAGCCCTACAGAGTAAAAGGTCTGTATGAGCATCCTCAGGTACCACATGAGAACGACCATCAATGAGCGCCCAACTTCGAGCACAAGTAAGCAATGCTAGCGCACCCCTGGGAGACAAGCCGAACGCGAATTCAGGTGCTTGCCTCGTGTGCAATACCAGTCGTTGTATATAGTCCAACAGGCCTCTGAGACCTTCACCTCTGAACTGGCATCTTGCAGCTCTCGCAGCGTATGAGGGTCTAGCGTCGGCTCAAGGCGTTTTAAGACTTCCCGGCGGTCCTAGCCTTTAAGTAACGTGCGCTCCGCGGCCGCATCGGGATATCCAAGCTCAATTCGCATGAGAAAGCGATCAAGCTGTGACTCGGGAAGTGGAAACGTGCCTGCCTGTGTATTGGGGTTCTGCGTGGCAATAACGCAAAAGGGCTGAGGCAATGGTCGCGTTTCACCCTCTACGGTCACTTGTCTATCTTCCATCCACTTGTCTCTCTTCCATCGCCTCCAGCAATGCTGACTGACTCTTTGGAGTCGTTCGATTAATCTCGTCCGCCAATACCAATTGGCTGAAAATGGGTCCAGGGCGGAACACGAAATCGTTCGTGGTCTTGTTAAACGTGGAAACACCCAGAACATCTGCCGGCAGCAGGTCACTCGTGAACTGTATTCGGTTGTAGCTTAGCTTCATGACTCTCGCCAGCGCCTGTGACAGAGTTGTCTTACCCATTCCTGGCAGGTCTTCGATCAACAAGTGCCCCCCGGAGAAGAGACAGGCAAGCGCTAATCTGATCGGCTCTTCTTTGCCAAGAAGTACAGAGCCAATCTCGCTGATCGTTTCGTTTATCGCATCCTGCATGGGAGTCCGCTAGCTCTGATTATGAAGCTCAATGACATCAGCCTCAGCTTCGCGCTGGCGTTTTGCATCATCGCTGCGCAGCGTTTCGATCCTATTAAGGTAGGTTGCATCAACGCCTCCGGTTACGTACTCACCATCGAAAACTGAAGTATCAAAGCGGTCAATGTTTGCATTAATACCTTCTGCACACGCTACTAGGTCATCCAAATCCTGGTATACGAGCCAATCGGCGCCAATGTATTCTGCAATTTCCTCTTCAGTTCGATTGTTTGCCACAAATTCATTTGGCGTTGGCATATCGATGCCATAGACATTCGGGTAGCGTACAGCGGGCGCCGCCGATGCCAGATAGACCTTATTCGCTCCGGCGTCTCTTGCCATCTGAACCACCTGTTTCGTCGTGGTACCCCGGATTATTGAGTCATCTACCAGAAGTACGTTTTTACCGCGAAACTCCAAATCAATGGCGTTTAGCTTTCTGCGCACTGACTTCTGACGCTGCTCCTGCTCGGGCATAATGAAGGTCCGCCCAACATAACGATTCTTAACAATCCCTTCCCTGTATTTGACGTCCAGTCGATGGGCAATCGGTAATGCTGCTGTACAACTTGTGTCGGGGATCGGTATGGCAACTTCAATATCATGATCGGGATGTTCCCGGAGAATCTTGTCCGCCAGTTTCTCGCCCATCTTTAATCTGGCTTTGTAAACTGACACCCCGTCAAGGACAGAGTCCGGACGGGCGAAGTAGACATGTTCAAAGATACAGGGACTGTAAGGTGTCTTCGGTGAACACTGCTGTCGATAAAAACGACCATTGGACTGGATATAGATTGCTTCTCCTGGAGCAACATCGTCGATCATGTCAAAACCCAATATGTCGAGCACTACACTCTCGGACGCAATCATGTATTCCAAACCATCGGGCGTTTCACGCTGGCCAAATACCATCGGACGAATGCCGTAAGGATCGCGAAAACCAACAATCCCATACCCCGTAATTAGCGCGACGGCAGCATAGGCGCCGACGGCACGCTCGTGAACTCGCTCAATCGCCTTAAAGATATCGTCTGGAGATAAACGTAGCCCCGCTACGTTCTGTAACTCGTGGGCAAACACATTTAGCAGTACTTCCGAGTCTGAACTGGTATTAATATGTCGACGATCCGCTCTAAACAGATCTTCGTTCAGTTTGTCGTCATTGATCAGATTGCCGTTATGCGCGAGACAAATACCGAACGGCGAATTGACGTACATCGGCTGAGCTTCCGCAGAACTCGAGGTCCCTGCCGTGGGATATCGATTGTGCGCAATACCCATGTTGCCAGCAAGATGGTTCATATGTTGCTGGCGGAAAACATCCTGAACCAGGCCGTTCCCCTTGCGCTGATGTAGCGTATCACCTTCACAAGTCACCATACCTGCGGCGTCTTGTCCTCGGTGTTGTAGCAGGGATAACGCGTCGTAAAGATCGTATTGGACGCTGTTGCGACCAACCATACCTACCAGTCCACACATGCTAAGTCACCCTCCCTTGGGCATCTTCAAATATCTGTCCGCCTTGTTCCCATAATATAGGTCCAAGCCACTCAACTGCACTAACAAAATGTGGAATTAGCGCAGATTCCTGCCACCAGCTATCCTGTTGAACTGGAACAAGGTAGTGACACACTGCAATAGCCACCAGCACAATTAATCCACCTCGCGCCAGCCCGAAAAACATCCCAAGGAAACGATCTGTGCTCCCAAGTCCGGATATTTTCACCACCTCTGCTAGCAGCCTATTGATCAGCCCACCAACCACCAGCGTTCCAAAAAAGAGTAATGCATAGGCAACACCGGCTCGGACACTCGCGATTTCAATCACATCGACCAGCAATGTCGATACCTGTGAGCCAAATGTTCTTGCCACGATGGCCGCAACGATCAACGTTCCTAACGAGAGCGCTTCTTTAAGGAACCCCCTGCGAATACTAAGCAGAGTCGATACGATAATCACGCCAAGTATTATCCAGTCCACTACTCCCACGTGACTACATCCATTTAGCCGCCCAGTTGCGCCGCATCGTCTTCAATTCGATAGCGCACAACGTGACCCTCAATCTTCATCTGTGCAGAAATGTCACTACCAATCTCTTCCAGCGCAGTTTTCTCTAACATCGGCCCAACAAACACCTTGTAGGTATCACCTTCCCTGGTTTTGGTATGCAGGATGTAGCTGCGATACTCCGCATCACGTAACGACGCACGCAGGTTTACTGCATTCTCTTCATTCTTGAAGCTACCCAGCTGCAGGCTCCAGGCAATTGGCAGGCTATTTTGATCAAGTGCTAACGCTTCGTTTTCGGAATAGTCGGTCTCATCTACGACTTCCCTGGGGAGTCTTGCTGCACTGTCCCTTTCCATCTGCTGCATTTTTTGCGTGACATCGGACACAGTGAGTTCTTTCAGGCTTATTTTTGGGGGTTCTGGAATGCTGGCGACTACCCGCTCTCTATCTTCCGCTGACCCATCTAGCAGAGTGGGCAATATAATGATCGCCAGACTTGTCAGGACAACTGCCCCAATCACCCTTTGTCGTAATTTGGGATCCATCAGTATGCTTAGGAACGCTCTTTGGATACGTGAGATGACGCCGACTGCAGAACACCAGCGACCACGGGAAATGAGCCGAAAACAACGATTAGGTCTTCGATGGCGCAGTGCCTCACGGCGTTGTTGAATGCGTCCTGTATTTTATCATATGTCACAACCTGACACCTATGGTTCTGAGTCGATTTTAAATTTTCTGCAAGCTGGCCCGACGAGGCAGCACGCTCCTCCTGCAGATCGGTGAAATGCCAGTGATCTACGACATCGGAGAGTAAACGTAGTACTTCTGGACAGTCTTTATCCTCATACATGCCAACAACGGCGTGCACAGCTGGCTTCATTGAGCCCCTGGATTTGAGGTGCTCGGAAACATAGTCGCGCAAATACTCAGCTGCAGCAGGGTTGTGAGCAACGTCCAGAAGGAGGGCAGGTTCGCCTTTGATCCACTGCAGCCTGCCCGGCATGAACGTATTGCCAAGCACCTCGCGTACTTCTGCTGCTTCAAGAGAAATACCGGCACTTATCAATGCTTGTACCGCTGCTGCCGCACTGTCCTTTGGCAGATATGACGACGTGATCCCGGAAAATTGTTGGTCTGCAATCCTTACCGCACCATCAACAAAATCGAAGTCTTTTCCAATGTAATGCGCTTCTACATCGAGCGTCTCAGCATATTGAACCAGACTTAAGGGAGGATCGCGGTCCGCGATCACACAGGGTTTACCTGTTCGCATAATGGCTGCTTTTTCGGCAGCAATCTCGTCTCTTGTATCGCCCAACCATGCCTGGTGATCTAATGCGATTTGCGTGATGACAGTCACATCGCGATCAACAATATTCATCGCGTCAAGCCGACCTCCCAGCCCAATCTCGAGCACCAGCACATCGACATCGCGGCGCTTAAATACGATCAGAGAGGCTAGTACCGCAAATTCAAAATAGGATAGGGAAATTTCATCTCGCGCAGATTCTATAGCAGCGAAAGCGTCAACAATCTCAGCATTGGACGCAGGCTCGCCATTCACCTGAATCCTCTCGTTGAACGCCAGCAAATGCGGAGAGGTACTCTTGCCAACCGTGAGGCCCTTTGCTCGACATAGGCCATCAATGAACTCGCAGGTTGATCCCTTACCGTTGGTCCCTGCAACGAGGAAGACAATGCCTCGATGTTCTGTTAAGCCCAGCGTTTCGGCGACACCTTTTACGCGATCAAGTCCCAGATCCCACTTTTTGGGATGCAATCTCTCAATGTACGCCAGCCATTCAGGCAGGGAGTTCATCAAGCGCCTGACGTATTTCCGCTACCAGGTTACATACCGATTGATTGATCTGCGATGGGCCGGCATTCGCCATGCGATCAACAATCGCTGAACCGACAACCACCCCATCCGCATTCGCGCCAACAGCTGCTGCGGTTTCGCCATCCTTGATCCCGAATCCTACGAGAATCGGCAACGTGCTCATGGAACGGAAGCGCTCCATTTTGGTTGCCACATCAGACACATCAATGGTGCCGGCTCCAGTAGTACCCTTCAGTGACACGTAGTAAACAAAACCACTACTCTTTGCGCAGATCATCTCGGCTCTTTGATCAGTGGTCGTAGGAGCGAGCAGATATACCAGATCCAGTTCGTTACGCTTGAGCGACTCCGACAGTACCGGTGCCTCTTCGGGCGGCAAGTTGACGATTATCATCGCATCCACACCGGCAGATGCTGCCTCGTTGGAAAAATCGTCGTAACCCATGGTCTCGATAGGGTTCAGGTAGCCCATGAGAATGATCGGTATATGCTGATTGCTCTGCCTAAACTCCCGCACCATTGCAAGACAGTCGGACAAGGAAGTGTTGTGCTCTAGCGCCCGTTCATGCGCGAGCTGAATTACCGGTCCTTCCGCTTCCGGATCTGAAAAGGGAACACCCAACTCAATCGCGTCCACTCCGGCCTCGACCATGTCATGCATTAACCCAACCGTGGTGCCTTTATCCGGATCACCTGCAACGACGTACGCCAGCAGCGCTTTACGATCGACTGAAATGGATTGCTTTAGTCTGCTCATCTATTTCACCAACCCTTAATCAATCGAAATACCGTCGATCTTCGCTATTGTGGGGATATCCTTGTCACCACGACCCGATAAATTAATAACAATGCACTGTTCCTGATCCATCGACGCGGCCAAATCCATCCCATATGCTACTGCGTGAGATGACTCTAGCGCCGGAAGAATACCTTCGAGCAAATTCAGCTGACGAAAAGCCTGCAACGCCCGATCATCATCAATAGCAGCGTATTCAGCCCGACCAATATCTTTTAACCAGGCATGTTCAGGACCTACTCCGGGGTAATCCAGTCCTGCAGAAATCGAGTGTGTGTGAACAATCTGTCCATTCTCATCGTCCATGAGATAGGTTCGATTACCATGCAACACGCCTACTTTCCCTTCGTTCAAGGGCGCTGCATGCTTTCCAGTATCCAACCCGTAACCGGCAGCCTCGACGCCAATCAGACGTACCGACACATCCTCCAGGAAAGGATGGAAAATACCCATCGCATTTGAACCACCGCCAACACAGGCAACAATCACGTCGGGCAGACCACCATGCATCTCTTCGAACTGAACCTTGGTTTCACGACCAATGACTGATTGAAAATCTCTTACCAGCATGGGATAGGGATGCGGTCCGGCAACCGTACCAATGATGTAATGCGTGTTATCAACATTGGTGACCCAGTCACGCATCGCCTCATTGAGCGCATCCTTTAGCGTCTTTGAACCTGATGACACCGGTACTACTTCGGCGCCCAGCAGTTTCATACGATAGACGTTCAACGATTGCCGGGCGATATCTTCACTTCCCATGTAAACGCAGCATTCAAGCCCAAAACGCGCCGCAACTGTTGCGGACGCAACGCCGTGCTGACCCGCTCCCGTTTCGGCAATAATTCTGGGCTTACCCATATGTTTGGCAATAAGTGCCTGACCAATACAGTTATTTATCTTGTGGGCGCCGGTATGATTCAAATCCTCTCTTTTCAGATAGATTCTCGCGCCGCCCATCTCCTGGGTGAGCCTCTCTGCAAAATACAGTGGTGAAGACCTACCTACATAGTACTTAAGATCATCATTCAATTCCTTCAGGAAGGCGTCGTCCTTGCTCAGCTGGCTATATGATTGTTCCAACTCCGCCAGGGCAGACATCAACGTCTCTGAAACAAACTTGCCGCCAAAAATCCCAAAATGACCCGACGTATCGGGGAAGGAGTATAGACTTTCGTTTTCTCCACTCTTTTTCACTACGATTCCTTAGATTGATTTGTCGCTGCTACCGCGCGCACGAACTCTCTGATCAGCTCAGGGTCCTTTTCACCTGGACTGGACTCAACCCCTCCGCTCACATCTACTACGTAAGGACGAACAATCCGGATTGCTTCTGCAACATTATCTGCATCCAATCCACCCGCTAACACAACGGGCTTTGTCAGTTTAGGTACGCTGCGCCAATCGAAAGAGATGCCCGTTCCACCAAATTTTCCTTTAACTGCACTATCCAGGAGAACCGCTACGCTATCAGGATAACTTGCAACTTCACGCGCTATATCGGTCTCCTGACCTACCCTAATGGCCTTCATAAACGGTTTAGAAAAGGATGCGCAAAATGAATTGTCCTCATCACCATGAAACTGCAGCACATCAAAACTGCATTGGTCCGTGATGGAAAGCACATCAGCTTCACTATGATTAACAAAGAGGCCCACTTTGATCGTTGATGATGGCAGCCCCTGCAAGATCTCATTTGTCGTGTTCGCATCAATGAAACGAACGCTCCGCTCATACATATTAAAACCAAGCGCATCAACACCAGCTTCTACTGCCGCTACAGCAGAACTTAGAGAGGTAATTCCACAGACCTTGATTCGCGGGTGCATCGGCTTTGGGGCTAGACTTAAAGGGCGCAGAGTTTAGCAGATATTTGGGGGGAGCTAGGGTCTGGCGCTAAGAAAATGTGGCCAAACGAGACCCGGAATACCTATATCGATCTCGTAAGTAACACCTATAAGAAAAAGCCCGTTTGGAGGTGCCGTCTTACTCCCTTTACTCCTGTCCCGTAATGCCAGCAAATCGCCCACCCATGACACTGGCTTTTCGCCTGCACCAACATCCAGTAACACGCCAGCGATATTTCTAACCATGTGCAACAAGAAGGCATTCGCCGTAATATCCACCAGCACCAAATCACCGTGGCGCCATATTTCAACAGACATAACATTTCGCATCGGCGTGCTGGACTGACAGTTGGCCGCACGATAGGAGGTGAAGTCGTTCTCGCCTATTAATGCCTGCGCGGCTTGATGCATCCTTTCTGCGTCAAGCCCGCGATGCTCCCTTGTCATATACTCAGGCAACAGTGCCGACCGCACGCGAGTGTTGTAAATAACGTACAGATAGCGCCTGGCAGTTGCCGAGTGTCTTGCATTGAAGGATTCGGGAACAGGAGCCGCATGCGTGACAGAGACGCTTTCGGGAAGCTGGGAGTTAGTACCATTGATCCAGGCGTTTATGTCACGCTCAGCATTGGTCCCGAAATTTACGACCTGGTGGGTGGCGTGTACGCCGGTATCAGTGCGTCCCGCACAGGTTACGCGAACCGTTGAATTTGCGATGGAAGAGAGCGCAGACTCAAGCGTACCCTGCACTGTAGGAATTGCATCGCTTTGAAATTGCCACCCGTGATACGGGGCGCCATTATAGGAAATGCCTAGGGCAATTCGTTCCAAGTTTTAAATGCTAGTCCAGTTTTTCCAACAGTTCGTTGGCTTCCTGAATTTGCTCGGCATCACCCTCTAGGACGACTTCATTGAGCAAGGCACGAGCGCCGTCATTATCACCCATATCAACATACGCACGCGCAAGGTCCAATTTACTGTTGGCATCCTCGTCAAGATTTAGCTCGCCCAGATCCTCGTCATCGTCCAGATCCAGGTCAACATCATCGTCAGCTTCAAGATCCAGGTCGCCTAGATCAAGCTCATCATCGGACTCTTCATCAGATTCATCACCTTCTTCTTCTAAAGAATCCTCGGACGGTGTTTCCTCCTCTTCATCCTGCTCTTCCTGGAGTGAAACCTCGGCAAAGTCTTCTTCAACAAGATCTCCGCCTTCTTTGCGCTTACGCATGACAACCATGCCAGCAACGATCCCGACAATCACAAGAACCAGTAGCCCACCCAATACAAACGGGTTCGTCAGCAGTGACCCCTCAGCCTGAGCAGGTTTAACAGGTGCAGATGTTGGTGCAGATGGCGATTTAGCTGAACTGTCTTGAACTTTTTGCATCTCTGCCCGCCAGGCAGCAAGTTGGTCGTCCTTGAGCTTTACGATTTCATTCAAGGTTTCTATCTGGCCGGCAAGATCATCCAGCCGGACGTTGAGTTCACTATTGGAACGACGCACACGATCCAGATCTTCGCGATTAATAGCCAATTCGTTCTCAATATCCGATACGCGAGCATCGCTATCACCCGCACGTTGTCCGCTACTCCGGTTCGCGGCCAGAAGTTTCAGTTCGCCGTCGTCAGCGTCTGGATCCCCAGATACCTCACTACGTTGTCTTCGGGTTGCATCAAGCTGGGCGACCCCACTACTTCTATAGTACTCAAATTCCTGGTGCTGCATCCGAACTTCGGAAACCGCATCGGACGGAGTCTCCTCAGTGATGTCACCTGATGTAGGAATTCGCAGTACATGCCCTGCCTTCAGTAGATTAATGTTATTGTTAATAAAGGCATCTGGATTCAGCCTTTGTAATGCCAACATCGTCTGCTGGACAGTAACTGATTCGTTCGGTCGAACCTTGAGTGCGATTGTCCATAATGTATCGCCAGGTCCGGTAACACCATATTCATCATCCAGAACATCCCTCTGTGTCATCGGGGCCGCCACGCTTACAGACGGTGCTTTGCGGGAAGGTTTTGATGAACTGAGGCTCTGCCGGCTCGATCCTGCTGCTGTTGCAGGTTCAATGGGTGCAACGCCTTGTTCACCGAACACAGGAGGATCCAGCAATACTGTGTATTCAGATAGAAGCTTCCCATTTGGCCATAGAACTTCGACGATGAAGTTCAGAAATGGCTCCTGTATTGGATTCTTGCTTATTACTTCCAGATAGAGCTCACCTGACTCATGACGGCGTATCTCGAAACGCAGATCAGTGAGCAGGTAAGTCCGCTCAACGCCATACCGTTCAAAATCTTCCAAAGAAGCAAGGGCAGGAACAATTTCCTCTGGCTCAAGCCCTCCTGTGTTGACCAGGTCGATCTCAGCGCTAAAAGTCTGATTTAGGGCAGAATTGAGCTCCAGTTTCCCTAGACCTAGCCCAAATGCCGCTGTGCTGTAAAGAGTTAGGAGTGTTGCCGAGAGCAACAGACGACTTCGAATCATTTTTTCCCTCTCACCCCTTCAAAGACAACTTTGTAATGCATTTCCCACGCATTACAAACCCCGTCTTCACAAGACCTTGGCGGTAAAACCTAGAAATAGGCTCTAATACTCGCGTTAAGTATCGCTTATTACAGATGTTTTATCAAAACTTCTGCGATTTGTATACTGTTTAGAGCCGCCCCTTTGCGTACGTTATCGGATACCACCCAGAGGTCCAAACCGGTATCCAGATGGAGATCTTCCCTGATTCGGCCAACGTATACCCCGTCCGTTCCTGCAGAGTCTGAAACGGCGGTGGGATATCCGCCATCTACACGCTCATCCATCAGCTCGATTCCGGGAAATTCGTTAAGGAGCAACGTAGCATCTTTGGCCGTTATTTTTTCCCTGGTTTCGATGTGTACGGCTTCGGAGTGCCCATAAAACACCGGGATGCGAACGCACGTAGGATTTACCTGAATTTCCGCATCCTCAAAGATCTTTTGAGTTTCCCAGACCATCTTCATTTCTTCTAAAGTGAAGCCATTATCCAGAAACTCTCCAATGTGAGGAATCGCGTTGAAGCCAATTTGCTTGCTAAAAGCACGAGTTTCTATGGGATTTGCATTCAGCAAACGAGCTGTCTGGTTAGCCAACTCCTCAACACCGCTTTTTCCGGCCCCTGATACCGCCTGGTAGGTGCTGACGTTAATCCGCTTAATACCTACCGCATCATAGATCGGCTTCAACGCAACAAGCATCTGGATGGTCGAGCAATTCGGATTGGCGATGATATTACGATTGCCATATTCCTTTACTTTATCTGCGTTCACTTCCGGTACGACCAGCGGGATATCATCGTCTCGACGAAAGTGAGACGTATTGTCTATCACCACACAGCCAGCAGCAGAGGCTTTTGGCGCATACTCCGCAGAAACACTACCTCCTGCAGAAAAGAGACCTATCTGTGCTTGCGAGAAATCGAAAGTAGACAAATCCTGCACAACCACCGATTTACCCCTGAACTGCAAGCGTGAACCAGCAGAACGTTCACTAGCCAGTGGAAAAACCTCGTCCACTGGAAATTCTCTTTCTTCAAGTATTTCCATCATTACTTCGCCTACGGCCCCGGTGACACCAACGACCGCTACGTTATAACCATCCATTTCAACTTCTCAAGACACAATGCGCGCCAAGTGTAATGTGCCAATATTGATAACTCAAATTTATATTTTTTATTGTTTTAATAACTTATTAGAATAGTGGTCTCTACCTATTCAAACTTGGACCAACCCTAATGCATGTCGACAACCTTCGTGCCTTTGTAAGTGTCTACGATCAAGGATCATTTTCTCTGGCCGCGGAACATCTATTTGTCACCCAACCGGCAATCAGTAAACGGGTCGCCTTGCTGGAAGAGCAACTGCAAACCCGATTGTTTGATCGAATGGGTAGAAAGATCAATCCCACGCCTACCGGTAACGCGTTATATCCCCGGGCGTTAGCCATACTCAGTGAAATGGAAGACACGCAGCGAGCCATCAGCAACCTTTCCGGCAATGTTAGTGGCCAACTCGGAATCGCGACAAATCACCATATCGGGATGTGGCGCCTACCAGAATTGCTCCGTGACTATACGAGGCGGTTTTCCCATGTGTCGCTGGATCTGCACTTCATGGATTCGGCCGTTGCATACGATGAAATTCTTAGCGGAGATTTGGAGGTCGGCGTGATTACACTCGCGCCAACACCTGGAGAGCAGTTCCATTCGATCCCTCTTTGGCAAGATGAGCTCAAGTTTGTTTGCGCAATCGATCACCCACTAGCGGAGAGGCACGAAATCCGTCTCAACGACCTGTCAGCCTACCCATCGATCCTTCCGGACCTCACCACATTTACAGGACGCATCGTACAATCGTTGTTCGATTCTCACGAGCTCAATCTCAAGGTAATGATGTCCACTAACTACCTTGAGACAATCAAAACACTCATTTCAGTCGGGCTGGCATGGAGCGTACTACCAGAATCAATGATTGATTCAACGACCTGCCCTCTTAGAATCCCGAAAGTGGAAATCAGCAGAACACTGGGGATCATTCACCTTGAGCAGCGAACCCTATCAAATGCCGCCCAGGAATTTGTAAACCTTCTATGCACCAACGCAGACCAGACGTTACGACAGATCCGGTAGATCGCTGGAGACATCCTGATTCTGGCCACGATGCTTCAACGCCTCGTCCATGAGTACCAGCGCTAACATCGCCTCGGCAATCGGTGTGGCTCGGATGCCGACGCAGGGATCATGTCGTCCCTTTGTTGAAACTTCAGTCTCATTGCCATAGCGGTCAATCGTGCGCGCGGGCTGAGTAATGCTTGACGTAGGTTTTAGTGCCAGATTAACGACAATGTCCTGTCCGCTGGAAATTCCGCCGAGCACGCCGCCCGCGTTGTTCGACAGAAAACCTGACGAAGTCATCTCGTCCCGGTGCTCTGAACCCCGCTGACTTACGCTGGAAAATCCAGCGCCAATCTCGACACCCTTAACCGCATTGATACTCATCATCGCTCGCGCGATACTCGCATCAAGCTTATCGAATACCGGTTCACCCAGACCTGCAACCATTCCCCTGGCGGTCACCATGATTTTCGCGCCAATGGAATCTCCATCTCGGCGCAGCGAATCGATCAGTGATTCCATCTCACCGACCACGGAGACATCGGGACAGAAGAACGGATTATTGCCCACCTCGGACCAGTCAATATTTTTCGCGACTATGTCCCCCATCTGCAGCAGACATCCCTGAATCTCGATGCCGTATCTGTTCATCAGGTATTTCTTCGCAATACCACCGGCAGCAACTCGCATGGTCGTCTCTCGCGCAGAGGCCCTGCCGCCGCCGCGGTAATCTCTTACACCGAATTTTTTCTCAAAGGTAAAATCTGCATGGGCGGGACGGAAAAGATCCTTGATATTGGAGTAATCCTTAGACTTTTGATCTTCGTTATGGACGATCAGGCCAATAGGAGTACCGGTAGTTTTACCTTCGAACACCCCGGAAAGAATGGTTACCTGATCACCCTCTTTTCTCTGCGTTGTGTATTTTGAAGTGCCGGGTTTTCTTCGATCAAGATCCCCCTGTAAATCGGCTTCACATAACTCCAGCCCTGGCGGACAACCGTCAACCACGCAGCCCAAAGCAAGACCATGACTTTCGCCAAAGGTCGTCACCGTGAACATGGTGCCAAAGCTACTTCCAGGCATAATTGATTTCCCGCTACAGATTGCGAGCGCATTATAGCCGAAATCCAGCCGCACATACCGCCTGCTCTTTACCAGCACCGCCCAATCGCTTAGGGTTACAGATCCTGTAACTGACAATCTGGCTGATGGAAGACGAGTTTAGAAAAATAATCGACGCGATCGGAGAAAACGTCAAACGTGGGGGACTTCTCGATACGCCAAAACGCGCCGCGAGTGCGATGAAATTTCTCACGCGGGGCTATGATCAAACCGTTGAACAAGTTGTCAACGGCGCGTTGTTTGATTCAGATACCAACGAAATGATCGTGGTTCAGAACATTGAAATGTATTCATTGTGCGAACATCACCTACTTCCGTTTATCGGCAAGTGCCATGTTGCGTATATTCCAACCGGGAAGGTGCTGGGACTTTCAAAGGTGGCAAGAATCGTTGATATGTTCGCGCGCAGATTGCAGATTCAGGAAACGCTGACGAAACAAATAGCGGAAGCAATCCGCGGTGTTACTTCGGCTTCAGGTGTCAGCGTTATCATTGAGGCTCAACACATGTGCATGATGATGCGCGGCGTCGAAAAGCAGAACTCGCAAATGAAAACGTCCGTGATGCTGGGGAGTTTTCGGGATAATCAAAGTACCCGTATGGAGTTTCTTTCCCTTTTAGGTACTAATGCTTAACTAACGCAAGCTTGATCAACGCCGAATCACCAAAAGCTCAATACGATCGGCGCCATGGACATCGTACGGAGCAAGCCCCCCTAGGCCATGTGAGATCACCTGATCACTGTCCGCCAACCGCTGTCTTATCTCCTGGCCTATGTTGAGAGACCTGGAAACTGAATCATCCATGTCCTCATCCTCTTTGACCCCCTGGTGTACTACCAGATGAAGCACTACGCCATCTTCTTCGAGCATCTTTCTGGCAGCAGTCACCGCCGCATCACTACTTTGGAAAATAAAACGGTCAATTTGCTGTCCTGACTTTCGGGTTGACGTGGTTTCAATGTGAACATATAGCTTTCGTGTCCCCCGCATCGCAACGTAAATTGCTAGGTAGTCCCCATTTCTTAACCTGGCAATAGCGTAATGTTGAAACTGCTCAGGTCCGTAGAGTATCGAAGCCCCGAATACAGTATTGGCCCAATAGTTACTCGAGCCACAGGTTCTCCCGCTGCACTCGAACAAAATCTCGCCGAGGGAGAGCAACTGATTCCGATAAAACTCTTTCACCGTTTCAGTTCGCCGCTCGTTAGGAATGAACGCTGTCATTGATTTACGCGCGCCACTGGCATATTCGACACGCTCTGGCTCCAAAAGGTTGTTAATCTTCTTGAGTGAACCAAGGATAACCAGCCTGGATGCAAGTGTGTCATCTCGCTGAGAATCTACTACTTCAAGACCTGGATAGTCTTCCAAAGGTGAATCAGCGTAAGCAACCGCTGAGAACACTAGACATATAAAACATGCAAATCGGGAACAACCCATTCAAGCTCACCACTATACTGATTAATCGAATTCATTTTGATGCACGCCACCATACCCGTACCCATAGGAATATCCTCTTGCGTCAGGTACTGCACCATTCTGCCTGCAAATGGCTGATGGCAAACCAGGAGCCGGGCACTAACCTGCTCAAGGTGGAGTTTTTGTGCGATATCATCACACTGGCTTCCAGGTGCCAGATCACCACATACCTCAACATCTACTTCCGGATAACCTACTTTACTAACTATGTCTGCAGTCTGCATCGCTCTGGGTAACGGACTGCTCAGTATCTGATCCACCACTACATCTTTTGCTTTGATCGCAAGCGCCGACCTACGTACTTCTTCTTCCCCGAGCCGAGAAAGTGTTCGTTCATAATCCATCGCAGCGTTTATCGCATCACCATGACGCATGATCAATATGTACAAAAATCCCCTCCTCGAATGGAGTCTAATAACATCCCGTAAACCCCTAAAGAATATGCAAAATGTTTACATTTTAAACGGTCGATCAGCAGACATTTTCTATACATTGGCCCGTAATCGGGTTATGTTAAAGTCGACAGTTATTCCAATGACCGTACCGTGTCTGAAATAGTAGAAAGTATACAAAAAGCTAGTATCCGGCGATTGCAGGCCTTGTTGCAAGAGGCGCTTGACGGCGTCGAACGTTAGGTCGTTGACCAGATCGGGTCTTTTCTTGCTCTCAGTCAGGAGCAGGACGACCTGCTTATGCGATTCGTAACCAATATGAATCACAGCTTTGACGAACTTCTGGACAAGGAAATCATCAAGGAAGAGGCTGTGTTCGACTTCGAGACGCTATCTCTGGTCAAGGAAGAAGAACTTGACGTAATGGTCGCCCTGGAAGGGATGGTTAATTACTCAAGAAACGATCATCTACCCAGCTTTATCAGTTTCAATACCCGACTAAATTCACTGTTCCCACGTAAACGTATTGACGAATCAACCAACCCCCTGGACCCGGAACAAATTGCTAAGAATTTCCAGGAAGCCCTGAGACCTATGGGCCTTGATGCTCAGAACAGCCTCGCAGTGTATCGCGCGTTCAATAAGGGTGTACTCAGAAACCTGGATCAGGTGCTGCATGAAGCCAACCAGCTCTTGATACAAAGTTGGGTTATCCCTGATCTTGGCATGGAGAGGCAGAAAAAGAGCCGAACCGCAAACAAGCGAAGCGCACCCAGGAAAAATGCCGCCGCCTTTGGCACGGTCAAAGAAGAGGACTTCCAGGAAGACGGTGACCAACCGGAATTGTTCTCCATTATGTAGAATCTGCTACATTCCGATGCACCGTCGCAATCCGACGCACCCCCTCCCCAACCAGGTGCAGACCAGGCGCCCGGCGCGGTATCAGGCGAACCACAAGCGGCCCCTTCGGGAACCCAAGAACAACAAGGTGGTGCAGCACCGCAGCAATACATGATTCCAACAGCTATGGCATCCGCTGCTGCAAGCCCGGCCGCGAAAGGCAGCGTAATGCAGCCGTTCCAACCCGCGGCAGACCAGCAGGTACAAATGGTCGATCAAAACCAGCTGATGGATATTCTGACAACGATCCAGCGCTCACTGGACGTGAAGGAAAGCGCCATACCGGCCAATATCAAGGAGGTTCAGAAGCTGGATATATCTGAATCTCTGGGTGAGATACTGAATGCTGATCCACAGGAAGGGGTGATCAATGCCGTCGATCGTCAGGCTTCCGACGTTATTAATCTGGTTACTATGCTCTATGAGGCTATTTGGGACGATGAATCCGTACCGATTCCGATCAAAGAGCTCATCGGACGTACCCAGGTAACTATCATCAAGGTTGCGTTGAGTGACAACGAGTTCTTTAACAGGGAAAACCATCCTGCTCGAGCAATACTAAATGAGTATACTGCTGCCGGGATCGGCTGGACTGAAGTTGAAAAACTGGAAGACGATCCTCTGTATCAGAAAATACAGAACCAGGTAAATCAGATACTCCTGGAATATGACGATGATATCTCCTTCTTTGAGAATCTTATCGACGATTTCAGAACCTTTAGAGCCAAGGAAGCGGCAAAAACACGCAAGCTTGAGCAAAAGATTCTGCGCGCTAACGAGCGCCAGGATCGAATGGAGGATATTCGCGAACTCGTCACCCAGAAGATCGAAGAAAGGTAATTGGGTCAAGACCTTCATCCTTTTGTAGAGAACCTGCTTAACGAGCAGTTCCATCGCTTCATGGTAATGCTGGTGCTCAAGGAAGGACCCGGTAGCAACGCCTGGAAACAAGCCATCAATACAATTGATGTGTTCCTATGGAGCGTCCAGCCACACGAACAGGAAGGTGACCGAGACAGATTGGAGACTATCAATCCTCGACTGCTGAATAACCTTCGTAAAGCGATGCGTATCGCCTCGGTAGAAAATAACGAAATTGATGCCATCATCGCGGGACTCAAAGAAGTTCAGGAGTCGTCATTCCCCGGTGCTGCGCAAGAAGTAGAACAAACAGAACCAGAAGACATTGCTGAATCCAGTAGCCAGAACGAAAAGGAGGAACCCAAGGAGCAAGAAGCAGAAGTAGAAGTAGAAGCAGAAGCAGAAGATGAGGGTATCCTTCCCCTGGAACTCGCTCAGCAACAGGCATTAGCAGAGGAATCGAGCCCACAGGAACCTGCAGTTACCATAAAGAGTATCGACGACGTTGTGCATCAAGAAGCAACAAGCGGGCAGGAATCTGTTCAACCAGAATCCTCAAAGGAAGAGCCTGCAGAGGAATCGACGGACGAGGAGCCTGAAGAGGACATGTCGGCATTTCTGGCTCAGGTTGACTCACTCAATGCAGGCATGTGGGTCGAGTTTCTCGGAGAAGATGAACAAAACACTCGTTGCAAGCTTGCAGCCAAAATCAATGCGATCGACAAATTCATCTTCGTGAATAGACAGGGCGTCAAGGTCGTTGAGAAAACTAAAGCGGGCCTGGCCAGGGAGTTAATGGAAGGTACTGTAAAAATTATTAGTGACGGCCTTCTGTTTAGCCGTGCACTAGAGTCTGTTATCGGTAACTTACGATAAAACTCCGAGCGCCAACAAACCGGCAGCGCATACAAGCCTCAGGCTACAGCCTAGTTAGTTCTGGTCCCTAAACCCAATATTGGCTAGCCACCGGGAGAAAGTTCTAACAACAATTTATTCAGACGGTGCACAAACGTAGCCGGTTCCAGTAGTTGACTTCCCTCTGCCAGCATAGCCTGATCGTATAACAACATCGCAAGATCCGCGAATCGATCATCATCGGTTTCACTACCCAGCTTTTCAACCAGTGGATGAGTAGGATTAACTTCGAAAATACGTTTATGGTCGCCGGGCACCTGTTGCCCAGCTGCCTCCATTATGCGCCGCATTTGCATTCCCATGTCATCTTCAGCGACCACGAGACATGCGGGAGAATCCGTAAGTCTATGGGTAACTCTAACCTCCTCCACGTCATCTCCCAGAGTTTTGGTCAGTCGTTCAACCAGGTCAGCAGAATCCTTTTCTACCTTCTCTTGCTCAGCCTTTTCTTCGCTGTCCTCAAGATCGCCTAAATCCAGCGCACCACGTGCCACATCCTGCAGTTGCTTCTCGTCGAATTCAGTCAAATGGCTCATCAGCCATTCGTCGATACGATCGTGAAGTAGAAGAACTTCAATGCCCTTCTTTTTAAATACCTCAAGGTGCGGACTATTGACTGCAGTATGATGATTCTCTGCGGTGACATAGTAGATCTTGTCCTGACCCTCCTTCATCCGTGCAACGTACTCGTTTAGCGACTGCGCCTGAACCTCTGATTCAGACTCCGTAGTTGTGAAGCGTAGCAAACCAGCGATTTTTTCCTTGTTGGAAAAATCTTCTGCAACACCTTCTTTAATTACCTGCCCAAACTCATCCCAGAATGCCTGGTATTGCTCAGCGTCCTTCGCGAGCTTTTCGAGCATATCTAAAACGCGTTTAGTCAACGCAGAGCGCATCGAATCAATCGCAGGATCCTTCTGCAGGATTTCACGCGACACGTTCAGTGAGAGATCGTTGGAATCGATCACCCCTTTTACAAAGCGCAAATAAAGAGGCAGGAATTGTTCTGCCTCATCCATGATGAAAACCCGTTGCACATACAGCTTCAGGCCTCTGGGGGCTTCTCTCTGCCACAGGTCAAAAGGCGCCTTGGAAGGAATATAAACCAGACTGGTGTAGTCCAATTTACCTTCGACCTTGTTATGCGACCAGGTCATGGGGTCCTGAAAGTCGTGGGCTATGTGTTTGTAAAACTCTTTGTATTCGTCATCGGAAACGTCGCTTCGCGATCGCGTCCACATCGCCTTTGCGGTATTGACGATCTCATCTTCCATTTCCGCCGAGTCATCCTCTTCTCCCAGCGGTTCCTTCTTCATCGTCACAGGTACCGACACATGGTCAGCATACTTCTTAACAATATTTCGAAGTCGCCAGCTATCGAGGAACTCTTCCTCATCGGACTTTAAATGGAGGATTACAGAGGTCCCTACCTGCTCGCGTTCAATGGTCTCCACTTCGAACTCAGCGTCGCCAGCAGAGGACCATCGGACACCTTCTGCAGCTTCAGCCTTTGCCGACCTACTCTCTACTACTACCCTATCGGCCACGATGAATGACGAATAAAAACCAACGCCAAACTGCCCGATCAATTGAGAATCTTTTTGCTGATCTCCTGTGAGTGATTCAAGAAACTGCGCAGTACCCGACTTGGCAATCGTACCCAGGTGTTCGATGGCTTCGTCTCGACTCAAACCAATACCATTGTCAGCAATAGTGATGGTTTTATCGTCCTTATCAACGTCGATACGAATACCGAGTTCGCCGACAATCAATTCAGGATTCGATAAACCTTCAAACCTCAGCTTATCGATTGCGTCGGAGGAATTTGAAATAAGTTCACGCAGAAATATTTCTTTGTTGGAATAGAGAGAATGGATCATCAGATGCAGAAGCTGTTTTGCTTCTGACTGAAACCCAAGAGTTTCCTTGGCGCTCATATTGGTTCCTAGTTGGTAATCTTCTGTCGACTTGGGGATGAATTCTAAAAATTCAACCCCTTCACCAACCTGTTGCCTCCTGCAAGGCCGCGCCAATTTGCGCAAGGCTCTTCACCGTATGCACACCCGCATCACTGAGAGATGCAAACTTGTCATCGGCCGTGCCTTTACCACCTGCGATAATCGCTCCAGCGTGGCCCATTCGTTTGCCTGGCGGTGCTGTTACGCCAGCGATATATCCAACGACAGGTTTTGTGACATTTTGCTTGATGAAATCAGCAGCTTCTTCCTCAGCGGTACCGCCAATCTCACCCACCATAACAATGGCTTCTGTCGTCGAGTCTTCCTCAAACATGCCAAAAATATCGATAAAATTGCTTCCTGGTATTGGGTCTCCGCCAATACCAACACAGGTGCTTTGTCCAAAACCGAGATCAGTGGTTTGCTTAACCGCTTCATAGGTCAAAGTACCCGAACGCGACACAATACCGACTTTCCCAGGCAGATGAATATCACCAGGCATAATGCCAATCTTGCACTCACCCGGCGTGATGACTCCCGGACAATTTGGGCCAATAAGCCGCACGCCCCTTGCATCCATGCTTGCCTTCACATGCAGCATATCGAGGGTAGGCACTCCTTCAGTAATACATACGATTAACTTAATGCCTGCGTCAGCGGCCTCTAGAATACCGTCCTTTGCAAAAGGTGCCGGCACATAAATTACAGAAGCGTCAGCACCAGTTTCATCAACCGCTTCTCTTACAGTGTTAAAAACCGGCAGATCCAGATGCGTCTGCCCGCCCTTCCCTGGCGTAATACCACCGACCATCTGTGTACCATAGGCTATGGCCTGTTCAGAGTGCAGCGTCCCCTGGGACCCGGTAAAGCCCTGGCAAATCACCTTCGTATCTTTGTTAACCAGAACGCTCATGCTGCTTCTCCTGCCGCCTTGACTGCCTGTTCAACTGCATCTGTCAAACTTGTGGCAGCAATGATGTCTACGTCACTCTCTGCAAGGGTGCTAACACCCAGGTCTGCATTGTTACCTTCGAACCTTACGACCACTGGCACACTAACGCCCACATCCTTCACCGCCCCAATAATCCCGTCAGCGATAATATTGCACTGTACGATACCGCCAAAAATATTGATCAAGATCGCACTGACATTGCTATCAGAGAGAATAATCTTGAACGCTTCACTTACTGCTTCCTTGGTGGCACCACCGCCCACGTCTAGGAAGTTTGCCGGTTGCCCGCCATGCAGCTTAACGAGATCCATGGTGCCCATCGCCAGACCTGCACCGTTGACCATACAACCAATATTACCCTCGAGCGCAACATAGTTGAGCCCAAACTCCGAGGCCTCGCTTTCGCGTTCGTCTTCCTGAGAAAGATCTCGCATTTCTGCAAGGGCCTTCTGACGATAGAGTGCATTGCTGTCAATCGACACCTTGGCGTCCAGACAGTGAATGTCACCATCTCCGGTTACAACGAGTGGGTTTATCTCAAGCAAAGATAGGTCACGTTCTTCGAATAACTGAGCAAGCGCCATAAACACGTTGGCAAACTGGTTAATCTGCTTTCCCTCAAGCCCTAGTTGGAAGGCAAGATCTCTTCCCTGATATGGCATCGGGCCAACCGCTGGATCAATAATCGCCTGTAAAATTTTCTCTGGCATCTCTTCTGCAACTTTTTCAATCTCCACACCACCCTCTGTGGAGGTCATAAAAATAATGCGTCTGCTGGAGCGATCGATTACTGCACCGAGATACAGCTCTCTGTCAATATCCGCGCACTCTTCAACATATATCTTGCTGACGGGCTGACCTTTCTCATCAGTCTGAAACGTGACCAGATTAGTACCAATGTGTGTGTCAGCAAAGTCCCGGATCTCGTCTTCGGAGGCCACCAGCTTAACGCCACCAGCCTTGCCCCGGCCCCCAGCGTGCACCTGAGCCTTGATCACCCAACGGTCACCACCAAGTTCCTTTGCTGCAGCAACGGCCTCATCGGCGGTATCGACAGCGATCCCTTTTGAAACAGGCAAGTCATATTCGGCAAACAGCTGCTTTGCCTGATACTCATGGAGATTCATAACAGTCCTTAATACTTAAAACTCATTGTCTATAGCCATACCAGCTCAGGGCTGTTTCCGACGTCGATTCGCAATATGAATTGCGTGACCGGATACCGCCAGCGCTGCTTCATGCAAACCCTCTGAAAGCGTTGGATGCGCAAACATTGTTAAACCGAGATCTTCTGCACTGGTTTCAAACTCCATCGCGATTGCTGCCTCTGCAATGAGTTCGGATGCATGTGCACAAATCATGTGGATACCCAACACGCGATCAGTCATTTCGTCTGCCAACACCTTGATAAGGCCGACGGTTTCATTGCTCGCCATAGCCCTGCCGCTTGCAGCCATCGGAAAGTTGCCCACTTTATATATGTCGCCGCTGGCTTTCAATTCCTGCTCGGTCTTTCCTACCCATGCTATTTCCGGGTGAGTGTAAACAACCGATGGGACGGTATCGTAATTCACCTGGGGCTTATAGCCTGCGATTCGCTCTGCGACCATAATGCCTTCTTCCATACCCTTGTGCGCGAGCATCGGACCACGAACAACGTCACCTACCGCATAGACGCCTGGCGCGTCCGTGTTGCAATGGTCATCGACAAAAACGAAGCCCCGCTCGTCGAGGTTAACGCCACTATCCACCGCCAGCAGTCCTTCTGTATAGGGCCGTCTGCCGACCGCCACAATCAACTTGTCGAACTTTTCAGTTTTTTCTCCCTCTGCATCGGAATAAGAAACCTCTACCTTTTTCCCCTTAACCGAACTACCTGTCACCAACGCGCCCAACCGAATGTCCATGCCTTGCTTCTTGAACTGTTTTGCCGCTTCACGGGATACGTTCTTGTCCGCCATCGGCAAAAACTCTTCCAACGCTTCCAGAATCACAACCTCAGATCCCAGGCGGCTCCATACGCTACCCAGCTCCAATCCAATAACACCGGCACCTATGATGCCAAGTCGCTTGGGTACCGACTGCAGTTCAAGTGCGCCAGTTGAATCAACAATAATGTCATCGATCAATGGGCATGGTGGGATATCAACGGGAACAGATCCTGTCGCGATGATGACGTGATCCGCTTCCAGTGTCGTTGTCTCACCCTCGTGAGGTGTGAATTCGACACTCCTGCCAGCATGCAGCGAGGCCCTCCCTTCGAGCGCAGTGACACCGTTTGTCTTCAAGAGGCCAGCCACACCCTTGGTAAGGTTGTCTACAATTTTAGCCTTGTGGTCAATCATTGCCGGAACATCAATAGCAATATCCGCCACCTGAATACCAAGGTCTGAAAAGCCTTCTTTGGCATCAATATATTTATGCGATGCGTCCAGTAGCGCCTTCGAGGGAATACAACCAACATTGAGACATGTCCCGCCGAACGCCGGGGCACCTGCAGGATTTAACCACTTGTCGATACAGGCCGTATTCATACCTAGCTGGGCGGCACGTATGGCGGCATGGTAGCCAGCCGGACCGCCACCAATAACAATTACATCGAATTTTGTTGCCATCAAATCATCTCTTTTTATATATCAAGAAGAATACGAGCAGGCTCTTCGAGGAAATCCTTGATCGTTACCAGAAAACGAACCGCTTCGGACCCGTCTATCAATCGGTGATCGTACGAAAGTGCAAGATACATCATGGGTCGAATCTGGATCTCTCCACCCACGACCATCGGACGTTCCTGAATTTTATGCATCCCAAGGATTCCAGTCTGAGGCGGATTAAGAATGGGCGTCGACATAAGCGAGCCGAAAACACCACCGTTAGAGATGGTAAACGTACCCCCCGTCATCTCGTCAATCGACAACTCGCCATCCCGCGCCTTGATTCCGAAGTCTCGAACCTGATCTTCAATCTCCGCCAGAGTAAGGCTATCGGCTTCACGAATAACAGGAACCACCAGTCCCCTTGGGGAACCCACCGCAACACCAATATCCTGATATCCATGGTAGACAATATCGCTTCCGTCTATTGAAGCATTAACCGATGGAAAACGTTTCAGTGCTTCGATGCTGGCCCTGACAAAAAAGGACATAAAACCAAGCCGGGTACCATTGTGGACCTGTTCGAACGCGTCACGATACTGCGCTCGAAGATCCATAATTGCCTGCATATCCACTTCGTTGAAGGTGGTCAACATGGCAGCAGTGTGTTGTGCATCCACCAGTCTTCGAGCGATGCTCGCTCGAAGACGCGTCATTGGTACCCGCCTTTCGACTCTTTCTCCTGGAACAGATGGCGGCTCGGCGACTTGCTGGGTTGCAGCGGGCGCTGCCACGTCCTGCTTCTCCACCGCAGCAACGGCCTTCAAGACGTCTTCTTTAGTGACCCTGCCACCCTTGCCACTTCCTTCTATCGTTTCAATAGCAATCTGGTTTTCCTCGGCCAGCTTCCTCGCCGCAGGACTGGTCAACGCCTCAGCCGCCGCTGGCTTTTCAGAGACAATCTCTGGTGCGGATGGTTCGGACTCAGTTGCCTTTATTGGTTCAGCATCGGCAGGTGAACCGGACACCACCTGACCAGGTTCAAATTCACCCAGCACCTCTTCTGTCAGCACCGTCTCGCCAACGTCTTTGGTGATCTTGGTCAGCTTGCCATCCTCAGGAGCAACCACCTCGAGCACTACTTTGTCGGTCTCAATATCTACCAGTATCTGGTCCCGTTTTACTTCGTCGCCAACCGCTACGCGCCAGGCAGCAACCTCTCCATCCGCAATGGATTCGGGAAATACAGGTGTTTTTATCTCGATCATTTTATCGTCCTAAAGATGAATCTAATCCAGGTCTTCTACATATAACGCATGGTGCACCAGGTTCTCTTGTTGCCGCACGTGAAGCGACATGTAACCTGCGGCAGGCGCCGCCGATCCTTCTCTTCCCGCATAGTGTAGGTAGAGTGAGGGGTATCGGCTATGGATGACACGTCTAATATGGTGCTGGCTGCTATACCAGGCGCCCTGGTTCATTGGTTCTTCCTGGCACCACACAGCGGTATTTACATCCGGATAGTTCGCTAACAGTACGGCCAGGTCTGCCTCGGGGAATGGATACAACTGCTCAACCCGAATGATCGCGACGTTATGCAGCTGATCTTCACGCCGCTTGGCCAGCAAATCAAAATAAACCTTGCCGCTGCACAGTATTACTCGCGTAATTTTCTGGGGATCGTGAGGATCTATCTCTGGCATCACTGTATTGAAAGGTCCACCACACAGCTCTTCCATCGTGGAAGTTGCTTCCTTGTGTCGCAACAAGCTTTTAGGAGTCATTACGATCAATGGTTTCCGTACGGGACGGATAGCCTGACGTCGCAGCAGGTGAAACATCTGCGCCGGTGTCGTTGGAACGCATACCTGAATATTGTGCTCTGCTGACAGCTGCAGATAACGCTCCAGCCTCGCAGAAGAATGCTCGGGCCCCTGACCTTCATAGCCATGGGGCAGCAACATCGTTAAACCACATAGTCTTGCCCACTTGTGCTCGCCACTGCAAATAAACTGGTCAATCACGACCTGAGCACCGTTCGCAAAGTCACCAAATTGTGCTTCCCAGATAACGAGTATCCCCGGACTCGTTTGGGCATACCCGTACTCAAACGCAAGAACAGCTTCCTCGGAAAGAAACGAATCGTAGAGCATGAATGGCGGTTGATCCGGAGCGATGTGTTGCAGTGGTATGTAGGTACCCCCCTGCTTTTGATCATGGAACACAGCATGACGGTGTGAAAACGTGCCTCGGCCGACATCCTGACCAGTAAGTCTGATGGCGAATCCTTCCGCGAGCAGGCTTGCATAGGCCATCACTTCAGCAAATCCCCAATTCACGGCGAGCGCTCCTGCACCCATCTTGTGCCGGTCCTCAGCGATCTTTGCCACCTGGCGTTGTAACACGAACCCCTCTGGAAACTCATCCATTCGGCTAGACAACGCCTTCATTTCTCTTGCAGAAATGGTCGTATCGGCAGGCGTATCCCAGGAGTGACCCAGGTATGGATTCCAGTCAACATATAGTGACGTATCCGGCTCCTGCAAGTAGTCCCAGGCAACTGCATTTCCAGCATCAAGGGCATCCCGGTAGGCCTCTATACGCCTATTAAACTCTCCCTTCTCAATGGCACCTTCAGCAATAATCTTTTCGGCGTAGATCTTCATCGTCGTCGGATGATTCGCGATCGTCTGATACATGATCGGCTGGGTTATCGAGGGTTCATCACCTTCGTTGTGACCTCGACGCCGATAGCACACGATGTCAATCACAACATCCTTCTTGAACTCCATCCTGTAGTCGAGGGCCAACTGAGACACGAACAGAATCGCTTCCGGGTCATCCCCGTTCACATGGAAAACGGGTGCCTGCACCATCTTGGCAATTTCACTGCAATAGCGCGTCGACCTCGCATCTTCCTGCTTACTTACCGTATAGCCGATCTGGTTATTGATAACCACATGAATCGTCCCGCCCGTATAGAAGCCTCTGGTTTGTGACATCTGGAAGGTTTCCATGACGACACCCTGCCCGGCGAAAGATGCATCACCGTGGACATTTATCGCTAATACCTTATCGCCCATCGCATCATCTCTGCGATCCATTCGCGCCCGAACCGAACCGACGATAACCGGTGCCGCAATCTCCAGATGCGACGGATTAAAGCCAAGGGCCAAATGCATTTCGCCACCCGGAGTCATCAGGTTCGATGAAAAGCCCTGATGGTATTTGACGTCACCTGAACCGAAACCGGGTTCGTAGCGGCCTTCAAACTCGTCAAACAGATCTGCTGGATCCTTACCCAACAGATTAACCAGCACATTAATCCGACCTCGATGGGCCATACCAATGACAGCTTCTTTCGCGCCGGCGGAGCCCGCTCGATGTATCAGCTCTGCCAGACAAGGAATAAAGCCTTCTCCTCCCTCAAGGCCAAATCTCTTTGTACCCGGATATTTTGTGCCGAGATACTTCTCCAGCCCTTCCGCTGCGATCAGACGATCAAGAAGCCTTCTTTTTACACCATCACCAAAGGAAGGTTGAGAACGAGCACTCTCCATCCGCTGCTGAACCCACATGGTTTCTGCTTCATCGGTGATGTGCATGTACTCTGCGCCCACGGAACCACAATAAGTCGCCTCGAGCGCATCAATGATGTCCCTTAGCGCCGCATCTTTTCCGTCGAAAAACAGATTCCCGGCCTGAAACTGGGTATCGAGATCCGCGTCAGAAAGGTGATGATAGGCAAGCTGCAGCTTGGGTACTTCAGGCATTTCGACCAGGCCAAGCGGATCCAGGTTTGCCTTCAGATGACCACGTCGTCGATAACCGTTAATTAATTCACTGACAGCAAATTGCTTGCGTTCGTAATCAGCGCTAATGCTGCTGGCTGAAACAGGGGCAACACGAGCCTGATTTTTAGCTAACAGTAAAAAATGATTCTGGATCGTCTTGTGGGAAATATCAGGAGATAGGGAACCTTCAACGATTGGTAGCGTGTCAAAATAGCTACGCCACTGATCTGGGATATCCGCCGGATCCTCCAGATATTTTTCATACAGCTCCTCGACGTAGGGCGCGTTTCCTCCGGAAATATGCCCCGATCGCCACAGGCGCTCCATGATGCTGTCTTCCATAACCTGAGCCTTGGACAGTCGAAAAACATTGATTGTACTGACAATATCCTAAATCAGTACCTATTTTAGGGCTCCAGCCAGAGAGGCTAGATGATGTGTAGGCTAGCTGAGCGTACCTATATTGCTCGTTTGAGCAACATATTCCTGATATGTCCGATCGCCCGAGTTGGATTTAGCCCTTTGGGACAGACACTGACGCAGTTCATGATGCCGCGGCAGCGGAACACGCTGAACGGATCTTCCAGGTCAGCCAGTCGTTCCTCAGTTGCGGTATCTCTGCTGTCCGCAAGGAATCGATAGGCCTGCAGCAAGCCAGCCGGACCGACAAATTTATCAGGATTCCACCAGAATGAAGGGCATGAGGTCGAACAACAAGCACATAGAATGCACTCATAGAGGCCATCCAGTTTTTCCCGATCCTCGGGAGACTGCAGCCGTTCCTGGGTCGGAGGCGTTTCATCATTGATCAGATACGGCTTAATCTTCTCGTATTGATCGTAAAACTGACTCATATCGACAACAAGGTCACGAATCACCGGCAAACCCGGCAGAGGCCTTACGGTAAGCTTATCTCCCTTCACCACCTCTGACAGTGGCGTAGTGCAGGCCAGACCATTCTTTCCGTTCATGTTAACGCCATCAGAACCACAGACCCCTTCGCGGCATGAACGGCGATAGCTTAAGGTGGCGTCTGATTCCTTAAGCAATTCCAGCACATCCAATACCATCAGGTCACGGTTCCCCGGGATTTCCAGGGTGAAATCCTGCATATAAGGTTCCGAATCCTGTTCCGGGTTGTATCGATAAACACTGACTAACATGGGTTTCCTAATAAGTTCTTTCAGTTGGTTCGAACGCATCTATGCCTTTCGGCGAAAAGTTAACATCACGTTTACGCAATTGCCGAGTCGCTGGATCGTATATCGAGTGCGCAAGCCAATTTTCATCATCCCGATCCTGATAGTCTTCCCTTGCATGGGCACCGCGAGACTCCTTTCTCCCTTCAGCGCATATAGCAGTTGCCTCGGCGATCTCCAGGAGGTTTTCAAGCTCTAGTGCCTCAAACCGGGCAGTATTAAACGCCTTGCTCTTATCTGGAAGGCTCGCTTTGCTGATCCGCTCTCGAAGCTCCGCAAGCTTAGCAATACCTGCCTGCATAGTTTCTTCCTTACGAAAAACGCCAAAGTTGAGTTGCATACAGCTCTGTAACTCTCGTTTTAGCGCAGCAACACCCTCACCTGAGCTATCTGACTCATTCCATCGATTTAATCGCTGTAATGCACCGTCGATGTCTTCATCGGCCGCATCCTGCAGATCAACACCAGATGCCAGCGCATCGGTAATGTGTATCCCGGCCGATCGACCGAAAACAACCAGGTCCAGCAGAGAATTGCCCCCGAGTCGGTTAGCACCATGTACAGAGACACACGCGGCCTCTCCTACGGCATATAACCCCTCAATGACCTGATCGTTTCCAGATTCATCAACCATGAGTCCTTGCCCGTGAACATTAGTGGGCAAGCCCCCCATCATATAGTGGCAGGTAGGTACCACGGGAATTGGTTCTTTGACCGGATCTACATGTGCAAACGTTTTAGATAATTCGGTAATGCCCGGCAATCTGGAATGCAAAATGTCTTCACCCAGATGATCAAGTTTCAAAAAGACGTGATCGCCATTTTCTCCTGCGCCACGACCCTCGAGGATCTCAAGCACCATGCTGCGAGCAACAACATCCCGACCCGCCAGGTCCTTGGCATTCGGCGCGTAACGCTCCATAAAGCGTTCACCATCTTTGTTGATAAGGTATCCACCCTCACCCCGACAGCCTTCTGTGACCAACACACCCGCACCGGCGATACCCGTCGGGTGAAACTGCCACATTTCGATGTCCTGAACCTGGAAGCCCGCACGTAGCGCCATCCCGGTCCCATCACCCGTATTCATCAAAGCATTGGTAGTGGATTGATAGATTCTGCCGGCACCACCAGTGGCCAGGACCGTTGCCTTCGACTTGATGTAGCGGATCTCACCGGTCTCCATACAGATAGCGGTAACGCCTACGACAGCACCCTTGGCATTTTTAACCAGGTCTACTGCAAACCACTCACTAAAAAATACAGTTCCCGCTTTTAGATTGCCCTGATACAGGGTATGCAACAACGCATGACCCGTACGATCAGCTGCCGCGCAGGTTCGTGCCGCCTGGCCGCCTTTTCCAAAATCCTTCGATTGGCCACCGAACGGTCGCTGATAGATGCGTCCGTTTTCTTTACGGGAAAATGGCAGCCCCATGTGCTCAAGCTCATATACCGCCTCTGGGCCAACACTGCACATGTACTCAATTGCGTCCTGATCACCAATGTAATCAGAGCCCTTTACGGTGTCATACATATGCCAACGCCAGTCGTCATTAGGGTCTTCACTGGCAATTGCACAGGTAATGCCCCCCTGAGCAGACACCGTATGTGACCGCGTAGGGAACACTTTGGAAAGTACCGCTGTTTTGTATCCTGATTGCGCAAGCTGAAGACCAGAGCGCATACCAGCTCCGCCCCCGCCTACGATGATCGCATCAAATTCAAGAACTGGAACACTACTCATGGGCTTCCCCACAGAATTTTCACGCCCCAGACAAGATAGACCAGCAGAATCAAAACACACACGATTTGATACACGTAACGCAAAGCATCTGCGCCTTGCCCAAGCGTTCTACTACGCAAATAGTCTGACCCAATGGTCCACATACCAACCCAGGCGTGACCGCAGGTTGCTAATAATGCAATCAGTGTAAACACCTGCATCCAGGTACTTGAAAACAGCTCACGCCACGCGGCGTAACTCACGTCTCCGGCAAGCAATATCCAGCCCAACAGTACGACGGTGTAAAGAGCAACCACAATCGCTGACACCCGTTGTATGAGCCAGTCAGATACGCCGCTTCTACTTAAACTTGTAACCTGCGTAACCATTAGCTGAACACCCAGAGAGCAGAAAGGAAAATAAGAATCGCTGAAAATAGAAACACCAGTTTGGACGCAAATGCGCCACCCTCAATGGTCTCACCCATACCCAAGTCCATGAACAGGTGCTTGATTCCAGCCACAAAGTGGAAAGACAGAGCGGACAACAAGCCAACGGTAACGAGCATACCAAGAGGTGATTTGATGGCGGAAACTACGCTATCGAAACCTTGCTCTGACGTTAGCGAAAGTTGCAAGGCATACAACATAAACGCAATTCCAACGAAAAGCGCAACACCAGCAATTCGATGAGTAATCGATGAAATCGCAGTAATCGGGAAACGGAAGACAAGGAGGTCTGAAATGCCCACATTGATGGGTCGTTTGTCATTCTTCACGGAATTTTTTCTCAATTTGTCCTGTCCACCTGAACTAGCAGCATCATAGATATTTTGTCTCTAAAAAACAAACAAGAAAGCAATCAACATGCTGGCTGCAAAGCTTTACAAGCTAAGGCCGTTTTGCTTTCATGTAGCGCTCTGCTGGCATGGACACACTGACAACTTGCGCCAGA
>CAJWQG010000032.1 GCA_913045175.1 uncultured Gammaproteobacteria bacterium | reverse complement strand
TAAGGGAGTATGGGTTAAAAGCTCATCGAGGGTTCGAATCCCTCCCTCTCCGCCAGAAAGGTGTATACCGATTACATAGGTAACACCTTATACCGGAGACATGGGTAACACTTTTGCGACTTTACGGTAGTGTCCACCCCGCGGTACCGTCGTTACAGGTGCAATTTCCTGGCGGCAGGTAGGGAAGCAACTCACAGGTAGTAAAGACTGGTTCTACTGCACACACCTCCCCAGAACATCCACCGACCATGGCATCACTATCGTTGAGGCACGCATTATCGAATCCAATTCCCTCAAACCGGTCGTAATAGGGATCATTGGGGTCGACACTGCCTGTGCCAGCCGCACAAGCGTCACCGGTTCCGTCGCCGTCAGCGTCTTCCTGACCTGGATTCTGCGTAGAAGGACAGTTGTCGCAGAGGTTGCCAACCTGATCGCCGTCATCATCCCACTGGCCGGAATTAGCGGTCGACGGGCAGTTGTCGTTGGAATCGGCGACGCCGTCACCGTCTTCATCAATACAGATCGGGAGACCACCATTTTCATTCTGGAACTCGCCCAATACACGGCCACAGGCTTTCCCCTGGTGACCAACTTCACAATCCATCGCCTCGCAAAATGCGTTGCACAGTCCAAAGGCAGCACCATCATAGATACTACATGCACTAGCCTGACCAGGATTTGCAGTAGCGGCAGTTGCGCACAATAGGGAAATCAAGACTCCAGCGATGACACGTCTGATCATGACGAATGGCTCCTTACCTCGACCGGGTTTGCTAGCCATTATTGCTTGGCCGCCTACTGCCATAAACCTGTAACCGACGAATGGTCCTAGCCGGCCCACCGATCGATTGGCGGCGTTGTAGCCCCTTTTCAAGGGCACAGGGCGACGTCGCACCGTTTCGTAATCCATTTTCCCCCGAAGCACGTATCCCTTCTATAACAGTCCAGCACAGCAGTTCATGCCACGCATAGCCCACATCACAGTCAACATCGTCTTATTCCAAATTGGCTGGCTCGTTTGTGTATTGGGCGCGGTCAATGACGTCGCCTTGATGGGACTGCTGTTTGCGTTGACTGCGGTTGGCACTCATCTGTTCTTCACGCCAATGCTCACCAAAGAATTACAGATGCTATTTTTCGTCGTTCTTACCGGCATCGCCTGGGAAACCGCAATGGTACAACTGGGCTTCATGGTTTACGTCAATGGAATTGTCTTTGAAGGACTACCACCGTATTGGATTCTCGCCATGTGGCTATTGTTTGCGACGACGCTGAACCTATCCCTGCGCTGGCTGCATGGACGAATGATGCTCGCCGCAATATTGGGGTTATTGTTCGGTCCAATAACCTACTTCGCCGGGTCAAAACTCGGTGGCGTCAGCTTCCCCGACACATTCCACACCCTTGCCGTTATTGCAGTTAGCTGGGCACTCTTGATGCCGATGCTAGCGATTCTCGCAAAGCGACTCGATGGTTTTCCGGTAACCAATGAAGGGGCGTACGCATGACACTTATTCGTATTACTATTTTTTTGTTGAGCCTGGGCTACACAAATGCTATCCAGGCAAATGACTACTACCAGTTCAAGGTATACCTGGATGATAACGAGATCGGATATCACAACTTTACGATTTCCGAAGAAGGTAACCATGTCAGTATAGACGCAGCCTTCAGGGTCAAATTCCTTTTCTTTACCGCTTACGACTATAGACATCTGAATAAGGAAGAATGGCAAGCCGGCTGTATTAAACAGATTCAATCTGAAACCAGCGTCAATGGGCGCTCCTATTCTGTCATCGGAGAACTTTCCGACGATGGTTTAAAAGTATCTCGATTCAAGGACAGCGATTCTCAGAACGCGGTACTGCCTGAGTGCGCAATGACATTCGCCTACTGGGACCCGAGATTGCTTGATCAAAGCAGACTGCTGAATTCTCAAACCGGCGAGTACACCCCTATTGAGATAATCGACGAAAGCAGGGACACGATAAACGTCCGCGGCGTCGACCGTGAAACTAACCGCTATCGTCTAAAAGCCGGCAAGCTGGAAATTGACCTTTGGTATACAACTGACCATGAGTGGGTTGGCCTGATGTCAAACATTAATGGTCGTCGACTAAGATATGAGCTGATTTAGGCAACTTAGATTGACCTACATCCGAACACCTCCTAAGATGAATTTACCTGACTAAGGTGCCCTGCTCCGCTGCAACGCGGATTTTTTAAACAGGGTGAAACGGGAAGCCAGTCAAAATCTGGCGCTGCCCCCGCAACGGTAGACGAGGAATTTGATTCAAGGACGCTGATCCTAAACCACTGTGCTAAGCATGGGAAGGTGAATCAAGTGCAAATACTCGTGAGTCCGGAGACCGGCCTTATCAGCAACAAGCACCGCGGCGGGCGGTAAGCTGACGCTTATATATCCTGCTTCGGTCCACTAATGACTATGTCATCATTCGGGTGTGAGTGTGGAGGATAAGATGTCCTACCGATTTGTATGTGCGTGCTACGCGCTTTTCGTAAGCTGCTTAATACACGCAGAAGAACTAGAAACCATTACCGTTTCCGCGACACCGATCAAGGTGGACGATTCCGGAAGTTCCATAAACGTTATTTCGAAGCAAGATATTCTTGATCGAAATGTTAATTCTTTGCAGTCTCTGTTTAGGGAAATTCCCGGATTCGCGATTAGCCAACAGGGTTCATCAGGGGCAATCAGCCAGCTCCGCGTCCGGGGCGCCGAAGCTAATCAGATGCTGGTCCTGATTAACGGAATTGAAGTCAACGATCCCGCACAAGGGAGCGAGTTCGACTTCAGTCAAATTACAGTCAGCGATATAGAACGCGTAGAAATAGTCCGAGGACCCCAGAGTGCTCTTTGGGGAAGCGATGCGATGGCGGGCGTTGTCCACATCATTACCACTCCCATTGAAGCATCCAGCGGTTTTGAAGGTAGCGTTCAGATGGGATCCTTCTCTACCAGGCAAGCGACGCTATCGGGTAATTACAAGACGCTGAAAAACCGAGCGAAATTTACCGCAGATTATCTCGAAACTGACGGCACCAATATTTCCCGCACTGGCTCGGAAAACGACGGGCTAGATAACCTAACACTTGGTTTATCGGGCAGATTTGATGCAAGTGACAACCTTTCATTCGAATATACGGCTCGCCACACCGATAAGACCAGCGAATATGACGCAACCGACTTTTTTGTCACCGGATTGCCTACGGATGCCGACTATAGAACTCATTCCGAATATCTGTACACCGGAATCAGCCTTAAACACACCATCAATGACAAATTTGATCATCGACTTGGTCTTCAGCGGACTGATACTGACAACCAAACACAGAATGATAATCCGATAGACAGCATTACCCGTGCCACGAGAGACGCATTGAGGTACCAAGTAAATTACTACAACGCTGCAAATCGTTTATCGCTTCTGGTGGAGCGAGAAACCGAAAAGTATGAACAACGAGGTCCTGTGTCCTTCTTTGGCGATCCCAATCGAAATGAAGATCAGAATACGAATAGCGTCGCCGCTGAGTACCGGTACGATGGTACGCGCCTACATGTTTCCGCGAGCACACGACGAGACCACAACAACGAGTTCAAGAATGCAGATTCATGGCGCATAACCAGTGCGTTCAAGCTCGATGAGATCACGCTGTATGGTTCATTGGGCGAAAGCGTGAAAAATCCCACCTTTACTGAAAGGTTCGGATTCTTTACCAATTTCATTGGAAATCCCGATCTCAATCCCGAGACTTCTTATCAGTGGGAAATAGGAGTACGAAGCTCGCTAATGGATGAATCGCTTGACCTTGCTGCGACCTATTTCAACGCTAACCTGAAAGACGAAATCAATGGTTTCGTGTACGATTTTGCTACCGGTGGATTCACCTCCGCCAATATAGAAGGTGAGTCAGATAGATCCGGATTTGAGCTAGAGATGGAATACAAGTCTGGTGGGCCCTGGGATCTACGCGCCACCTACACCTATCTGGATGCCAATCAGCAAAGCGCCGCGGGAAAGGTATCCGAGGTCAGACGACCAGAACATTCAGGTTCACTTGCGTTTAACTATCGGTGGTCGCACAGCGGAATTAATCTTGTGATCAGTCACACTGGTAAACAGACAGATGACTTTTTCCCACCCTTCCCGCCATTTCAGGAACGGGTCGTACTCGACGCATTTACGCTGGTCAGCGCGTCAGGCTATTACGAGTTTTCAGACAACGTGACGCTAATGGCAAGGTTAGAAAATGTTTCCGATGAAAGTTACGAGCAGGTTTTCGGATACAGCTCACCTGGAATTGGCGCAACTATCGGTGTTCGAATTCTACGGTAAACGATGAACACCCATCTCACACAGACGCAGATTGCAGCGTTCCATGAACAAGGATTCCTGTCACCTCTGCCCCTATTTTCGTTGGATGAGGCGGGAATACTAAGAACAAGGCTGGAAGCTATCGAGCAACAGCCTTTTGACCATAGGTCCGCTAGTCGCTTTGGTTTACCCATCACCACCCAGTGGGCCTAGGACCTTGTACACAATCCCCGCATCGTCGATCCGGTTTCGGACGTACTGGTTCCGAACGTGCTGTTTTGGTCTATGGACTGGTTTATCAAGGAGCCCGGACCAGATTTCGTCTCCTTTCATCAGGACGCCACCTATTGGGGTCTCGAACCGCACAATGTCGTCACAGCATGGGTCGCTATCTCCGACGCCCGACCAGAAACAGGTCCAATGAAGTTCGTTCCCGGCAGCCACAATGGTCCACTATTTGAGCAGGAAGATACCTTTACAGAGAACAATCTCCTTTCTCGTGGGCAGGTCGTCAAGACCACTATCGACGAGGCTTCAACGGTCATGCCCCCCCTTAAGGCCGGAGAAATGTCTTTACACCATGTCCGCGTGATTCACGGCTCGGATCCAAACACCACGGATGATCGGCGAATCGGCATGGTACTTCGTTATTGCGCCACCGACGTAAAACAGACAAAGGTAGCCGGTGATCGAGCAATCCTGGTCAAGGGTGAGGACAACTATCACCATTTCGAATACCTGCCTCGTCCGACCAAGGATCACGGAAAAGCAGAACTGGCACTCGCAGAAGCACTTAGCAACACGCGCCAAAGAGCACTGCATTCGGCAGACTACGAAGACGACTAGCCTGCTTGCTAGATATGATTACGTAGCATGAGTTCTCTAGGGTGTGGCTCCAGAAAATACTGCTTGTCGATGTATTCGTGAGGATAACGGCGCAGGAAATGATTCATCAGCGTAATCGGGACAATAACCGGGACCAACCCGGATTGATGCATCTCAATGAGATCCAGCATCTCGGTCTTATCCTCGTCCGTCATCCGATTCTTGATAAAACCCATAATGTGCATGAGCACGTTCGCCTGCTTGCCCGGCGTTGCGACATGGCACAGTCCCTGCATCAAGGTGACAATGTATTCATTCGCCAGCGCATCAAGATCACCGATTCCTGCCTTGGCGACCAACGGACCAAGCTGCCGATAGGTCGCCTCATGATGCGCCAGCAGCAGGAACTTATGCCGCGTGTGGAACTCGACTAACGATCTCGGCGTCAGTCCTTCTTGCACCACACAGCGCCAACGGAATAGTGTGAACACGCGGATAACAAAATTCTCTCGCAAACCCGGATCCATCAAACGGCCTTCTTCTTCGACAGGCAACTCAGGCCGTGACTCCATCACTGCCGATGTATACATGCCGCTACCGCGCCTAACCGGCGGCGCCTCTTTCTTCTCCTGGTAGACCTTGACCCGTTCCATGCCGCAGCTCGGGGAATCTTTCTTTACGATATAGCCGCAGTAGTCATCGAGTGATGCAGCAACGCGATTCCCGTAGCTTTTCAGTTTCTCCGTATAATCCAGAGAGGCATCGTCAGTACCGAGAACGCGGATGGCGTCTCCTTCACCCACCAAACGAATGGGCGATCTTGGTGTCGGAAGACCAATGGCGACTTCCGGGCAGAAAGGAACAAAATCGAAATACTTGCCCAGCGTCTGCGTAACATACCGGTTGTGTTTGTGACCACCATCGTAGCGTACTTCGTTGCCCAGCAGGCAACTGGAAATACCGAGTTTTGGTCTGGCATCGGTATTTCCCGACATCAGCTAATTGCCCTCTGGAAAGCTGGTCTGGCTGCCAAACGATCGAAATAGGCTTTCGCATTATGCAAATCGTCGTAGGGGACATACCTGTCCGCCAGATGCAGCGAGTAACCCATATTGATGTCAGCGACACTAAATCCGCAATCCACCAAAAACTCGCGTCCCGCCATCCAGTCGTCGATCGCTTCCAGGCACAGTCGAACACGACCTTCCATTTCTGCGATCGCTTTCGGCATTATTTCTTCGCCGAACGCTCGATGATGATTAACGATCTCACCGGCAGGTCTCGCAAGCGTGCTTTCCGCAAACCAGGACCACTGTTGCATCAATGCGTGATCATCCGAACCTTTTTCGGGCTCGAGTTGACCGTCTCCGTATCGGTCGAGGATAACCTGGACCATGGCACAGGATTCGAACAAGGTCAGATCACCATCGTGCATCGCGGGTACCTTGCCCACCGGATTAATACTTCTCCATTCAGAACCAAACCGGAACTCTGGTTCAAAACTAATCTCCTCGCGCTGATAGGGAATGCCCAATTCCTCGCAAAGCCAAACCGGCCTGATCGCACGGGTTCCAGGAACATAGTAAATCTTTAACAACGCTCTTCCTTAGTGCTATTTTCACTTCATGAAGAGTGTACTAGAAGGGCTAAACCTTAGCACCAGGAGCTTTTATGACCGTTAATCCAGCACTACGCCTACGCCAAATATGTCTGCTCGCACGTGATCTTGAATGGACCTCCAGCGTTCTCAGCGCTGCGTTCGACGCGTCCGTTGTGTTCCGCGATCCTCGGATGGCTGCAGGTGGCATACTTACCAACACACATATTCGACTGGGTGATTCGTTTCTCGAAACAGTATGCCCCTCGGATATGGCATGGCAACAGTCCACGACTCAAACCAGATTGCTTGAGCGAAACGGAGACTGCGGCTATATGGCAATTGTGCAGGTCCCGGACGTCGCGGCGGCCTCCCGGTCGATGGAAGCGCAAGGATCAGGAACAGGGATCGTCTCCGGCTCGTGGAACGTGTGTCCTGGCGCACCAGGCTTGGGGCTTGCCGGGGTCGAATCGGGACCCTATATATTGGGTGAATCACTACCAAAGAATCCCGACACGGTTTCTGGCATCAACGTTCAGTTCCACCCGAAGGACTTTGGCACGCTCGCTGAAATTCAGGAGAACTGGCCAGGTCAGGTAGATTTTCCGAACAACAAGGGAACCTACCACCCCGCGGGCAATACCTGGCAAAACGGCGTAGACGCGCGCCCTCATGGCGGCGTTACCACGGGTTTTGCGGCAGTGGAGATCGCACCTCGAGGAGATGATCCCGAAGAAGTCTGCCAGCGATGGATGAATGGTCTGGATGCAGGTTGTTCGATTGACCCTGACGAGCCCACGACCCTCAAGCTTGCCTATGGCCAGACGATGAGGTTCATTGAGCCAGGCGCAGATGGTAAAACCGGTGTCGTGGGTGTGGACTTGTGGGCTGCCCCTGGCGCCTACAAAAGATTCGAATCGATTGAAATCTGTGGTGTTAATTGGACCCTGGTGGATCACGTCTAACAGTCCGCCCAAAACCACATCAGTCAATTGTTGCTATTATGGCGCCCCTGAGAAATACAGGATTCGAATTGTGAGTTGGGACAAAGAAATTAAAGAAATGGGCCATCGAAGCATGCTCGCCGAGCAACTGGGCGGAGACGATAAGGTGGCTCGTCAGCACGAGTTTGGCAAACTGACCGTCAGGGAACGAGTAAACCTGATTGTGGACGAAGACAGCTTCCATGAGGTCGGCAAGCTCGCTGGGGTATCCGAGTACGACGATGACGGTAATCTGAAATCCTTTATGCCATCCAACTTTGTTTTTGGTACCGCAGAAATTGACGGTAAACCAGTGATCGTCTCTGGTGACGATTTCACAGTCCGGGGAGGCTCCGCGGATGCTTCCATTGCTGGCAAACGAATGCAGGCAGAGGGTCTGGCCAATGAATTGCGCCTGCCTCACATTCGCCTGATTGATGGTATGGGTGGCGGTGGGTCTGTAAAAACCATCGAGATGTCCGGTCGAACCTATATCCCCAAAGTCGGGGGGTGGGAAACGATCGTGGGTCATCTTGGCGTCGCTCCTTCAGTGTCTCTTGCGCTTGGCTCGGTCGCTGGAATAGGCGCAGCACGGGTGGCGACCGCGCACTACTCGGTGATCGTCAAGAACACGGCGCAGATGATGATAGCGGGTCCTGCACTGGTGGACTGGGCAAGCCTTGGCGACGTTTCCAAGGAAGAACTGGGCGCAAGCAAAATTCATACGCGCAATGGTGCCATTGACGACGAGGCGAACTCTGAAGAAGAAGCCTTTGCCATGGCGCGATCGTTTTTGTCATACCTGCCCAGCAGTGTCGACGAGATTCCGGAAAGAATCGAATGCGATGACCCCACCAGCAGAGCTGAAGAGTCCCTGTTAAACGTAATTCCCAAAGACGCAAGAAAGGTTTACAAGATGCGTACGGTCATCGAGGCGGTCGTCGACAAGAATAGTTTTTTCGAGATCGGTCGGAAGTGGGGTAAATCCGTTATCACCGGATTGGCAAGATTGGACGGTATTCCGGTCGCCATATTCGCAGAGGACCCCATGGTGTATGGCGGCGCCTGGACCGCGGATTCCTGCCGCAAGCTAATTAGACTATGTGATCTCGCTTCGACTTTTCATCTGCCAATCCTGCATTTGGTCGACTGCCCGGGATTCCTGATCGGCAAGCAGTCCGAAGAAACCGCCACCATTAGATTCGGTTCCCAGGCCCTCGCAGCGCTTGGCCAGGCCTCCGTCCCTTTCTGTAGTGTCATAGTACGTAAGGCCTTTGGTGTTGCCGGTGCGGCCAATACCAAACCAGGTTCGCACCACTTCCGTTTCGCCTGGCCTTCAGGAGACTGGGGCTCACTGCCCATAGAAGGCGGCATCGAAGTCGGCTATAAGGCAGAACTGGCTGAAGCGGAAGATTACGACGCGCATCTCGAAAAGATAAAAGAACGCCTCAACCGCGTCAGGTCACCATTTCGTTCCGCTGAGTTCTTTGAGATCGAGCAGGTGATTGATCCGCGAGAGACGCGCAAGAACATCTGCCACTGGGCAAACCTGGCCTACAAAGCACTCAGACCAGGACCTTATGCGTTTACCTACCGTCCTTGACCTGCTGCAATGAGCGACTCACTGCCATTCGATCCTGCAAACGAACCCTACGCGAGTCTTGCTACATGATGGTCCTGGCAACGGAATCTCCTCACCTACCATTTGTTTGGTTAGAGGTTGATGCTGTGATAGTTTCGGCGCATGTACAGAAAGAATAACGAGTATTTGTGGAAGTAGTATTTCAACTTCTTTTGAGTGGCATCTCACAGGGCTGTGTCTACGGATTAATTGCGCTGGGATTTGTACTCATCTACAAAGCAACCGAGATGGTCAATTTCGCTCAAGGTGAAATCATGATGCTTGGCGCATTCTTCGCGTTTACGTTCATCAGCATCCTTGAATTGAACTTCTTCCTCGCGGTCGCCGCAACGATCGTCAGCATGGCAATTTGTGGTGCGCTCCTTGAACGAGTAGTCCTGCGCCCGATGATTGGTGAGCCTCCTTTTTCCGTGTTAATGCTGACGATTGGTCTCGGCTTCCTGTTACGAGCCATTGCGGGTGCTGTTTGGGGCAGCGAACCAAAATCACTGTCAGCGCCTTATACAGGCGGTGTCTTCAATGTATCGGGCGTTATTATCGGCTACGAGAATCTGGTCATCATCGCTGGCACCGCACTGTTATGTAGCCTGCTATTCGTTTTCTTTAAATTCTCACGACTTGGTATCGCCATGCAGGCGGCTTCACAGAATCAACTCGCCGCGTACTACGTTGGTATTCCTGTAAAACGAATCTATTCGATGGTTTGGGCGCTCTCTGCCGCCATCTCCGCGGTTGCCGGCATTCTGGTCGCGCCTGTTTCACTAATTGATCCACTGATGGGATTCATCGGCATCAAGGCATTCGCTGCAGCGATCGTTGGCGGTTTCGGCAGCCTGCCCGGTGCCATCGTGGGTGGTCTGATCATTGGCATTGTCGAACAGTTCGCCAGTTTATACCTGCCGCCGGGCTTCTCTGATGTCACTGCATATGTCATATTGCTACTCATGCTGCTCATCAGACCGGAAGGTATTTTTGCCACCATGCAGCGCAAGAAGGTTTAACTCTAGTTATGCTCTTGTCCGGAAATTAAACATCGTGCCTCTAGTTTCTTTGCAAGTAATTTTTTTCTTAGCAATTTCCTTTGGAATGTCGCTTCTCCTCGCGCAAAATCAGGACTTTGTGGACAAAAACTAGCCATGCGTTTCATACGAAAAACCAGCTACGGCCAAGACATCCAGCTCTTTAAGCATCGCGGGCAGGTGTTTTGGTATGGACTATTGCTCGCGACAGTTTTCGGCCTGCCTTTTTTTATCGATAGTTTCTACGTTGGCGAACTATCCATGGTGTTCATCTATGCGATCGCTGGCACTGGCCTTATGTTGCTGGTGGGATATACGGGTCTCGTGAGCCTTGGTCACGCAGCATTTCTAGCAATCGGCGCCTATACGCACGCCTACCTGATGACGCATGGGTGGCCACTACTGCCGTCAATAATCAGCGCGACGCTATTCACGTCGCTGATCGGCGGGCTGGTTGGTATACCTGCGCTTCGCATGACCGGTATTTACCTCGCAGTAGCGACCCTGGCTTTTGCCATCATCATTGAGCAGGTATTAACCCACTGGGTATCGGTGACAGGCGGCTTTCGTGGTATGCCGGTTCCATTACCCCAGCTCTTTGGTGTCGACATCCACGACGCATTGTCATTTTACTTTTTCTGTCTCGCCATCCTGATCATCTGCCTGTTACTGGCGTTAAACCTGCTGCGCTCACCAACGGGTCGAGCCATGCGTGCCATCAGGGATTCGGAGATTTCGGCTCAAAGCATGGGTATCCACCTGGCTTATACCAAAACGCTCGCCTTTGCTATTTCAGCTGGTTTTACAGGCCTTGCCGGGTGTCTTTTGGCTCACAAGATTGGCTATCTGGCACCCGATGGATTCACCTTGTTGATATCAATTCAACTGCTAATCCTGGTTGTCGTTGGTGGCTTGGGTTCATTACACGGCGTCATCTACGGGGCGTTTTTTATCGGGTTTCTGCCCCAGGCTATCGCCCTCATGAGGGATTACCTGCCGACCAAGATCAGTCAGATCCCGGGACTCGAACCTGGCATATTCGGGTTGATCCTGGTGTTGTTTCTGATTTACGAACCTCTCGGCATCTACGGTCGCTGGCTGAAGATACGCCACTATTTCGAAGAATTTCCTTTGTATCGCAAGGCTACCCATCAGCGCCAGAAATCCTATCTGCGTACGGAGCGTTTACGATGAGCCTGCTGAAAATGACAGATATGTCTCTCAGCTTCGGCGGCGTCCTCGCCGTACAACAGGTGTCATTCGACGTTGTCGAAGGCGAAGTATTCAGTATTATCGGACCCAACGGCGCGGGTAAGACGACCCTGTTCAACCTGATAAGCAGGTTGTACGACGCCGACATTGGAAAACTTTGTTTTGACGATGAAAACATCACGCGCACCCCAGCACATCACATAGCGGAACTCGGTATCGCTCGCACCTTTCAGAACACGGAGTTATTCGAGCACGAAACGGTTCTACACAACTTGCTGATAGGCAAACATGTCTATCGAAAGACCAACCTATTGAGTGAGTTTTGCTTCACCCCCCGAGTCAGACGTCAGGAACTTCAGTTCCGCCGGGAGGCAGAGGACGTTATTGATCTACTTAATCTGCAACGTTATAGAGATCAGATTATCGGCAACCTTCCCTACGGGGTTCGCAAGATGGTCGAGGTCGCGCGGGCCCTTTGCATCAAGCCAAAGCTTTTGTTGCTCGACGAGCCCTCTTCCGGACTTAACCCTGAGGAGACTGAAGATTTATCATTCTGGCTGGAAGACATAAACGAAGAACTTGGTGTCACTATCATCATGGTGGAACATGACATGAATCTCGTGTCGCGAAGCTCGAATCGGGTAATGGCGCTAGCCGACGGCAAATGTCTGGCCATTGGCAGCCCGCAGGAAATCCAATCCAATGCGGAAGTACTCCGCGCCTATCTGGGGGATTGACCATGAGTATGCTTGAACTGACCAATATCGAAACCTACTACGGTCCTATTATGGCAATCCGCGGTATCAGTATGCAGATCGAGGAAAACCAGATAACCGTTGTACTGGGAGCGAACGGTGCAGGCAAAACCACCGTGTTAAAAACTATCTGCGGCGCAATGGACCCGCAAAAGGGAAAAATCAAGTTCGATGACCAGGAAATTGCGAAGCAGGATCCAGATCAGATCGCGAGACGGGGGATCGGACACGTTCCCGAAGGCAGGGAGGTATTTCCGTTCCTTACGGTGGCGGAAAACCTGAAGATGGGCGCTTTCTCACGCAGTGATGGGGACGTGGATCAGGACCTCGATACCGTCTATGAATATTTTCCAATCTTAAAAGAGAAACATCATCAGCAGGCCGGATTTCTATCAGGTGGCCAGCAGCAAATGCTGGCAATCGGCCGGGCACTGATGCTGCGCCCACGGCTCATGTTGTTAGATGAGCCTTCACTGGGGCTCTCGCCTCGCCTGGTGCATAAAATTACCGAAATCATCAAACGCCTGAATACCGAGCAGCAGATGACCATACTGCTGGTAGAACAAAACGCCAAAATGGCATTGGATATCGGGGACTACGGTTATGTCATGGAGCTTGGCCGCATAGTTATGGAAGACACCTGCGAGAGGTTACGAACAGCTACTGATATCCAGGAGTTCTATCTCGGCATGAAAGACGAAGGTGTGCGGGGGAGGCGGCGCTGGAAACACCGCAAAACGTGGCGCTGATATGACAGAACACAGCGTAGATACAAGTCAGACACCTCCTACAGTCAGCATAGATGGTTGCAGCACCGTCCCAGTACTGTTCTGGAATCGTGTCGCCAGATTCCCTGACAAGGTCGCATTGCGTGAGAAAGACTTCGGCATCTGGAATAAATACACCTGGCATGATTTCGGTGAAGCCGCACAATATACCGGACTCGGGCTTCTTGCTCTTGGACTGACCCGTGGAGACGTCTGCTCTGTTGCCTCAGAAGTCTGCAAGGAGTGGTTATTCGCGGACCTCGGCATACAGGGTGTGGGTGGTGTTACCAACGGGGTCTATCCAACTGATGCGGCCAATCAGGTCGAATACCTGATCAACGATAGTGGTGCCAGGTTTTATTTCGCTGAAGACGAAGAACAGCTGGATAAGGTACTTGAAGTACGGGAACAAACGCCGACTTTAGAAAAAGTCATCATCTTCGATATGGAAGGGTTGCGACACCTAAACGATGAGATGTGCATTAGCTTTGAATCCTTGCAAGCACTGGGTAGAGAATACGCTCAGGAACACCCGGATCAATGGGAACAAGAGATTAGTGCTGCGGAACCGGAAGATCTCATGTTGCTCACATATACCTCCGGCACGACTGGTCCTCCAAAAGGATCGATGATTTCCCATCGCAATCTCCTCTACATGATGGTCGCCATGCAGCGCATGTATAACTTCACCCCAAAGGATGAGCAGCTGGGTTTTCTGCCCATGGCTCACGTCGCCGGAAGATTGTTTTACATCGCGCTCCTCATAGAATCCTATTCGGTGGTTAACCTTGTCGAAGACGTCGAGACCTTCAACCAGGACCTGCAGGAGATCTCGCCAACGCTGCACTTCGCGGTCCCACGGGTGTGGGAAAAAAAATTCAGTACCGTCGCCCTCAAATTGAAGGAAGGCACAGCACTTGGTCGCTTCGCCTATCAACATGCGATCGCGTTAGGAGAGCGTGTGGCTACCTTTCACAAACAAGGTGAACGCCCTCCTCTGCATTTACAGCTGCTATTCTTTGCCGCCGAGCAACTTGTACTCAAAAATATCAGGCGACTGCTGGGAATTGACAGCTGTCGTCTGCTTTCCACCGCCGCCGCGCCTATCGCGCCGGAACTCATTGACTGGTTCTGGTCCCTGGGTAAACCGATGTATGAAGTCTATGGACAGACGGAATGTACCGGACTTGCGACCGCAAACGTACCTGGCCAACTACGAATAGGTAGTGTCGGCAGATCCAGCGATCACGCTGACGTACAGTTGTCCGCAGACAACGAGATCATGATTAAAAGTCCTGGTGTGATAAAAGGCTATTGGAACAACCCGGAAAAGACCGCAGAGACTATCAAACAGGATTGGTTGTACACGGGCGACGTTGGCCGAATCGATGATGATGGATACGTTTATGTCGTTGATCGTATCAAAGACATCATTATTACCGCGGGGGGTAAAAACATCACCCCAAGTGAGATCGAGAACCAGCTGAAATTCTCACCCTTTATTTCTGATGCTGTTGTGGTCGGTGACAAGCGCCCTTTTCTAACCTGCCTGGTTATGATCGATCAGGAGAACGTGACCAAGTTTGCACAGGATAACGACGTGCCGTTCACTAATTACACCAGCTTGTGTCACACTTCAGCAGTCCAGGATTTGATCTGGCAGGAAATCGAACGGGTGAACAAGAAATTTGCCAGGGTCGAGACGATCAAAAAGTTCTCGCTGATTGACCAGTTACTCGACCCGGAAGATGAAGAATTGACACCGACAATGAAACTGAAACGCAAAGTAGTCAACGAAAAATACATCGACATGATCGACGCGATGTATTGAGTACCGAATACTGATTACCGCGTACCGAGAAACGAGCAATGAGTTATGAGAATTAGTCACGTCACAGGTTACGGAGAAAAGAATGTTTAAAGTGGTTCTACTAAGCACGATACTGACACTCGCTGCCTGCGGTGGCGATAGCGGACCCGCCAGTGAGGCCAAAAATGAGCAAGAAGCGCCTATCGTGACCGGTGTAACCGATACGGAGATTGTCCTTGGGACGCACTCTGACCTCTCCGGTGGGGCTTCCATATGGGGCGTCGGCTCCATCAACGGCGCACGAATGCGATTCGACGACGTCAATGCTGCCGGGGGCATTCATGGACGCCAGATCAGGCACGTCGTTGAAGATACCCGTTACGAAGTTCCGCGTGCAATCCAGGCTGCGAACAAGTTAATCAATCGTGACAAGATCTTCGCGATGGTACTCGCCGTTGGGACGCCGACCAACAACGCTGTTCTCACCCAGCAATTGGCAGCGGGAGTCCCCAACATGTTCCCGCTTACAGGTGCGCGCGCCATGGGTGAACCTCACCATGATCTCAAATTTACGCAACGTGGAATCTACTACGACGAGATTCGTGCCGGGGTAAAGTATTTTGCTGAACGGGGTAAAGAGAAGGCTTGCGTTATCGCACATGACAGTGACTACGGACAGGAGATTCTGGAAGCAGTCCAGGATCAGCTCGCGGTAGTTGGCCAGGAGTTGGTTGCGGTATCAGCACACAAACCGACAGAAACTGAATTCACCGCCAGCATCATCAAATTACGTAATGCGGAATGTGATGTCGTCTATCTGGGTACGGTACACAGAGATACGATTCTTGTGCTTGAGACCGCACGAAAAATGAATTTCGACGCGACATTCGTGGGTCAGAATGCCGCCTATGGTCAGGTGGTCGCAGACCAGGAAAGCGGCGCTGCCGAGGGTTACCACTGCTTTGTACACATGGTAAAACTATATAAGGATGATGATCTACCAGAAGCGGTGGTCAAGTGGTGGGCCGACTATGAAGACCGCTTTGGCGAAGAACCAGGACTACCGGCCATGGAGGGCTATCGTGCGGCAGATCTTATCGTGCTTGCCCTGGAAAAATCCGGTCCCAACCTTACTCGAGAAGCGTTTATAGAAGCCATGGAAGGGATCACGGACTATACGGATATTTTCGGTTATAAGGTTGCTTTTGGTCCGGACGACCACAATGGGGTTAACGAATCCATTCTCTCCGTTGTAGAAAACGGTCGGTGGAAGACACTAGCGACAACCATTAGCTACTAAACGATTAGCTGCTAAATATGCGAAATAGCAATGTAGGTATTCTCGGGGGCGGTAGTTGGGGAACCACGGTTGCCTCCCTTGTGGCGCGAAATGCCTCAGCACTGCTATGGGCCAGAAACGACGATACCGTCAGGGAAATCAACGACAAACATACTAATTCCAGATATCTTGGCGAAGCTGCGCTATCCAGGAAACTAAGTGCCACGAGCGATCTACACGGCACAGTCAGTCAAGCGGACGTGCTAGTGATCGCCATTCCATCGCAGTCCTTCCGAAGTATCCTCAATGAAGTCAAAGACGATGTAAATCGAGACGTTCCTATCGTCTCTCTTACTAAGGGTCTCGAGTTAGATACCCAAATGAGGATGACAGAGGTCATTCAGGAAGTGTTACCCGATAATCCTCGCGCAATACTTACTGGCCCAAATCTGGCACGCGAGATCATCGCCGGATTCGCTGCAGCCAGCGTGCTGGCAATGGAAGATCAAACAATAATTAATGACCTACAGAAGATTTTTCACAACAGACTCTTTCGTGTTTACACCAACCACGATGTAATTGGCTGTGAACTGGGTGGTGTGCTGAAGAACATCATCGCGATCGCGGCCGGTATTGGTGATGGCCTCGGCGCCGGTGATAACGCTCGCGCTGCTGTAATAACTCGCGGCCTCGCTGAAATCTCGCGACTTGGTACTGCCATGGGAGGAGAACCGCAAACATTCGCAGGCTTAACGGGTATGGGGGACCTGGTCGCAACATGTACCAGCGCGCAGAGCCGAAATAGAAACGTTGGCGTCGCTCTGGGTTCCGGCAAAAGCATGGATGAGATCCTTGCAGATATGTACATGGTCGCAGAGGGTGTTAAGAGCGCGCCTGCCGTTATGGCATTGGCCGAGCAGTTCAACGTTGAAATGCCGATTGCCGAAGAAGTCTACGAAGTAGTCCAGGGTAATCGGAACGCCAGAGATGCGCTTAAGGGAGTGCTGAGGGCTGGGATAGGTTCAGAATCGGAACCCAACTAGTTTCTGCCCCAAGCGCCCTTATTATTCCTGCAATAGGTACGTTATTCCAAAGGAAATGGTCAAGAAAACAATAACTTGCAAACAAACTAGAGGCACGATGTTAGGTTTTATGAGACCCAACTAGTTTCTGCCCCAAAAGCCCTTCCTGTTCCTGCAATAGGTACGATATTCCAACATCTACTGCGACTCATCCTCTGGTTCGTCGCCTTCAGTTTGAATGCGCTGATATATCTCTTCTCGATGAACGGCCACTTCCTTCGGCGCACTTACTCCAACACGCACCTGATTGCCTTTAACACCTAGAACGGTAACCGTTACATCATCGCCTATCATTAGTGTTTCACCGACTCGCCGCGTCAATATAAGCATTTTACACTCCTGTAATTACATTCCTTGTTCGACACACAACACGATTGCGCCGCTAGGATTTAATACCCTGTTCCTCCAAATCAAAGGCCGAATGCAATGCGCGAGTTGCCAACTCTATATACTCTTCGCCAATAACTACCGAAACCTTAATCTCAGAAGTCGATATCATTTGAATATTAATTGATTTTTCCGCTAATACCTCAAACATTTTGCTAGCCACGCCCGCATGTGAGCGCATCCCGACGCCAACCATTGAAAGCTTCGCTATTTTATTGTCACCGGTCACCTCGCGCGCATGTATATCATTGGCGACTTTTCCAAGAATGTCCATGGCTTCCTCATAGTCTTCCCGACTAACGGTAAAAGTGAAATCAGTGGTGTTATCCGCGGCGACATTCTGCAAAATCATGTCGACCTCGATGTTTGCCTCACTGATTGGACCCAATATCTTCCAGGCTATTCCCGGCACATCTTCAACACCAAGAACAGTGAGCTTCGCCTCGTCCCTCGTGAACGCAATACCCGATATGATGGGCTGTTCCATGTTTGAATCCTCTTTAGTAATTAGCGTACCTGGGCCATCTTCAAAGGTGGAAAGGACCCGGAGTGGGACCTGGTATTTACTGGCAAATTCAACTGCCCGCGAATGTAGTACTCGAGACCCAAGACTGGCCAGTTCGAGCATTTCTTCGAAGGTCACTTGCTCCATAAGCCGCGCCGTATCTACCGCACGCGGGTCCGTCGTATAGACCCCTTCGACGTCCGTAAATATTTGACACTCATCTGCCCCCAGCACTGCGGCCAGAGCTACCGCAGTAGTATCAGAACCACCTCGACCAAAAGTCGTAATATCACCTGCGTCATCTATTCCCTGGAACCCCGCTACCACCGGCACCTCTCCTCTGTCCAAGGATGAACGTAACGCCTCGGTATCAATACTCTGAATTCGAGCACGAGTATGAGATGAGTCCGTCAATATGCCCGCTTGCCTCCCGGTGAACGATTTCGCGGGGCAACCAAGCTTCATCAATACCATCGAAAGTACCGCCATAGTGACCTGCTCACCACTCGACAACAGCACATCAATTTCGCGCCTGGAGCCCTCACCATTGAAGCCAACTTCCTTTGCTAGACTGTCTAGTCTATCGGTTTGGTCGCCCATAGCAGATACTACCGCCGCAACTTGATCACCGCGCTCGCGAGCTGCCATGATTTTCCTGGCAACATTTTCAATATGATCGACAGACGCTACTGAAGTCCCGCCGAACTTCTGTACCACAAAAGACATTTGTTTGACCTTAGTTACGGGGTGCGCATCTTAAAGAGAATGCAGCTAAAAGTGAACCTGCCAGGGAGATTAAAGCCGCTCCTCGACATATGCTGCGACGCTATTCAGGGCCTCTGGTAACTTTTCGATATCATTTCCACCGGCTCGAGCCATGTCGGGTCTGCCACCACCTTTACCACCCACCTGATTGGCCACGAAGTTAACCAGTTCTCCCGCATTAAGTTTGTCGGTTAGATCCTTGGTCACACCCGCAATAAGACTGATGCGGCCATCACCCACTAATGCAAGCACTACGGCACCGGAGCCCACCTTGTTTTTTAGTTGGTCCAGCGCGCCGGGTAAGGACTTGGCATCCGCCCCATCGAGCTGACTGACAATCAGCTTTGCGCCCTTTATCTCCACCGCTGCGTCGGAAAAATCATTACCCGCACCACTAGCTAGCTTCATATTAAGTTGCGACACTTCCTTCTCGAGGCGTTTGTTTTGCTCGATCAGTTGCTTCAGCTTATCTACAACCTCACCAGTTTTATCCGCGCGCAGTAATTCTTTGCTCACCTGCACCGTTTCGCCGAGGCTTTCCATGCGATCTATCACATGCTCGCCCGTAGTCGCTTCTATTCGTCTCACACCAGATGCGATTCCATGCTCATCAATAATCTGGAAAACCGCGATGTCCCCAGTACGGCTGGCATGGGTCCCCCCACATAGCTCTATGGAATACCCGTCACCCATCGTAAGTACTCGAACTTCTTCTGAGTATTTTTCACCGAACAGTGCCATGGCACCATACGCACGTGCTTCATCAATACCCATGACTTCGGTTTGAATCTCACTATTATGGCGAATCTGCTCGTTAACTCGCCTTTCAATCTGACGAAGCTCATCAGGTGTGACTGCATCAAAGTGGGAGAAGTCAAAGCGTAGGCGTTCCGGTTCAACCAGTGATCCACGCTGGTTCACGTGATCACCCAGCACTTCTCGCAACGCGGCATGCAGAAGATGTGTAGCAGAGTGATTGCGTCTTGTTGCACCGCGAAGATCAGCGTCCACCTCTGAGTTCAGCAGATCGCCCACATTAACGGTGCCATCAGTAACTTCCACCTTATGCACGAAAGTCTCACCGTCTTTTACCGTGTCTTTCACATCAACGGATACACCGTTGCCATAAAAGCGACCTATATCTCCTACCTGGCCGCCTGACTCTGCATAAAATGGTGTGCTATCAACTACCAGAACGCACTGATCTCCTTCAGCACAGGATTCCACTGAAGTCTCTCCATTGAACAGGGCCAGGACATTACTCTCGCCGTCCAATGCTTCATATCCGGTGAATTCGGTTTGATAGTCAAGATTGAGCTGCGCTAACTCCTCAGCAGCAAATTTGCTGGCGGCACGAGCTCGCTCCTTTTGTTGCTGCATCTCTCGATCGAAGCCCTGCATGTCCAACGTCAGGTCACGTTCTCGCGCAATATCTTCTGTCAGGTCAGTCGGAAATCCATAGGTGTCATATAGCTTGAAAACAACTTCCCCGGGGATCTGCTTACCGTCCAGATCCTCGATGGCTTCCGCCAGGATCTTCATACCCTGGTCGAGCGTCTCGCTAAACTGATGTTCTTCTTTCTCCAGGATTTTCTTAATCTGATCCTGCGTGCTTACAAGTAGTGGATACGTATCTCCCATTTGATCCACCAGGGGATCAACCAGTTTGTGGAAAAACGTCCCCTTGGATTGCAGCTTGTGCCCGTGACGTAACGCACGACGGATAATCCGCCTCATCACATAGCCACGCCCGGCATTGGACGGCAGAACACCGTCAGCGATAAGGAATGCTGCAGCACGAATGTGATCCGCGATTACTTTAACGGAGGGGTCTTCAGTATCTGATCGATCCAATGCTTCCGCGATGCTTTTTCGTAGTTGCACAAACAGATCAATATCATAATTGTCGTGTACGACCTGAAGTATTGCCGATACTCTCTCCATGCCCATGCCTGTATCAACGCATGGTTTGGGCAGTGGCGTTAGCGTACCGTCTTTCGCACGGTCATACTGGGTAAAGACCAGGTTCCAGATCTCCACATAGCGATCGAGCTCATCATCCGGTGATCCCGGTGGGCCGCCAGGGATTTCAGGGCCATGATCATAGAAAATTTCCGAGTTTGGTCCACAAGGACCGGTATCTCCCATTCGCCAGAAGTTATCTGCAAGTCTGGTCACTCGGTTCGCATCGAAACCTATGTCTTCGGTCCAGATGCGAAACGCTTCATCATCATCGGTGTGAATCGTCACCCAGAGTCTTTCTGGTGGCAGCTTAATCACCTCAGTCAAGAACTCCCACGCGAAAGCTATGGCTTCTTCCTTGAAATAATCACCAAAGGAAAAGTTACCCAGCATCTCGAAAAATGTGTGATGGCGTGCCGTATAACCTACGTTGTCCAAATCGTTGTGCTGTCCGCCTGCACGCATACACCTCTGGCAGCTTACCGCTCGCGTATAACCCCGATTCTCACGTAAAGCGAACGCATCCTTAAACTGCACCATACCTGCGTTGGTAAACAGTAGTGTAGGGTCGTTGTCAGGAACCAACGAGGATGACTCCACGATCTGATGGCCCTTACTGGCAAAAAAATCCAAAAAAGCCTGTCGTAGCTCCCGACTATCCAAGGGGGGTATCTAACATGGCAAAAAAAACACGGCTATCCATAGGTAAGCTCAAATGTGACACTCTTAACACTTGGGAGAAACAAGGTCGCTAAGATACCGAAATTCCTTCACAGAAACCATGTTCACGTTGTTACAGGCAATATCTTAAGAATCACTACTAATATAGCGTACCGATTTCATCGAATGAAAATCCGCGCTGCTGGAGGAATCTATTCCGTTTGGCTCGCTCTTTGGCATCCTCCGGTGGCTCATCCCCAAAACGTCTCTGCGCGACAAGGGCCACCTGCTCAAACCAATCGGTGTTGCAGTGAGTGAAGGCTGTCTCAATATCAGAATCAGCAACACCCTTGCCCCGAAGTTCCGCACGAATCTTCACAGGCCCCTGGCCTCTGTTCGCACGACTGCGCGCAAAAGCTTCTGCTAATCTCAGGTCACTTTGCAGGCCTTCACCGTTAAGGGTTTCTATCTCATTCTCAATCAGCTCGGAATCATACGGAAAGCGTCGCAACAACTTTCTATACAACTCGGTACGAGAGTGTTCTCGACGCGCCAACAAGTCCATTGCGGCGCGGCGAATTGAAGTTTCTTGCATCAAGTATTTTCCGAAAAAATACTATGTACCGCTAAATACTATGTGCCACTAATTGGAGTGACATTATCGACTTCCTCTTCAGGCGTATCTGTGTCACCCAACAGTTTTGCACGTAATAGTTTGTCTATTTCCGCGCCCATAGCAGGATTCTCATTGAGGTAGGCAGCAGCATTTTTCTTACCCTGACCAATTCGGTCACCGTTGTAGCTATACCAGGCGCCAGCCTTGTCGATCAGGCCTTCCTGGACACCAAGATCAATGATCTCACCTAAACGGTAGATGCCCGTGCCGTACATGATCTGGAATTCTGTCTGCTTAAAGGGAGGCGCCACTTTGTTTTTTATGACCTTGACTCTGGTTTCATTACCAACAATCTCATCACCTTCCTTGATAGCGCCAATCCGACGAATATCCAGGCGTACAGAAGAGTAAAACTTAAGAGCATTACCCCCTGTCGTTGTTTCCGGACTACCGAACATAACGCCAATCTTCATGCGAATCTGATTGATGAAAATGACCAGGGTATTGGAATTTTTGATGTTCGCTGTCATCTTTCGAAGTGCCTGGCTCATCAACCTGGCCTGTAGCCCTACATGGTGATCGCCCATATCACCTTCAATCTCAGCCTTTGGCGTAAGCGCCGCAACAGAATCCACAATAACCACATCGACTGCACCCGAGCGAACGATCATATCGCATATTTCCAGTGCCTGTTCGCCCGTATCCGGTTGAGAAACCAACAGATCATCAATATTTACACCCAGATTCTGGGCATATTGAGGATCCAAAGCATGTTCCGCATCGATAAAGGCACAGGTGCCTCCCGCTTTTTGACACTCGGCTACAACCTGCAGGGTGAGGGTGGTCTTTCCAGAAGACTCAGGCCCAAATACTTCAACCACTCTGCCGCGAGGGAGACCGCCAATTCCAAGAGCGACATCTAACCCCAGCGAACCAGTCGAGATTGAAGGAATCTGCTCCTGAGGCGCGTCCCCCAGTCGCATCATTGCGCCTTTACCGAACTGACGCTCTATTTGGGATAGTGCGGCGGTGAGTGCCTTATCTTTCTCACCGTTATTCTCGCCGCCCTTGCCATTGCTATTATCGTTATCCATGGTTTCCTCTTTTACGTTTAAATAATTGTTCTTTTAGGCCTGTTATCCCGCTACTCTCAGCTGCTATCCCGCTACTCTCAGCTGCTATCCCGCTACTCTCAGCTGCTATCTATCCCGCTATGCCTGCTGCCCCACTACTGTCTAAATAACTATGCCTGTTTATATGTACAGTATTATCCATATAATCTGAAAAACGCCAAATTCTTTTTTAGTTTTTCTTATTTCGGTCCTGTGCTGCTGTACCTGTAATTAAGTAAACTGTCCCGCAATGAACGCATCAACGCATACACCCATGATGCAGCAGTTCCTGAGCATCAAGGCTACTCTTGGCGATGAACTGTTGTTCTACCGCATGGGCGACTTCTACGAACTCTTTTTCGATGACGCTAAACGAGCCGCCGACATTCTCGACATCACCCTTACTTCGCGTGGCCAATCCGCAGGCGAGCCCATACCAATGTGTGGTGTCCCTTACCACTCCGTCGATTCTTACCTCGCTCGTTTGGTCAAACAAGGCGTATCTGTAGCGATCTGTGAACAGATCGGTGATCCCGCTCTTGCAAAAGGTCCGGTGGAACGACAGGTAGTGCGCGTCGTTACTCCAGGCACACTGACAGAAGACTCCCTTCTCGATGCCAATCAGGACAACCTAATAGCCTGTATCACTGGCGATAGTGGAACCTGGGGCCTCGCTATACTTGATCTCGCCAGCGGAAGGTTCGAACTTCAGCAACTGGACGATCAAGAATCACTGGTCAACGAGCTCAATCGTTTACGTCCCGCTGAGCTTATAACATCAGATGCTGTCGAATACCCTCCATCGGTGGCAGATCATGTAGGTAACCGTCAACGACCTGCGTGGGAGTTCGACCTGGTCAGCGCAGAAAAGACACTGACCAAACAATATCGAACCCGAGATCTCAGTGGGTTTGGCTGTGCTGACGAACCACTCGCGATCGCAGCGGCGGGTTCACTGCTGGCCTACGTGAAAGAAACCCAGCGAGCCGAACTTCCTCATATCCAGCCGCTTCGACTTTTGAATACAGATGACGCTGTAATCATCGATGCCGCCTCTCGACGAAACCTGGAACTCGATACAAACATTTCAGGGGAAACCGACAACACACTTTTCCATGTGATGAATAACACCCAAACGGCCATGGGAGGTCGCCTGCTTAAACGATGGATCAATCGCCCGATTCGAGATCGTAGTCAGAGAGAAGCCCGCATGGATGCGATTGAGTATTTAACCGATAACTATACTTACGAAATGCTGGTGCCACATCTACAGCAGATCGGGGACATCGAAAGAATCCTGGCAAGGGTAGCACTACGTTCAGCACGGCCGAGGGATCTGGCACGACTTCGAGATTCACTTTTGGCGTTACCCTCACTCAACGAGCTACTCTCAGATATTCAGGTACCGAGGATCAAAGAACTGGCAGCACTCTGCCCTCCCTTGCCGGCGACCACGTCTGAACTAGAGAACGCTATCGTCGACAATCCCCCGGTGGTCATTCGCGAGGGCGGTGTCATCGCGCCGGGATACGACGAGGACCTGGATGAATTGCGTGGAATCAGTGAGAACGCGGCAGACTTCCTCGTCCAGTTAGAGAACGAGGAGAGAGAAAAGACAGGGTTATCGACACTTAAAGTCGGGTACAACCGGGTGCACGGATACTACATCGAAGTCAGCAGAGCGCAATCCGAAGGCGCCCCTGCCCATTATGTCAGGCGACAGACCCTTAAGAACGCTGAGCGATTCATTACTCCCGAACTTAAGACATTCGAAGACAAGGCATTGTCCAGCAAGTCCCGAGCATTGGCGCGAGAACGGGAACTCTATGAGGGCCTGCTCGACACTCTCCTGGGCGAGCTTGCAACACTTCAACAGGCGGCAACTGCTATATCCGAACTCGACATTCTCACCAATCTTGCCGAGCGAGCTATTACCTTAAGACTTACCCGACCTCAATTGTCCGACGAACCCCTTATAGATATTCGCGAAGGTCGACATCTGGTGGTCGAGCAGATGCTTTCAGACCCATTCGTAGCCAATGACCTTGTATTGGACCAGAACCGCCGCATGCTTATCATCACCGGCCCAAACATGGGCGGAAAATCGACCTACATGCGTCAGGCAGCACAGATCGTTATTCTCGCTCATATCGGCAGCTTTGTACCCGCTGACGCTGCGACCGTGGGTGAGATGGACAGAATTTTTACCCGAATTGGGTCATCCGACGATCTGGCAAGCGGCAGGTCTACCTTTATGGTGGAAATGACCGAAACGGCTATGATCCTCAACAATGCCACTGAAAAAAGCCTGGTACTGCTCGATGAGATAGGCAGGGGCACATCGACTTTTGATGGTCTGTCTCTCGCGTGGGCTTCGGCCTGCCATATGAGTGAGAAGGTCAAAGCATTAACGCTGTTTGCCACCCATTATTTTGAGATGACTAACCTGCCGGACATACTGGAAGGTACATACAACGTACATCTGACTGCTCAGGAATTCGATGACCAGATAATTTTTATGTATACACTGAACGAAGGACCCGCCAGCCAGAGTTATGGTATTCAGGTCGCCAGACTCGCAGGTGTACCTAGCGTTGTCATCGAACTCGCACAGCAAAAGCTGCATCAACTAGAGTCGAGCGGTATGAGTAGTCCTCCGCAACAATCCGAGCTATTCAGCCAACCCTCTGAACAGCTAGAACAGAAGCTTGCCAAGGTCGACGCAGATAACCTGTCACCCAGAGAAGCACTCGACCTAATTTACCGGCTGAAAGGAGAACTTGACGACGATGGCTGATATTGTGCGTCGTGCAAAAACTGCTAGAATGCTGTCTTTCTCAGTGGCGGCCCTACACCGCTATAAGTAACAGCTAACAACTTATTTGTAACAAAAGGATCTGAAATATGACGTTTGTGGTGAGTGACGCCTGCATTAAGTGTAAGCACACCGATTGTGTAGAAGTTTGCCCGGTGGACTGTTTCTATGAAGGTCCAAACTTCCTCGTTATCCATCCTGACGAATGCATCGACTGTGCATTGTGTGAACCGGAATGTCCGGTAGATGCGATATTCTCAGAGGATGAACTACCTGAAGACGAGCAGGTCTTTCTTGAACTCAATGCTGAACTAGCCGAGACCTGGCCAAATATCACTGAGAAAAAAGAACCTTTGGATGACGCCGAGGAATGGGCTGAGGTTAAAGGAAAACTTGACCATCTTGAAAGATAACCGGGTTTAATCGGGCCCATTCCGAAAGCCCAAAAAGAAACAGGAAACGACCCGCGAATCGCTTCCTGTTTTTGAATCCCTTCCTTGCTTCCGTGCAGGCCGTGGTAGCCCAGTCTGTTTCCTCGTATTCCTTTTCGAGGTGGGTTGAATATAGGGTACTACACCCTTGTTAAGCAACCTCCTACACCATCTACCTATTTCACCCATATAGAATTAATCTTTTATTTTTCAATAGGTTAAATAAAATATGGGCTCGACTGTGGCAAATGTCCTACAAGCATTTCCGAGATGTCTTACACGGCCATCCCGCGCTAAGGAAGATACCTAAGCGGGTCTTCGGGACGGCCGTTCAATCTAATTTCAAAATGTAGCGTTTCGACGTTGGAAGCACTGGCGCCTACTTTCGCCAACATCTGCCCAGCCTTGACCGTTTCTCCCTCACTCACCCGAATTTCCTGGTTGTTACCGTACGCACTCAGGAAGCGATCGCTGTGTTTGACGATAACCAGTTTTCCGTACCCGCGAAGGTTACCGCCGGCATAGACCACTACGCCATCAGCTGCTGCATTAACGCGTTGTCCCGCGACACCTTTTATATCAATTCCTTTATTAATATTACCCTTAAGAGAAAATGGCTTGATTACCTCACCTCGAATAGGCCATTGCCACCCTGACTCCCCCTGGCTCTGAATATTTTTATTTTTTGTTACGACGCGAGGTGATTTCTTGACGACTTGCTGTTTATTGCTTTTCCGTTTTGACGCAGGCACCTGACCACGCAGCAGAATCTTCTGATCTACATAAATGGTATAGGGGGACTTAATATTGTTAGCTGCCGCCAGTGTTTTGTAGTCAAGATTGTAACGCCACGCGATCGAATACAGTGTGTCGCCCTTTTGCACGCGATGGAATTCACCCACGTTATTTCGACCAACGTCCCGAACCGGAACCGTGCCTGAATTACTACATCCTGCTAGCAGGACAACCAGAATAAATGTGATAACTCCACACGCGAACTTATCACTCACCATGTTGACCCACCGGTTCTGAGACTTAGGCCTGTTGGACATCGCTTTTTTTCGCGAACCAGTCAAGGCCAATTACCAGTACTACGCCAAACAAAACAGCGAGTCCAGCAGTCGTGATGTCCGCACTTTGCTGTGTCAGTAGTTCGTATGTCGACGGCAAAATAGGCTCCTGAATAAGCGGAATTTGACCGCCGTCTGACTTTAGGTGATAGCTCAAGGTATTTTTCCATGGCCACAATTTCGCCAAAGACCCCATCATAAAACCCGTCAGCAGTGCCAGAGTAGCATTGCGAAAATTCGCAAACAGTGCTGAGAGCGCATGCGAAAAGCTAACCAGACCAATCGCACACCCTGCACCAAGAGCAAGCAGGCTAAGCAGGTCAGCAGATTTTATGGCTTCTACAACGAATGCATACAATCCCAGTATAAGAAGAATAAAGCTCCCCGAGATTCCCGGGAGTATCCACGCGCAAACTGCAACCATCCCCCCAGCAAATAACGCGATGTAGGTAGGCTCGATTTCCAAGGGATCCAGATGCGTAATGACTAAGCCAACTACTACTCCTGACCCCAGAAACAAATAGGTTTGCAAAGCCTTAAGGTCAGTATCGCGGCTTACAACCCAACAGGAAGCAAGTACCAGACCAAAGAAAAATGACCATAGCCCTACTGGTTCGTGCTGCAGAAGGTAGCTAATCGCGTTAGCGAAAATGACGATCGCCACACCCATCGCGGCAAATAACAATGTAAGGAATGTCGCATCAGTGGATACCCATACAGCTTTGATACCCTTTTTACGCAGTTCAATGAATAAGACCGGAGTAAAGTGCTTTATGGCATTGACCAGCCGCTCGTATATCCCAGAGATAAACGCAATAGTCCCACCAGATACACCAGGCACGATTTCCGCCCCGCCCATAAGCAATCCAACAATTACTGCTCTCATGCTTTACCGCTAACCAATGGCACAAAATTTACGGTTTCAAGCACCTCAGTCTCAACACCTGCTGTCGTCCTGGTCACGAGAACAAGTTCCTGAGCATCCCCGACACCTAGAGGCACCACCATACGTCCGCCAACAACCAATTGTTCTACCAGATCTTCCGGAATGTGCATCGGAGATGCGGTGAGAATAATGCCGTCGAATGGCCCCCGCTCCGGCCAACCCATACCGCCATCAGAGTGACGGTAACTGATATTTCGTAACCCAAGCATCTTAAATCTGGAAGCCGCGCGTTCAATCATTCCAGATATGCGCTCAACGGTATAAACCTTGTCTACCAACTGAGCTAATACTGCCGCCTGATACCCCGACCCGGTACCTACTTCAAACACACTGGACATCGGTCCTTCCGCGAGCAACACCTCGGTCATTCGAGCGACGATATAAGGTTGGGAAATTGTCTGGTTAAAACCAATAGGCAACGCAGTATCTTCGTACGCCCGGTGCGCTAATGCTTCGTCAACAAACAGGTGGCGTGGCGTTGATTTAATCACCTCAAGAATCCGCGAATCGTTCACTCCCTGCTCACGCAACCGATCTATCAGTCGGTTCCTGGTTCTCTGGGAAGTCATCCCCACGCCCGATAAATCACTATTCACCATCTACTCCCAGTGATGCGTCTTTATAGTTCACCAGTTCCTTCAATAAACTGGTCGCATAGCTTCCTGCCGGTAAGGCAAAGGACAAGTACAAATCAGATTTATCCAGTCGCCAGTCAAATGATTCTGGTTTGACCACCATCCTACGTTGCCCTACCTTAACCTTAAGTCGCCGCAATCCCTCTACCCAAGCCACCTCATGAGGTTTCAGCAAATGTTCTCCTGGCTGAGGGTCTCGTGATCGACCGTACAAGGGTCCAAACTCGGGGATATCGCACGCCTCAATACAGGACCCGAGATACCCGTTGAACAGGTAAGAACGGGCCGTAGAAATGAGCATGTCTCTGCCAGCAACACTACGTTTCCCACTGACGAGAAAATCGTTAGTCTGGTTCAGGTTATCTCGGCCAAATCGCTGTTCCCCGCAGTAGTTCGGAAAGCCACCCGTTTTGATCTCGTTAATTCGTGATCCAATCGTTTCCTGATCACCAGGGTGCAGGCCGCTAACTCGAATATCAAATTGATTGCCCTTCAGATCACCTCTCCGTAGCTTACGCGAGTGCCTCGACACTGCGAGCAACTCGACACCCTCAATCATAAGATCATCCCAGGAGGGTTCTTCTTTCGGCAGATAACAACTAAACCACTGCTCGGAAACGGAATGCCTGTCTTTTCTTCCTGCGTAACCAACATCCATATGCCGAATACCACAAAATTCCGCTACCTGTCTTGCTACCCAATGAGTATTGGCATGTCGTTTTCTGATTTTTAGGTAGACATGCTCACCGCTGCCCACGGGTTCTTCCATCTCCAGTTCACGAACATAGAAATCTTCTGCAGACCTTTTAATTAGGCCGCACTGATTCAGAGGTTGATACTTCTGTACAAAACTAGTCGCAAAACAGGTCATAGCGGCTCCACCAGGACCACGGCCATCGCCGCCAGACCTTCACCACGTCCAATATACCCCATGCCCTCCGTCGTCGTTGCCTTGATATTTATTTTGTTTGGCGAAACCTTCAGAGCGTCGGCAATCACTTTGCACATGTCCTCAACGTAATTAGCAACCCTCGGAGTTTCTGCAAGCAGCGTCAGGTCCGCGTTACTGACTCGCTGGTGCCGCCCCTCAACAAGAGCCACAACGCTACCAAGTAACGTCACACTATCGATGTCCCTGTACGCGTCATCCGTATCCGGAAAGTGCCTGCCAATATCGCCCAGGGCCAGTGAACCTAAGAGTGCATCACACAGAGCATGCAAAAGCACATCACCGTCAGAATGAGCCTCTACTTGCCTGTCACTAGGAACGTCCACTCCACCCAGACGAATTTCAAACCCACCCTGCTCATCTCCAAACCGATGGGCGTCAAATCCCTGGCCTATGCGCATTCGCCATGCTCCATATAAAACTGAGCTAATTCGATGTCTCCGGGTGCAGTTATCTTGATGTTGTCTCTATGACCGGGAACCAGTAGCGGCTCGTATCCTGCGAGTTCGACAGCCTGAGATTCATCGGTTATCACCTGGTCACTCGCCATAGCCTGATCCATCGCCACGCGCAGCAGGCCATACCGAAAACTCTGAGGCGTCTGCGCCTGCCACAACCCTTCGCGATCCATCGTCTCCACTCCACCAGAAATATTGGACTTCAACGTATCTATCACCGGGACTGCAAGCAGCCCTCCTACTTCATGATTCGCTACCAATTCCACCAATCGAAGGATATCTGCGCTACGAACACAGGGCCGAACAGCATCGTGCACCAGCACTAGGTCCGTTGGATCCAAATCTAGTGACTCCAGGCCATTTAACACAGAAGCGCTTCTCAGATCACCACCAACAACCACCTCGCATGATTTAACACCATCGATGGAATCGTAATGCCGGTCATCTGGTGACACCACCAAAACTACGCGATCAGGTTTCAACGCCAGGAACTTTTCGAGCGTGACCTGAAGTACAGGTTTCCCTGAAAGCTTCATGTATTGTTTGGGAATCTCAGACGACATGCGACTACCTGCTCCGGCCGCAGGGATCACAACACAAACACCGGCCAGAGACCGCACTGCGTTCATACCCCCAGAATCTTATTCGTCAACTAGCAGGAAGAAAGTCTCATTTTGCTTGATTAAGCCAAAATCACTGCGAGCTTTCTCTTCAATCGCATCGAGGCCTGAACGGAGATCAATAATCTCTGCCTTCAAGATGGCATTTCTTTGCGACATAGAGCGGTTTTCTGACTGCATTCGCTGTACCTGGTCCATAAGGCCACTGGCGTGCGCGAGACTGCCTTCGCCAATCCACAGGCGATACTGCAGAGACACCGTTAATACCAACATGCTTGTTAGAATAACCTGTTTCATCGCTGAAACTCCGCCAGACCCTTATAGAGTGCAGAACATCGATCTTCGATGCGCAGCAATCTGTTGTATTTTGCCACTCGATCGGACCTACACAAAGAACCGGTTTTTATCTGTCCAGCAGCGGTCGCAACCGCAAGATCAGCAATAGTCGTATCCTCTGTCTCGCCGGATCGATGGGATATCACCGTTGAGTAGCCTGCCTCCCTCGCAATGCTGATTGCTTCCAGGGTTTCGCTAAGCGTTCCAATCTGATTAACCTTGATCAGAATAGAGTTCGCCACTCCTGCCTCGATGCCTTCACCCAGTATCTTGGGATTGGTTACAAACAAATCGTCACCGACGAGCTGAATCCTCTTGCCAAGCTTCCTAGTCAGACTTGCCCAACCGTCCCAATCGCTTTCATCCAATCCGTCTTCAATAGACAAAATCGGGTAGTTATCAACGAGTGAAACCAGGTAATCACCAAACTCCTCGGAATCAAACGATCTGGACTCGCCAGACAGTTCGTATTTCCCATCGGCGTAAAACTCGGAGGCGGCGCAGTCCAGACCCAGATAAACATCTTTTCCGGGCACATAACCCGCTTTATCGATGGCACTCACGATGGCTTCCAGGGCTGATTCATTACTTGGCAGGTTCGGTGCAAAGCCACCTTCGTCACCGACTGATGTACTGAACCCCTGCGCTGACAATACCGATTTTAAGGTATGGAAAACCTCAGCCCCGCAACGCAATGCCTCTGAGAAATTCGGCGCCGACACGGGCAGAATCATAAATTCCTGAATATCGATGTTGTTATCCGCGTGCTCACCGCCATTCAAGATATTCATCATCGGAACGGGCATGCTGTATCTGCCTGGACTTCCATCAAGCTCCGCAAGGAACTCATATAGCTCCATATTGCGTGAACGTGCGGTTGCTGAAGCCGCGGCCAGCGATACCGATAGCATGGCGTTGGCGCCCAGGCTGGCTTTGTTCTCAGTTCCGTCCAGATCAATCATCAGTTGATCAAGTTCCTGCTGCTGATCGACTTCCCGCCCCAGTAATGCATCCCGTATCCTGGTATTAACGTTTTCTACAGCACGTAATACACCCTTCCCCATGTACCTCTGAGTATCGCCATCGCGCAACTCCAGCGCTTCCCGAGATCCAGTAGAAGCACCAGAGGGCACACAGGCAGAACCAATCTCACCCGACGCCAGTTCAACCTCGGCCTCAAGGGTGGGATTACCCCTCGAATCAAGAATCTCTCGCGCCCTGATATCAGCAATTTCAGTCACTTAGGCAATTCTCCGCTTTTACCGGGCCATCGATTTGTTTCAACAAACTGAGCAGGCCATACATTTGGCCCAGCGGCCAGGAGTTAGCTCCATCGCTCAACGCCTCGTCCGGGTTCGGATGGGTTTCCATAAAGAGTCCATGTACACCTGCACCTACAGCGGCCCTGGCCAGTACCGGGACCATCGACCGATCCCCACCGGATTTGCCTCCTTCGCCCCCCGGCAGCTGTACGCTATGGGTCGCATCAAAAACAACCGGACATCCCGTTTCACGCATCACCGCCAGCGATCGCATGTCAGAGACCAGATTGTTGTACCCGAAGCTCGCTCCTCGCTCACATACCATGATGTCGTTGTTACCGGTCGCGCGAGCCTTTTCAACGACAAACTTCATGTCCCAGGGCGACGCAAACTGGGCTTTCTTGATGTTAACCGGCAAACCACTAGCGGCAACTTTCTGGATAAAATTGGTCTGTCGACTTAGGAAGGCCGGTGTTTGAAGGACTGAAACAACATCCGCTACTTCGTCGATCGGTGTATCTTCATGGACGTCCGTGAGGACAGGAACACCGATTTCCTGTTTTACCATATCGAGTATTCTCAACCCTTCCTCAATACCAGGACCCCGGTAACTATCAAGACTAGTTCGATTCGCCTTGTCGAAGGACGATTTGTAGATCAGGTGGATATCCAGGTCATCGCAGATTTCCTTCAAACGTCCTGCGGTCTCTCTCGCCATATCTGCAGACTCAATGACGCAGGTACCCGCAATCAGAAACAAAGGTGAACGATCAGTTATCTCAAAACCGCAAAGATTCATTGCCACTCCGGCTACAATTAAATAGTGATTATAAGTCTTTTGCGTTAGCGCAACACTGACGAACTAGCCCCGCTCACGTTCCTTGTTCGCCGCCTCTACAAAACTTTTGAACAGAGGATGTCCTTGTCTGGGAGAAGACGTAAATTCAGGATGGAACTGACAGGCAACGAACCAGGGATGATCCCTAAACTCCATGACCTCGACCAATGAATCATCCCGGGATCGTCCCGCCACCTTTAGTCCGGCCTCCTCAAGCGAATTCACATATCCATCATTGACTTCATAACGGTGACGATGGCGTTCTTTCACTTCTACCGTACCGTAAATCCTATACGTCATGGAATCACAGGATAATTTACATTCCTGCTCACCCATACGCATGGTACCCCCGAGATCGGAGTCTTCATCTCTCAATATCCGATCTCCGTCTTCGTTAGTCCACTCAGTAATCAGGGCAATAACCGGGTAGGGCGTATTGGGATTAACCTCGGTAGAATTCGCGTTCTCCATCCCGGCAACATTGCGGGCAATATCAATAATCGCCGCGTGCAGACCGTAACAAATCCCCAGGTAGGGAATGCCTTGCTCCCTGGCATATCTGGCGGTGGCAATTTTGCCTTCAAAACCTCGCTCACCAAAGCCACCCGGCACGAGGATTGCGTCGGCACCCTCAAGCAAACAAACGCCTTTTTTCTCTACATCCTCAGAATCAAGGAACTCTATATTCACCTGAGTGCGGGTATGAATGCCTGCGTGCACAATCGCTTCATTCAGAGACTTATAGGCGTCAAGCAGATCCATATATTTCCCAACCATTTTGAGAGTAATGGTACGTTCCGGGTTCATCTGGGCCTCAACCACCCGATGCCAGTCCGAGAGATCTGCGGGTTCACACTCGAGATTCAGTTTATCTACTACTATCTGGTCCAGCCCCTGCTCATGAAGTACTTCCGGGACCTTGTATATGGTTGGCGTATCCACCAGGGAGATAACCGCCTGGGGCTCAACATTAGTAAACAGGGCGATCTTGTCAAAAGCACTCTTTGGAATGTCATGATCTGAACGAACAATCAAAATGTCCGGCTGTAACCCCATCGAACGCAACTCTTTGACTGAATGCTGAGTCGGTTTCGTCTTGGTCTCCCCAGCCGTCGAAATATACGGCACCAGGGTCAGATGCATCAGCAAGGCCTGTCTCGAGCCCAGTTCGAAACGGAGCTGACGTGCAGCCTCGAGGAAGGGCTGAGACTCAATATCACCCACCGTACCTCCAATTTCCACAATAGCTACATCAAACCCTTCCGCGCTAGCGGTAATACGGCGCTTAATTTCATCGGTAATGTGTGGAATCACCTGTATGGTAGCACCAAGGTAGTCACCTCGACGCTCTTTCGCGATCACATCTGCATACACGCGGCCCGTGGTGAAGTTGTTGTTCCGGGTCATGGTGGACTGGAGAAAACGTTCGTATTGACCAAGATCGAGGTCAGTTTCGGTGCCATCCGCGGTCACAAATACTTCACCGTGTTGCAGAGGGCTCATGGTTCCTGGATCGACGTTGATATAGGGGTCCATCTTCAACATCGTGACTTTAATACCGCGGGCTTCGAGAACAGCCCCCAGGGAAGCGGCGGTTATGCCTTTCCCTAGTGAGGAAACCACACCACCTGTGACAAATATGAAACGCGCCATTTAACTCCCATCGGACTACAGCTGATCATTTGGTATTACCAAGATGGGATTGTAGATTACCATCTCAGCAACGAACCCTCAATGTAAAAAGCATTAATGGGGCAGACTTTGGCACTCTTCGAACCAGAAAATGAGCCCTTTCCCATCAGGTTCAGCCAAATGATCAGATGACACAACGGGCTCAACCCTCCAGGCTCGAATGCCAGGGATCAGAATCAGCGAATCGCCACAATAGACCAGTGGGAGCTGAGCCCTGAGCCATGGGGGAATACCTGACTCCTGCATGATCTTCTTTAAGGGTCGCGTTTGTCCATTAACCCGCATCCTCTCACCGCCACGACGAAATCTTACCGAGAGATCTCCTGATATTGGAACACCACGCCCCAACTCCTGAGCAGAGCTCAATATACCAACATCTAAACTAAGGGGTGATTCATAATTCAACACAATAGGTTCATTTGGTAGCAGAAAATCTTCCTGACTTCTGAAAACCATCGAGTCTTTGAATCTCCTTATTTCACAACCCTGCCAGGAAACACAAGGCTCAGCAGATTCGTCAGCAAGAAGCACGTCAGATGAAACAGTGCGCAACACGCCCAGCGTTGGCAAAGGAAACCCTGCATTACTAATCCAGGCTCGCAGCAAATGCTCTCTTCTAAAAGAAGATAGCGCGAGCAGCTTATCGACACTTAACCCAACCGCAGACCTGCAATGCGCAAGATCTTTTTCTGCAACAGAATCAATTAGTTGTCTTACTTCACCATCTCTATCTACAGCTCGCAACAGTGTCGCACCTGCATCCGGCCAGCGTGCCTCAATCAGGGGAATGACCTTATGCCTTAGGTAGCCACGATCCAGAGACACATCAAAATTGCTGGAATCCTCTACCCATCTCAACCCTTTATCCGTACAGAATTCAACAAGACTTGATCGCTGGACATCCAACAGGGGTCTAAATAAACGCGCAGCGCCTACTGCCCTTGCACTAGGCATACCGACCACGCCTGCGACGGATGAACCACGCAATAAATTGAACAATACCGTCTCGAGTTGATCATCTGCATGGTGAGCCAGTAACAACAAGTCATCTTGCATTAGAAAATCTTCAAAAGCCTGGTACCTGGCGTTGCGGGCGTGTTGTTCAACACTACCTCCTTTCTCCACAACCACAGACATAAACTCAAAGGGAATTCCCAAAACCCGACATTGTTCAGCGCAGATTTTCTGCCATTCATCGGCGTCCGGGTGTAGTCCGTGATTGATGTGCAATCCGACAACTTGCTTATTCGTACTGGCTGCGAGAAGCAGGAGGCTTAGCGAGTCGGCCCCACCGCTATAGGCAACAACCAGCCGGTTTGCGGATGCAAGTTGCGACTGAATATCGTGTTTCTCCCAACGACTTTCAAGGGGGGAACTCATAGAATGGACACGCTAGTAGTGCAAATTCACTCGTTCGGGGCCGTAACGGTTCCGTAGATCCTGCATCAGATCGTCAGACGGCTTCACCCGCCATTCATCCCCAAAGACAACCTCAGCACTGGCTTCCATTCGACAGTATTCAACCACCACCGGACAGCCCTGACCATCGTATCCTTTGAACGGCGCCAGGATGCTTGCGAGTTCTTTGACAAAGTCCGGTGCCAAACTTTGTTGATCCACATTGAGCTTCAACTTCTTCACCGACTTAACCCGGGCCTGTTCCATACTGAGCACTTCCGAGGCTCGCATTTTCATGCCATCGGTAAAATCATCAATTGAGGCGGCACCCTTAACCATGATCACAGCATCCTTGTGCAACAGATCACGATTTTTCTCATACAGCTCTGCAAATACGCTGACTTCTACACGACCCGTTTTGTCGTCCAGTGTCAGAAAAGCAATATTTTCGCCTTTTCGGCTCTTCATAGTCCGCATTGCCACAACCAATCCCACTATAACCTGCTCATCTTTACCACTGCGTAAATCGACAATACGTGACTTGGCAAGAAACCTGAGTTCTTTCTGATACACGTCCAACGGATGCGCAGTCAGATATAGTCCCAGCGTTTCCTTCTCTTTAGTTAGTCTGTCTTTCAGAGATAGACACTGCAACGAGTCAAAGTGGTTATACCGACCCTGCTCACCAGAGGTCATCAACATATCCTCTCCGAAGAGATCCTGCACACCACTATCAAGGTTGCGTGCCTTTTGTTCAGCCAGTTTTACCGCATCAGACTGGTTGGCCAGCAAAAGCGCTCGACAATAATCGATGTCCTCATCTGAAGTCACCAATTCATCGAGCACTCCACTGCCTATCAAAGCTTCAACTGCTCGACGATTTACCCTTCGCGGGTCCACCCGTTCACAGAATTCATACAGATCATTGAACGCGCCACTGCGTTCTCTTTCAGAAACAATATCGTCTACGGGACCTTCACCCAGACCTTTGACAGCACCCAAACCATAGTTAATCTGACCATCCTCATCGGCCAGAAAACGATACTCGCCGTGATTGATGCTGGGCGTTTTTACCGTCAGCCCCATTGCCCGAGATTCATCGATATTTACCACGACCTTATCCGTATTCTGCATATCCGCGGAAAGCACTGCAGCCATGAAATCTGAGGGGTAGTAATGCTTCAGCCACGCGGTCTGGTAAGCAACCAGTGCATATCCCACCGAGTGTGGTTTATTGAAACCGTAGCCGGCAAACCGCTCCATCAGGTTAAAGATGTGATCCGACTGGTCTGCATCGACTCCATTTTTCGAAGCACCTTCAATGAATATAGCTCGCTGTTGTGCCATTTCCTCGGGTTTTTTCTTACCCATGGCTTTTCGCAATATGTCAGCCTCGGCCAGTGAGTAACCTGCCAGGACTTGCGCGATCTGCATCACCTGCTCCTGATAAAGCATGACGCCATAGGTACCCTCCAGCACATGCTCAAGACTTGGATGCAGGTAATCGACCTGCTCCACCCCGTGCTTACGCTTTACAAAATCATCAGCCAGTTGCATGGGGCCAGGTCGATAAAGTGCAACCAGTGCAACAATGTCCGCAAAGCGGTTCGGCTTAACTTTCTTGAGCATATCCTTCATGCCCCGGGACTCTAGCTGAAATACCGCAGTGGTTTTTCCCTGCTGCAGGTCTGCATATACCGCTGGGTCTTCGAGGGGAATGGCATCTATATCAATTGGCTTCTCTCCACGGGCAATACGCCAATTATTGATACGTTTTAGCGCATTATCGATGATGGTCAGGGTCCGCAAACCCAGGAAGTCAAACTTAACAAGCCCTACCTGTTCCACATCGAGCATGTCGAACTGGGTCATCACATTGCCACCCGCTGCATCGCAGTAGACAGGGGTAAAATCAGTCAGGCATGTCGGCGCAATAACGACACCACCCGCGTGTTTGCCTACGTTGCGGGTCAGACCTTCGAGTTTGAAGGCCATTTCCATGATCTCTTCCGCCTCATCGCTGCTGGCAACAAACTCGGCTAACGCAGGCTCTTCCTCCATGGCTCTTTCCAGCGTCATTCCCGGCTCAAACGGAATCAATTTTGACAACCGATCCGCCAGGCCATAAGGCTTACCCTGCACTCTCGCCACATCGCGCACGACAGCTTTGGCCGCCATGGTCCCAAACGTAATAATTTGCGATACTGCATCTCTACCGTACAGCTCTGTTACATGCTGGATCACGCGGTCTCGACCATCCATACAAAAATCGATATCAAAGTCCGGCAATGACACACGCTCAGGGTTAAGGAAGCGCTCGAACAAAAGGTCGAACTCAAGTGGGTCAATATTGGTAATCAGCAATGAATAGGCAACAAGCGAGCCTGCACCAGAGCCTCTTCCAGGTCCGACAGGTATGTCGTGATCCTTAGCCCACTGGATAAATTC
>CAJWQG010000031.1 GCA_913045175.1 uncultured Gammaproteobacteria bacterium | reverse complement strand
TTAGGGTCTAATCCTACTACGTTTCCATCTTCGATATATACAGTAGGCACCCTATCTTGAGTGGCTGCCAAAATATAAGAATAGTCAAAGCCTACCTCGTTGGGTCCTGGACTGACCAATTGGTTCCAATTGACATTCCCATTGCCCAAGCCCAAATGCCACTTGCCGATAATAGCAGTACGATAGCCATTCGCTTTGAACGCTTCTGCAATGGTGGTTTCGTCGAGAGCCAGGGCCGCCGCTTTGGGCGCTGTAATAATGGCATCAGTGTCTCTTGAAGCACGGCCTGGCAACCACTCCGTGAGCTGCAATCTTGCAGGATACTTTCCTGTCATGAGGCTTGCCCGCGTCGGGGAACAGACATGGCTTGCGGCATAGGCGTCGGTGAAGCGTACACCGTTTGCTGCTAACTCATCGATATTTGGCGTTTCGTAAAAGTCACTGCCATAGACCCCAAGATCGCTCCACCCCATGTCATCGACGAAAAAAAGAATCACGTTTGGATGTTTAGAGGAGCTTGAATCGGCTATCGCAACCGATGTCCAGAACAGGGCAGAGATCACCAAGGCAAAACGCAATTTCATGTTGGACTTCCTGATTACGAAAAATATATATAACGATATCATCGGGCAGTGGATATTCCCACAAAGCTACCCCTGGCTCAGCTGTGCGAGGCCTGCTAAATTTTGTTACTGACTGGATGTGCGGAGACGAAAACTGAAACCCAATATCGTTGTTATTCTGACCGACCAACAGCGCGCCGATACGCTTGGATGTTATGGCAATAGTCTTGTCAGGACACCCCATCTCGACTCGTTAGCTAATAGCGGCGTGCGATTTGATCGCGCGTACTGTGCCACGCCACTTTGTACTCCCGCGAGGGTCTCAATCCAGTGTGGGGCCTATCCTCATAGGCATGGCATTGTCGATCTCTGGGGTGAGATTCCAAATGAGCAGACAGGACCAGTACCAGGCTGGAACCATCCTTCTGTGGATGAAATGCCCTGGCTCGGTCATTACTTTCGTGATGAAGGCTACGAGACTGCCTATGTAGGCAAGTGGCATTGTATGACCGGGGGTGAACGACGTGGGTTTGAAGATTATGTGGTTCGCATTGGCGATTACGATACCGATATAGGTGCAGATGAACAAAACGACTGGTTGCAACACGCGCTGTCCCAGGGGTATGCCATGTCCAAGGGCAAGCGGAATGGTGGTGACTATAAGCGCGAGGATTTGAACTACGGCGTATCACTTTATGAGGAACCGGATTTTCCTGCGTCCTATGCCTTCAGAAAAGCGATTGAATTTATCCGGCAGGAACATGAAGAGCCCTTCATTTTGTTCCTATCGGAAACGTCTCCCCATCCGCCGTTTGCACCTCCAGCGCCTTACGATGAAATGTACAGTGCGGATGATATTGTGTTACCGGAGAACATTCGGCATTACGCATCGCCAAAACGTTTTATTGAGTTGCGTGGGCATCCAGCGACGTTTCGCCAATACCGCGAGGCTAGTGAGGACCAGTTCAGGGCAGCCTGGGCTCACTACCTGGGAATGGTTACACACCTTGATGATCTCGTTGGTGAGTTGCTCCAGTCGCTGGAGGAAACAAATTTGCGAGACAATACGATGCTGGTTTTCTCCAGCGATCATGGAGAAATGCTGGGTTCCCACAGGGTGCAGGACAAAGGGGCCTTTATGTTTGAGGAGGTGATGCGGGTGCCTCTGTTAGTTAACGGCCCAGGCAACAGCGCACCGGCTGTCTATGACACACCGGTCAGTCAGGTATCTCTACTGCCGACCCTGCTGGAGATAGCGGAGATTCCTCTGCGTAGCGCTATGGATATGCCGTCGTTAGCAGAAAGTTTCGTGGGTGAGCAAACGCCCCCTGACGAGCCTGTCTATGGGGAGTACAACCGCTTTTATGGCTCCTTGTATCCGGTACGCATGGTGGTGGATGGGCCGTGGAAGTATGTTCACTACTTTGGCCCTGAAGATGAACTGTTTAATCTGGAATCAGATCCGCATGAGATGGAGAACCTGATTAATTCGGACGCTCATCAGGCCGACTTAGGGCGGATGCGGGGTCTACTCGCGGACTGGATGGAAGGCAGCGATGACGTCTTTCAGATGGATCAGAGATACGGTTGAGCGTCAGTCTTCGGGCCAGTGTGCTTTCATCAGGCAGACATAGCTTTTCAGCACCAGGTCTCCGCGCTTCGGTCCTTGAGCGCGCAGCTTATCTACCAACTCCTTGGACACGCCCTGTTCAGCCGGGTTTCGTGTTGACTGCCAATGTGCAGGGTCGTGATATCCGGCAAGATTGAGAATCTCAAGGGGCGAGGTGGTCGCGGCATCGCGGAATTGTCCAATAACGTGGTGACCCATGTGGTCCATTGCGGGCCAGACACCCTCATAAGATAAACGATTAAAAGACTCCCAGTCCTCCGGATTAATCCACCAGCGACGTGCACCGTATACAGGACGTTGATCCTCAGGCTTCGTTGGGCCGTCAGGTCTATATTGTGAAGCTAATAGTAGTTTGGCGGCCTCTTCCTGAATCCAGGCGCGTGGTGCCTGTTCGCTGTCGCTGCCGGCAATAGCAGGTTGTGCCTGTTGCCAGGCGTCGTAGTTTTCGAATCCGATGATCAGTACAACATCCTCGACGCCAGCACTGATGAGACCATTCAGCAGGCAGAGGGGTTCATGACCTGATTCAATCAGATGTGGCCAGAGTTCCTGGAGTACAAATGCCCGGTAATCAGCGAAAGTGCCATTCTTAAGCGTAATCCGACGTTCTTCGTAAATCATTAGGGCGTATACCAGATTGGTGAAGTGTACACACGTTCCTGTGTGACCATGGGAATATCGTCTGGCAGGTCCTTCAAGTCAAAGAACTTTGCGTCGTACGCGGTCCACCTTGGTGTTGGGATCTCCAATACGCGCACATAATAAAAAGCGAGTTGATTCTTATCAAATTCCGGGTCGCTCCATACAACAGACAACTCCGGATCGCCAATACTGTTCTTGTAGGAGGCCGTGTCCAGATCGACGGTGTTACCAACAGGCCTGCCATCCTTCCGACCGTCAGAAAGGGCAACGTCAAAGATCTTTTCGCGCAGCTTACCCTTGTTGTCACGCCACCCCTTGATGACCTGTACCCGATCGAGATTTGCGCTATCAGGGTCTTTGACCGCGCGAATCAGAAAACTCGGTGCTTTTTTCCCGGGGGCATCCGCGAGGTCGCCTCCCATAGGTACACCCTTGGCATAACCGACACTCGCAAGGTCTGGCCTGGATGCATCTTCGTTCGCGTACTCCCAACCACCAAAGAATCGAACAGTCATACGTGGGCCCGTAGACGCGTAAACTTCTCGACGACGCATGGCATCGAATAACGCTTCTCGAGTATTTTCGCTCGCCCAGACTGCGGCGTAACCGGAGGCAGTGCGACCTGCTCTGCCGGTTCGGTACCGGCTCGGTTCATCTACTCCCGTACTTCCCCAGTAATTATCCTCTCTGGATGTCGATAACGAGTTGTGCGCATCGGTGCTACCGATCATGCCGAACTTGAACGGATTGATACCGAGTTCGGCCTGCTCACCTAGTCCCTGTTTGAGGGCAGGGCGTGCATAGGATTGTGCTTCCATAAGGCTTGGATTGCCCATGGTTTCATAGTCAGCAAACTCATCGTCAGGCGATGCCACCGGATGCGTTTCGCTATCGCCTTTCCTCTGGGTTACCTCGGCGATCGGTTCCCAGCGTGAACGGGTTTGTGCGTAGTCTTTTGTCAGAGGTTGCCCATCGTAGGTGGCAAGTTTGAAAGAGTGGCCGCCACTCAGGTTGCTGTTGTGAGGAATAGCGAGGACCAACCCATTCGTTTTGGCTTCAAAGGCTTGCAGATATGCCCACAAGTCCTCCGGATCACTGCTGTCGAAGCGGGAGTAAGGTAGTACCTGGCTGGCCTCATTTGCACCACCTCTAAATAGAACGTTTCTGTGGACCATGAATCCTTTCTTGCCAGGAATCAGTACCGTTGCGCTCCACTCATAGCCGATAAAGGCTGTGAAGATACCGGGATTGTTATGGCGCTCGGCATTCGCGATGACTTCCTCCCAAACGGATTGGCGAAACTGGTCATCGAGTTCGTAATTTTGGTGTCGTGCTCCCGACGCCAACGCGAGTTCCAGTAAGCCCGCGTTGTACTCGTCGACGCTTGATGCCTGCAGGATGTCGACAAGCGGGGGTAGTTCGCGGATGGTCTTTCCCCAGCGATCGCGCGCTTCAGACCTGGGTAGGGATCCGCCACCCACCGCGAGCTGAGTCAATACACCAAGGTTCTCCGCGTGATCCGAAACCATGAGAAAGTCCAGTGGGCGAACAAGACGAACCTTTCCTCCGTTACTGGCTCGAACCTCCTCACCCTTGGCGAAGCGGTAAGCTTCGTCCGGTGTCAGGCGGTTGCCCATGTGAAAGGCGTCATGGGAGAGGGTGGTATGTAGGTGTGTGTCACCCCAGTAAACATTGTCGGGATATGAACGATCGACAAAGGGCGAATAGGTTTCAGCCAGTGCGTGGTTCATCATCGCGATAATAAAAGCAGTGCCTAAAATAAACTTGTTCATGTAAACAACCACCTCAATGAGTCAGCGAAAATGGCGCCGCCGTGACGTAAACTGTGCATGCCTTCACCGAAGATAAACTTATAGTCGTAACCTGAAAACTCCAGTGCTGCGGCCATATCCTGATTGGCGATCGGCCAGCTGCCCATGATGATATTAAGGTCATGCTCTCCGCTCTGCAGCAATACTTTGATCGGTTTCGGTTCTGTGCTGCGAACCAGGTATGGAAAGTTATGCCCGCCACGAATGTTGGTGTATGAACCACAGTGTGATAGCACGCGACCAAAACTTTCCGGGGAATGCCATGCCGCGTTGAACGCGCAAATACCGCCGCTCGAGTGACCGCCAATCAACCGTTGGGCAGGATTGGGATTCAGGGTGCAACCGATATGATCTTCAACGAGGGGAATTATCTCCTCGTTAATAAAGGTGACAAACGAAGGGGTTACCGAATCGTATTCAAAACTTCGCTCGTCACTCGGGTTGACGAATACGCCCACCGTGGGAGGAATATCTCCCGAATGTATCATGCTGTCCATGACCTGAGCGGCACGCACCGGGCCCTTTGGATTGAGATAAGCGGCACCGTCGTTGAAGAACGCTAGGTTCGGTGCTTCGGTGGCCCCAAGATTCGGTGGCGTGTAAATATAGATGTCGCGTGTGGAGTCCGGAAACACCCTGCTATCGGACCAATCCTTGATGTGGAATACGTCTTCCGTGGGAATGTCTTCATCCGGGTAGGCTTCCGCACACGGATTGTACTGCTTGTCCCCTTCGGGGATGACCCAGGTTTCTGACCCGGACTTTTTAGGCATTGGTGGAAACGGTAGATGAAGGCCAAGTGCCTCGTAGGTTTCCCTATCCATTGGCATGGTGAATACTTTCCTTTTTTTACAGTGCAGCAAGTATATAGTTATCCTGAAGCAAACGTGATTTCAGTTCACCCAAAAATGTCGTCCTATGCCAGGTCCGTACGAAGGTTTGAAAGTTATTGAATTCGGTCGTTTTATCGCAGCGCCTTATTGCGGCCAGTTGTTCGCCGATGGCGGCGCCGATGTTGTTAAGGTTGAGCCTCTTAACGGCGATGATGCGCGACGAAACGGGACGCGGCTATCCACTACCGAGGCGCGCCAGTTTCTGAATAAGAATCGGGGTAAACGCAGTATCGCTGTAAAATTATCAGATCCCCGAATTATCAAAGTACTCCGACACCTCGCGAAATCCGCCGATGTAATTATCAGTAACTTCCGTCCTGGTCAGGGTGAAGAACTGGGCCTTGACTACCATACGGTAGCGAAAGACAACCCGCGTATCATTTATGCGGAAAACAGTGCCTACGGCAACAAAGGTCCCCTTGCAGGGCAGGTCGGCATGGATTTGCTGCTTCAGGCACGTACCGGTCTTGCAGAAATTACCCCTGATGGCCCCAAATATATAGAGGATGATCCTGTCATCGATTATATGGGCGGCATGCTGATGTCCTGGGGAATTTCCTCTGCGCTGTATCACCGGGAGCGAACAGGTCACGGGCAGAAACTCGACGTCTCACTGCTACAGGCTGCGCTGGTGCTACAGAACAACTCCATCAATCACTTAGATCAGGTGGACGGCTGGCGACATGGCTTCGTGGACTATCTTAAAGATGCCTTCGCAAAGGGAGTAACCCTGGAAGAGATCCTGGACGAAAGAGCCGCCGTCAAGCCGCCCATTGTGCCAGCCTATTACGGCTTCTTTAAAACGTCGGATGGTTATATCGCCATTGCTTCGGGCGGCCGGGCGTTACAGATGCGCACGGCAAAACTTCTGGGCGTCGATGACCCGGCGATCGATGACATTAATTACCGGCCAGATGACTATGTCGAATACACGCGCCAGATGAGGGAGAAGAGCTCTGCGGCCCTGGCTGGTGAAACCACTGATCACTGGTTGCAGGTATTTGAGGAGGCAGGATTGCCGGCAGGGCCACTGCAATTCAAGGACCAGGTATTGGATGATCCGCAATGCTGGGAAAACGATTACCTTGTGCGACTCGATCACGAGGAGGTTGGTGGGATGACAGTCGTTGCGCCACCGGTGAAATTCAGTGAGTCGCCACTATCGACGACTACCGCTTCGCCAGTGCTTGGTAAGCATTCGCGAGAAATACTTGCTGAGGCGGGCCTATCTAACGATGAAGTCGAGGCGCTGTTCTCAGACAATATTGTGTATGAAAATGCTTAGCGTTAATCCGACGTCTGTGTCAGTGGAAACACGGTACGGAAAGCGGCGCCATCATTTCCGGCGTCGGCATATGGCGTAAAGATAAAGTCCATCCCCTCCGTCGTTCGCCTGTCATTAAGGCGTATGCTATATCGTCGTCTTTTGGGCGTTTGTTTGAAACCTGGCCACGGATCTTTCTGAATCGTCGGGTGGATTTCGATCTCGTCGGGGATTGAGATCAGGTCGCTCGTGCCAATCCATGTATCGTTGTTGTCACGTAGATCGATAGACAACACTTCAGCGCCTCTCTTAAGGGCGTAGTTGTCTTCTGAAAGAAGCACTTTGGAAAGTGGAATCTCGAAGTTTACTTCGACGATGTAATTGTCAGCGCCTTTGATTTCTATGGAAGCATAGCCATCCAATGGCGAGTGCTCGTATACCTGCTGGTCATGGGTGATAGTGTAGTTCTCACACCAGGTGGGAATGCGAACACGAAGGGTCCCAGCCCAGTCTGCTGAAGCACTCAGCTCAATCCGGCTGGTTCCGTTTTCGGGAAACTCACTTTGTTGCCTAAGGTTCACGTTACCATCCGGGGTATTTAGCGTAGCAGTGCTCGAGTCAAAGATGTTGACGTAAATCTCATTGTTGCGAGACGCATAGATCATCGATGGGATTCGAACAATTCCCCGGGGTCCGGACCAGAAGCAACATCTTGTGGGTCCATGGAAGAAGTGTTTTGAATGACGTAGCGGTGTGTAGTAGCACCATTTCATACCATCGTCAGATTGGGCACCCAGTAATGCGTTATAGGCAGTTTTCTCCAGTGCCTCTGCGAATTCCGCGTCCCCGGTTATCTCAAATAGTCTTTGGGTAAGAAAAATCCACTCGGTAGTCGCGCAGGTTTCCTGAAGTTTGCCATCAGGGTTATCCACAAGGGGACCTTCGTAGAGGTTCTCGTTCTCACCAAGTGAGCCAGTCGGGAACTGGTGAATGTTAACCAGTGCTCGCCAGATACCTACAATGATGTCGAAGGAATCCTGATCGTTTCTGGCCACCGCAAGGTCGACCATGCCCGTGAGTACTGCGCCCAGCATGTAGGGATGGGCAATATGCGGTTGACCCGTTTCCATCATGTTGCGCAGCGGCTCAAAATATTGAATGACGCCTTCCACGAAGTCGCAAAGCGCTTCGTTTCCCGTGTGTTGATACAGACGCATCATCTGATTAATGACAGCCACATTGGTAAAGCCGTGTCCCTGGGCGATGAAGCTTGCTTCGTTACTGTCAACGGGATGGTAGGTCTGCATGATCCAATCCCCAATCCGTGTGGCGCACGCCAGAGACCTGGGCTCGTTCTGCAGTTCGTAGTGCGTCAGTAATCCAATCAGGCAGGTCCACTGAACCCAGACATTCCACCCGGTTTCCCAGGCGTTCAGTTCGCGATCCGTGGGTAACGGTTCCCCCATAAAGCCGTTCGACTGCTGGTAGCCTCTTAGCTTCGCGGCAAATCCATCAACCATGGCGATGAAACCCTGATCATCACTATTCAGAGCCGCCTGTGTCGCAGCATCAAGCCATTTACCCGCATACTCTCCATCCCAGATCCGCTCAAGTAGCTTGCCGGGGGAATAGTGTCGGCTCGCGAATGCTTCGAGCATGAATTCGCCAGAATGGTCGTGCAGATGTTTCAGGTAGCTGATATTGCCCTGATACCGCTCGGAGAATCTACTGTCGGGTAGCAATTCAACTTGCCCGGGTAGTGGAATAGTAATGTGTTCATTCAATGTCATTATTGTATCCCCGCCACCGATGCCGCAATTCGGGCGAGCATTCGGGCGATAAAATTATTCTTGTGATAGATCGACTCCTCGTGATCACCGGTGCGAACGACGACCAGAGCCAAAGACGGAATTCCTGCAACGACCTGTCCACGACTGCCATACATAAGGAAGGTGTCGTCTGGCGCGCCGGGGAGTAGTTTGTGTGGAATTTTAGCACCGTCCATCTGACAGAAATCGTCACCGTTAACGTGATGGAACAATGCGAATGAAGGATTTATCTCCGGTCTTTGCACCTTAATCAGATTGTCCGCGTAATCCGGGTCGACAAAACCTTCTCCTTGCCACTTGCCATGATCAAGAATGATCTGCGCCGATTTCGCGAAGTCCGTCGGTGTCATCTTAATAGACTGGTAACCCAGAAATATATCCCCACTATCGGCACTGGTGGCATAGTTCAGCACCCAGTGTGTCCCTTCTGTGAAGGAAAGTGGGTCGAAGATTTCTTCCACAGTCAGGTCTTCAAGGGTCTTGCCTGATGCCCGTTCAAGTGCAGTATGCAGCAACCGGTATGCGGAGTTGTTGTATGAGTAACGGGCGAAGGGTAGTGCGACGACTTCTCTCGTAAGTGCTGTCTCCAGATGAGTGATCTCTTTTGCGCCAGCCCCTTCCACTTCCGCGGTGACGTTTAGCGTGCCGGGCATCATGGCGAGGATGTTGTGGAACGTCAGTTGTCCCTGTGCTTTTGGCATCTCGGGAATAAAGTCGCGGACATTCTGATCGAAATACTCGATATAGCCTCGCTCGATGACTCGACCTAGCAGTAGGCTGAATATGGATTTGGTGCCGGAATAGGTTTGTTGAAGATCGTCGGCTGTCTTCGCGTTCCAGTATTGCTCGTGCACGAGTTCGCCGTGACGGAGGATTAGCAGGCTGTCTGAATTGTAGTCCTCTGCGATAGCTGCTGCGTCGGCGACAACACCTGGGTCCATCGCGGCAGATTCCAGTGTGGCCTTCGGCCAGGAGAATTGGCCTGCGCCCTGGAAGATTGTTCCAGGCTCCATAAACACTCGTATGTTATCCGCCATGGTGGTCAAACAACTTTGCGGAGTTCTTCGGACAGATTCTGCCAGACATCATCGGGAAGTTTGGGATTAGGGTAATTGCGAATCCATCGGTAGTGATAGTTCAGGTTCAGGCACTTTCGACTGGCATTGAAGGAGCAGTTTGGGAAATGTCCATGCCAAAGTAACCCGTCGAAAATGACGATATCCCCGGGATTCATTAACACGGGCATCGCTTTTTCCATGCCAGGTGCTTCGTCACTTTCCCATTTATGACTGCCGGGGACAACGCAGGTCGCACCATTCTCGATAGTGAAGCGGTCGAGTGCCAAGAGTGAGTTACACACCACAGTACGATGCGGCCGGGGAACCGGAATTCGAAGGTCGCGGTGTATGGATCTGACATCCTCTCGTGGGGCAGCGTCCTTGATCATGATGTTGCAGGATATTTCTGAATCGGGATTTGGCAGGGACTTGATATGGTCGGTCAGCGCTTCTTCATGGGGCCCCGGGCGTGCTGGATTAAGCACTGCGCGGACAATATCGAGCAGGACAGGGTGGATGATAATGTCATCGAATCCGCGACTGACGCTGAAGGTTCCCTTGTGCATGCGACCCTGAATCGTGCCGCCGTCAATACTCTTGGCATCGATGTTGATTAGCAGCGCTTCAGAATCTTCCTGAAGCTGCTTTAGTCGGTCTCCTGTAATCAGTTCGCGAACTATCGAATAACCATCTTGATCAATTTCGCTAATGATGTCCGTAATATTCATGCGTACTCAGCTCTAGGCCGGTCGGTCGCCGCAGATGGTTATGCGTTCCATCACACGTCTCTGGGGAAAGAAGTCTGCGACAGCATAGTGCTGTGTGCAGCGATTATCCCAGAAGGCGATAGTGTTTTTCTGCCAGCGCAATCGGACCTGGTACTCAGGAATTGCTGCCTGGCGGAACAACAGCGCCAGTAATTCATCACTTTCGGCTTGATCCATGCCTACGATGCGACGGGTAAATGCGGTGTTGACGTAGAGAGACTTGTTACCCGTCTGAGGATGCGTTCGTACGACAGGGTGTTCGGGGTCGGGATTATCGCGCCGGAATGCCTCACGATCGGTAACACCCTCTTTGCGCATGGCCAGATCGATCCATGTCACCGGCCAGGCGTTCACGGCATAGGCGCCATCAATCCGTTCCTTAATGTCATCGTTGAGGCCAGCATAGGCTGCCTCCATGTTTGCCCACAGCGTATCACCTCCTGTAGGTGGTATTTCTATTCCTCGAAGAATAGAACCGAGCGGCGGCTCCAGTCTAAAACACACATCGGAGTGCCATAGGTTGTTGTGAGCGCGTACCTCCTCGTTTTCCGCGATGCGTAGTGCTTCAGGGTTTTTGCGATCTTTCGGGGTGGTGGGATGTATGTCGAGTTCGCCAAACCATGAACCCAGGCGTTTCTGGTCCTCAATCTCTATATCCTGGTCTCGGAAGAACAGGACTTTCCACTGCAGGAATGCCCGCTCCAGGTCAGCCATCGTTTCGTCTGATAAGGTGTCTCTAAGATCGATGTTGCCGAACTCTGCACCGATAGTCGGTGTGACTGGCGTTATTGAGAATGTTGTCATATTAGTTGCCGGGTATGGTTAGTCCAAGGCGCTCGAATTGTTCTTGTGGCGCATCATTCTGTCTCATTACTCGCACCATCTTGTCGATCATTTCTTGTTCAACGACGGGATCGTTGAGAGGTTGAGTCTGATCGGGATCGTTTTCAATATCAAACAGTCGTGTTTCGAATAGCTCCGGGGTTCTTCCAACTGGTCCATTTGATGGAATTCGCATGACCGGACAATTCTTGCTAAAGCTTAGCGGTTCGTGCCAGGCCATGTCCTTAAGTTCCTCGGTAGAAAAGGGCCGGCGCAGGTGTGATGGCATCAGCGTATAGTGATTCAGCGGGGAATTGCCGGGTTCAGGGGCGCGCATATAAATGTATCTGCCATCGGTCACGTTAACGTGTCCGCCGAACATGCCAAACAGCGCAGCTTCGTGGTGGGGCGTGTCGTCTTCCATTACCTGGCGCAACGGCGTTCCCATCATGTCTTTGGGTATGTCTACGTCAAAGAATTCAAGGATGCTGGGTCCGAGGTCGATGGTCTGGGTGAGACTAGTGCGTCGTTCGCCCTTTACACCGAGTCGTGGGTCCCAGATGAATAGTGGAATATGTGCAGTCTCGTTGTACCAAGGCATGCACATCTTGCCCCACCAGTCGTGTTCTCCAAGTAAGAAACCGTGATCCGTCACTACCATCAGCATGGTGTCGTCCCACATGTTGTGATCGTCCATAAAGTCGATCACTTTGCCCAGGTAATGGTCGCATTGGGTCAACAGGGCGGCGTACTGGTAGCGCAGGTACTCCTGTGCATCGGGATCCTCTGTGACCCGTTCGTACTCCGGCCACTCGAACACAGGGCCATCCCACTCGTAGTTGTACTTATCCTTCCACTGCTTCAGGGTGAAAAAAGGCTCGTGGGGATCAAAGGTTTCTATCTGAAGGTACCAGTCGTCTTCTTCATGATTGGTTTCCAGAAATTCCAGACCCTCTGCAAAGGTCTGTGCCTGAGGCGTTAAATGCTCTTCCTGCATATATTGCTTGTTGACCAGGAATGGTCTGGCGAGTCGACCATGGTGCTCCGGGACTTCCGGGTCTGCCACGTGCCCCTTCCAGGGATCACCCTCCTGACCACGTACATTGACCCAGCTTGAGTAACGATGGTGGTAGGTGGCACCGCCATCTTCCCAGTAGTGGTAGTGATCCGATGCCAGGTGGGAGTAAATATTATTCTTCTTCATTTCCATAAAGGTCGAGTCATCGAATGGCTCGTGTGGCCCCCAGGAGCGATGCAGAAAGTTATACCGACCCGTGTGCATCTCACGGCGTGCGGGCATGCAGGGCATGCTGCCGACATAGTGGTTGTCGAAAGTGACAGTCCGTTCTGCGAGTTGTGCGAAATTGGGTGCGAGCGTCCAGTCACATCCATGGTTGGGCAGCATGTGACGGTTCAGCGAGTCGTACATCACCATTATGGCTTTCATTAGCGTTATCCCGTTGGCTCTCGCCGCTTTAGACGTAGCTGATGGCGGCTGCCTGAAAAGCTGCTTCAAGGTCATTGCGCATGGCAGCGACATCGGCGCATACGGCGTAGCGAAGATATTTGTCAAAGTGCACACCCACGACCCCGGTCTTCTCGATCATAAGGAAATTGAATTCTTCCGCATCCGCAATGGCCTGACCAAAGGCGCTGGTGGGTGTTTCCCACAGGGTATAAAACCCTGCGCGCGGCTCAATGGCGAGACGCATACCGCATCCCTGCATCAGGTCGACGAGTATTCCCAGGCGTTCGTTGTATATCTTTCTGTATTGGGCGATGCCTTCCTGATCATTTTCAAGTGCAACCAGAACGCCTGCTGCCATTGGTGCGACAAATCCAGCGTCCGTCTTTCCTTTAACTTCCCGTACATCGGATATGAAATCTGACGATCCAGCCATGGCGCCGACGTGCCAGCCAGTACCATTTCCGATAAGTTTGGCTGCAGTAAATGCCTCGCACCAGGAAAGGTCCGGGTAGTCTACTGCTATTTCAGAAAGTGTCGCGCTGTCGTCAGAATGACTGAGGCAAATGTAAGCCGCGTCATTGAAGAGCCGGATATCGTTGTCACTGCAATATTGGCAAAGTTCTCGATACCACGAAGCATCTGCGATCTGCCCGGATGGATTGTGCGGGTAGTTGGTCATTACAAGACTGGTGTCGGGTGAAATGTCTTTGGCACTGAAACGAAAGCTATTATCGGAACTGAGCGGCAATGGGTAATGGGTCACTTTTGGATGGTAAGCACACCAGTCCGCAGGAATTGGGTATCCCGGGTCGGTCATGGTGGTGACGGTAATTTCGTTAGACGCGCACCCGCAGGCGAGTGGCATTAAACCGAGCACTGGCTTTACGCCGCAAATGGGTAAGTAATCAACATCACCTTCCGGTAATGGGCTCGATAGGTGCGCATTGATAAACCTGGGAGAGAATCCTGGGACGCCCGGGCTCTCGTTGTATTGGTATGCGTGCATGGGTTCATCATCACTCATGATGGAATCCCGAGCGGCTTTACGCGCGCTTAGCAGCGCAGGGCCTTTTGGTTCACCAATGGACAGGTCAAGTAACGTCTGGCCTTGCTCCAGGGCCTCGCTGCGTTTGGCGCGGATTTTCTGAAACACATTGGCGCCACCGGCGGGCAATCTCGAACGTCGCATTTATTGCTACTCCCAACTATCTGAGGCAATGAATAAACCATGTTTCACGGTTGGGATCAAAGTCGGGTTTCAGGAGGCAGGTGGTTAACAGTATCCCTCTGCTGAGAATGTCGTCCATGGTTCGTTTTCACCGACACCAAAACCGCTCACCATTCCATCCTTGAGCCAGTCGCGAAACTCGGGATGTTCATCGAGGGTGGACACCTGGTCCATTGCTTCAAGCCACCGTGTTTGATCGTATGAGACCTGGCAGTGACGGTAGACGCCATCTTCGAAAAGTCCGTAGCACGCAAGTTGTCTGCCGCAGCGGTTCTGACCAATGCTGCCCGGGTTGATGAAGGTTTGGCCGCCGATTTCCCTGGTGAATTGAATGTGAGAGTGGCCGAACAGAACGAAGGGTGCATCACTGCCTTCAGCGATGTTCAGCAGGTGTTCGTCCGGTGACGTCGGTAACGGGTGGCGTGGACCACCCTTAATGAATCCGTGATGCAGATGCATGCGAACACCATCTTCTTCATAGTCCCCCGGTGGTTTTAAGCTGCGCAGGAATTCGAAGCCATTCGGGTCAAAGGTATCGAGTACCCAGTTAAAAAACGCGAGCCATTGTTCCGGAAAATTGGCGAATAGCTCTGGCTCTAACATTTCACTGTCATGATTGCCGACCACATGCGTGCCCGGGGGCATGGCATTCAGTAGCACAATGGTCTCGTTGGCCTGTGGACCGGGGAGCACAGCATCCCCCAGGAATACAGTTCTGTCTGCATTACTTTCCTTGTCTAGTACTGCGGCGAGGGCGTCTGCATTGCCGTGAATGTCGGCTATTACCAGAACTTTCATTGGGATATCTCCAGATTGCGAATTGGAATAGGTGGGATATTGTCTGCGGGAGTAAAGCCGAAGACACATCCGTAAAAATACAGTTCGAGCTCAAGGCTACGTTTGATGTTCTCTGCACGTCTAAAACCATGTTGCTCACCCTCGAATGGTACGTATGCGCAGGGGAGACCTTTTTTATCCAGTGCGTCGACCATCGCTTCTGCCTGGTTCGGTGGTACGACGTTGTCCTCTAAACCCTGAAAGAAAATAACCGCGCCGGTAAGTTGCTCGGTATGGTTGATGGGGGAACGCTTCTTGTAGCGCTCTATTTCTTCAGGGTAGGGGCCGATTAAACTATCAAGATAGCGAGACTCGAATTTGTGGGTGTCACGGGCCAGGGTCTCAAGATCGCCGATGCCGTAAAGACTTGCGCCTGCCTTAAATGTATCTTCGAAGGTTAATGCGGCAAGTACGGTAAAGCCGCCTGCGCTGCCGCCGCGTATTGCTGTTTTTTCACCATCGACAAGCCCCTGATCCACAAGAAACTTCACGCCATGAACGGTATCTTCCACGTCCACTATTCCCCAGTTCATGAGTAACTTGTCTCGATAGGCGCGGCCATAGCCGGTAGAACCACGGTAATTGATATCGAGGATGGCAAAACCACGGGAAGTCCAGTATTGGGTCCGCAGGCTGAGCGCACTGTGTGTCGAGCTAGTGGGCCCGCCGTGCATAAAAACCAGTAGTGGAGGAAGCTCTCCCTCCGGCGCCTCAAAATCCCTGTTAGTTGGTGGATAGAAGAACGCATGTGCCGTTTCATCATCTATGGCGGGAAACTGGATGGCCTCCGGGTGGGAAAGGTAACCCTGATCGACCTTGAGTGACGCCGATTGTTTAATGGTCGCGGTGTGCTCGGTGTCCAGGTCCCTGACTTTTGCTGCTGAGACTTGCATTGGCGAGGCGCCGATGTAGCAAAGTTGTCCCTCATCCAGGTGGATCCCGCCGATGTCCGTGTCATCTTGTTCGATCACGGAGAGTTCGCCGTTAGTAAGATCCAGCGTAGCAAGCTGTGACAGATTGCTTTCGCTATACACGCAGATAATGGTGTTGTCATCTGCGAACTGGTAGTTGCAGAGCCCGAATGACCAGTGGGCACCCCCGAATTCTGCCTCCTTTTCGCATACGCAGCCGTCGGGGCCGCAGAGGTTCCACCAGCCCCCGACATCCGAAACATAGAACAGACGTCCGTCTGGTGAGTAACGAGGTTGTTGTACGGATTGCCTGTCCCCACCTGCGATCAGCTCAGGCTGGTCAAGATTGCCGCTCTGATCGATGTTTGCTTGCCATAGCTTGGTTTCATCCCATGGCATATCAGGATGGTCCCAGGTCAGCCATGAAAGCTGGTTACCCTTGGGACTAAGAGTTGGGGAAGAGTAGAAGTCATGACCTTCGGTCAGCTTGATGATTGACCCGTCCGTAAGGCTCACCGCACCCAAATAGTTTTGTGCTTCACCATCCCCCGTGTGATCTTCAATCACGTAGATGATACGACTTCGCTGCGTATCCATACTGCCATTAGCAAAGCGCAAACCGGGCGCATCGGTAAGCTTTGTGGGCGTGTCGTCGGCAAGTATTTGTCTATACACCTGCTGATCTGTGAAATTAATGAAGTATAAAGTGTCGTCTTCGAGCAGAGAGGCACCGCCGCCATACTCATGCACCCGGGTACGTATGTTGTAGGGAGCCGGATTGATGTCCCGTTCATTGCTATCGGGCGTACGCTCGACCATGACGTTTCGACCGCCCTCGGTTGGCCGACTTTCAGTCCAGTAAAGATTTCCTTTGTGAAAGGAGACCCCACCGAGTCCAATGGACTCCGCAACAATCGCGTCACCGGTGATCGGTGAGCGCCAGGCACCGTAGCTTTCTACCTGTGCCATGTTATTTCCATGGCGTTTCTGCAACGGCATTTCTTGCTGCTATTCGACCGAAGGCGAGGCACTCTCCGATATTACCTGTGCCCTGATAGAGGTAACTGTATATTGAACCCAGTTCTCCTGCGCTGTACAGGCGGGGAATTGGCGTGCTGTCGGGCCGCACAATCTGGGCGTTCTCGTTACGTCGCGGTCCGCCCTGGGTGTTTAGCATTGAGGGTGACATTTCGATGGCGTAGTAGGGTGGCTCGGTAATTGGGTTCAACATCATGGTGCGACCATGTTGTTTGTCTTCTCCATTCGCACAGCCATCATTCCACTCCTTTATTGTGGCGGCAAGGGAATGCGAATCCAGATCCACCAGTGTCGCCAGTTGCTCGATTGTATCCGCCCGTTTAATCCAGCCTTTCTCAACCTCTTTGCTATTGTCATCGCTCCAGTCGTACTGCTCGACTATCTGTGTCCATCCATGGCTGGGAGTACCGTCCCACAGTGGGCTAGCAGTCATATGTGTATTGTCGAAGATGAAATGCATGGGGCAGGGTGTGGGGAGTTTCTTCCAGGTACCGTGCATGGGTAATTTGCCGTGACAGGTCTTTCGCTTTTCATCAATAAACCGCCTGGCATTAGGGCCGACGGCAATCGCCCCGCCGGGTAACTCCTTGTTGTACTGGAATGCCTGCATAGAAAAAGTTGTCGAAATCTCTGGCACCTTCAATGCCATGCTGGGGCCTGCAAAGTTGTTCATATGCCAGAGGTCTGCGCCGACGGAGAGGCCCATCGAAATACCATCGCCCTCATTGTACGGTGAGCCCGATGTGTAGCAGTAGGGCAGGTCAGGCAAGTAGTCGCGTATCATCTGCTGGTTATTCTCAAATCCGCCACATGTTAGGACCACCGCTTTGCGCGCCTTAACGGTGATGGTTTTGCCGTCGCGAACGGCACGTACACCAATAATTTCACCCGATGAGCCATTTTGTACCAGTCCTTTGGCCGGGGACTCATACTCGATACGAATAGCACGTTGCTTGACCAGGCTATAGAACCGCTTCCAGGTCAGAGAATAGCCGTAGGTAGGACCGTCGTGAAACTTGTGTACACAGTTAGCGCCAGGAAGATCCGGGAACTCGATGCCAACAGGTTGATGTTGATGTTCTTGTGGATCTGCACCAAGGCTTGAGAGCCAGTCGTTGTTGAGACACATCTCATACGCCCAGACACGTATCATGGTCTCTGGTACCTCATAATGGCCACAAAGTGCAGTCAAATAGGCAGCAGCATCATTTTCGTTAGATGTGTTGAGGTAGCCTTGACCCGCAACCTTGGTATTTCCACCTTCCTCCCCCTTCGGTGCTTTCTCCAGGATCAGGACATCTGCACCCATGTCATGGGCGGTAACTGATGTTGCAAAGCCTGCAGCACCAAATCCGACCACGACAATATCGGCTTCCTGATCCCAGTGTTTGGGTATAACGTTTGGTGCGTCCATGAATACGAGAGTTTTACCCCGTCAATTGGGCGTGGGTGCCTCCATACCAATATCAACTGGCTCAACACCTAATTCCTTGAGTAGATCCTTGCTGAAGCGATTTTTGCCGGTAAGCTCTTTCGGGTTCCCTGACACAAACTCGTATGCTGCCTGCGCCACACTTTCTACAGGCTCAGCCGCATCCAGCATTTCTTGTGAGTATTTGCGGGCAAACATCTGACCGGGCGTTGCCACAACGCCATTGGGTGCCACGGAGTTTACGGAAATACCATGCTCGTAAATCTCAGCTGCCAGGCTGGTTGTGTAATGCTCGAGGGCCGCCTTGGCCATACCATACACAGCTTCGTAAGGTCGTTGGTGCAGAGGCGTCGGTTGGGCCGCCACTGAGGAGATATTGAGGATGGAACCGCCTTCTGCCCGTTCTATCATGCCTGGCAGCACCAGCTGACACAGATGGTGTGGCGCTTTAATGAGAATCTCCATCATGCGGTCATAGGATCGCTCTTCATAGTCGACAATATTACCGGGGATCAGAATTGCGCCGTTATTTACAAGGATATCGACGCGGCCATAAATATCATGGGCCGCCGTAACAAGATTCTCGCGATCTTCTTTCTTCGTTAGATTGGTGGCTACACCGGTGGCTTCTCCCCCCGCCGCCTTGATTGCATCGGTCACCGTGTCAATGGTCCCGGATAGTCGTTCGTCTCGAACCTCCACCGTACGGGCGGCAACGATGATCTTGGCACCCGCAATCGCCAGGCGACGGGCTATGCCTTCACCAATGCCTCTGGATGAACCGGTGACGATCGCTACCTTGCCTTCTAGTCCACTCATGATCTATTCCTCTTTTCGACCAAGTAATCTCTCATTTACCCTTAAACTCCGCTTCGCGCTTCTCAAGAAAAGCAGCCCTGCCTTCAACAAAGTCCTGTGACATGTCTACTAGCGGTATCGCCGTTTCTGACCAGGCCATCGCCTGATCGAAGGGCATGGATGCCGTGCGGTAGGCGAGCATCTTCCCTACTTTTTGTCCGATAGGCGGACCCGCTTCAATTTCAAGCGCGTAGTCCATCAGCTTTTCCCCAAATGCCTCAGGTTCCACGAGGAAATTAGTAATTCCAGATTCATGTGCTTCTTCTGCACTCATAAATCGACCGGTCATCATGAGATCCATCGCTTTTCGCCAACCGATCAAACGAGGGAGTGACCAGAATCCACCCAGATCAGGGTAAAGCCCGCGTTTGACATAGGCGACCTGGTAGCGCGCCGCGGTCGACCCAACAGCCAGGTCACAGTGACAGACAAGGTCAAAACCTGCACCCACTGCGGGGCCGTTGATGCCAACAATGACGGGAACCTCCAGCTTACGAAGCGATAGGTAGGCTTCGACCTCGACTCTGAAATTCAAACGGTGTCCTTCCGGGTCGGGATGGTTGTCTGTTTTCGGTGCTGCGTCTGGATTCGCACCGCCCCCCATGTCCATGCCTGCGCAGAACCCTCGACCAGCCCCGGTGATCACGACGCAACGTACTGTCCGGTCAAGATGGGCTTCATCAAAAATTTCGCGCATCCGGCGCAGTAGCGGAAAGGTCAAAGCATTCATTTTTTCGGGTCGATTCAATGTGACCCAGAGAATGCCGTCATTGTTTCCACGTCTTTCGTCCAGTATGGGATCGTCGTCTGACATCGTGATGTTCTTATGGTGTTTTTACAGTAGCGGCATGATGCGTTGATTGTGGGTCAGAAATCAACTCATGTCGGGCTGCGCTTTCTAATGGGTCCGATACCGATGTATTCTTGTTTAGAACAGAGGAGATGAAGTATGAGTGAATCCGTCAGGATCGTAGAGGTTGGGCCAAGAGATGGTCTGCAGAACGAATCGAGCCCCATCGATACAGCCACTAAGGTCCGCCTTATCGACCTGCTTACGGAAGCGGGCGCTGGTTATATCGAAGCTGGTAGCTTCGTCAGCCCCAAAGCCATACCTCAGATGGCGGGAAGCGACGAGGTCTTTGATGGATTATCCAGACGAAAGGACGTTGTTTATGCGGCGTTAACGCCGAACATGCGTGGCTATGATCAGGCGGTTGCCTCAGGTGCAGATGAAGTGGCTGTATTCAGTGCTGCATCCGAAGCGTTTAATCAACGCAACATCAACTGCTCGATTGCAGAAAGCCTGGCTCGATTCGAGCCCGTGATGGAAGCAGCGGCGCGTGACCAAATAAGAGTGCGTGGTTACGTATCCTGTGTTGTCGGGTGTCCCTACGAAGGGGCTATCAGCCCTGAGCATGTTCGCGATGTAAGTCAGAGTTTGCTGGATATGGGTTGTTACGAAATTTCCCTGGGCGATACTATCGGTATAGGGACGCCAGGAGAGGTTGCGACCCTGTTACAACTGCTTACGAAGAGCATCCCTGCCTCGCAACTCGCGGTCCATTGCCATGATACCTACGGACAGGCTCTCGCCAATATCTATGTGGCCCTGGAGCATGACATTCGAATCATCGACAGCTCCGTTGCTGGTCTTGGAGGTTGCCCCTATGCGGATGGCGCAACGGGTAATGTAGCAACCGAAGACGTCGTTTATATGCTCCATGGTCTTGGGTATGAAACAGGGATCGATCTGGATCAACTGATTGATGCTGGTAACTTTATTTCGGCAGCGCTTGATCGGGAAAACAACTCCAGAGCAGCAAACGCGATTACGGGTAAACGCAGTAGGTCTTGAGCCGTTAGCTTGTTTTGTAAGAGCCTTCACCTTCTTTTTGTAAGAGCCGTCAGCTTTTCTTGTAAAAGCCGTCAGCTTCTAGGGGGATGCGCCTGTCGCGTAATACGTGAAACAACCTTGTCCGATACGCGCAGGTCCCAGAGTGCTGGACCTTCGACCTGCTCGAGTTCCTCCAAGGCCGCCGGTAACTGGGAAACGTCAGTTATTGTCTGTCCGTGCAGCCCAAACCCCCTGGCTATTCCTGCAAGGTCAGAGAAACCGAACACAGCGCCAGACTCGGATAAACCTTCTGATCGAAGTTTATGAATTTCGGAACCATAGGCTCCATCATTCATCACCACGATGAGTATCTTCATCTTGTGACGATGCATGGTCTCTAGTTCCTGAATGTGCATCAGTGCGCTGCCATCACCATCAAACAATACGACCCTGCTATCAGGCCTCGCGGCTGCTACGCCCATTGCGAACGAGGTGCCGTTGCCGATAGCACCGTACTCGCGGATCGTCAGAAAATGTTCGTTGGACCGGGATGGCATCTGCGCAAAGAATGCGGAGCAGTGTCCGGACGAATTAACGACTTCCCAGTCCAGTGGTAGTGAGTCTTCCAATGCGGCGACAGCTTCCCGCGGGTCAAGCAGATCCGGTTCTATTTCGAACTGCGCGCTATCCGCTGGCTCGGTACGAATGCGTTCAGCGAGCTCATTGTCGCGCCAGTGCTGTTCTCGTGTCGGCAACGCGGCGGTGATCGATTCCATGCCCAGACAGGCATCAGCGCGAACGTGATGCCTGGCGACAGTTTGTCCCTGGCTTATGGATCGTGGTTCGATATCAACATGTAGTACCTCTGCGTTAGGCCACAATTGACCACCACCGCCAGCATGGAAGGCGAGTGAACAGCCCACAGCAACAATAAGGTCCGCCTGCTGCAAACATTTGAGGCCAACTTCCGTAGAAAAGCTGCCGGTAATGCCGATGCAGAAAGGATCGTCATGGAAAAGGCCCCTGGCCGGCAGCGTGGTCGTAAGGAGGCCTCCCGTCTTGGCGGCGAGGTCCCGGCATGCCTGACCGGCTTTCGATTCGACCGCACCCTGACCCGCAAACACTACAACGCGTTCGGCATTCGAGATTAAATCAACGGCATGGGTCAGCTCTGTTTCCGACGGTGGTAGAGCGGCCGGTTCGTTTTGCAGCATTTGCGACGGTGTCGGTAGTGTAAGGTCACCTTCCCAAGGCAGGTTCTGTAGATCGAATGGAATGCCTAGAACAACGGGCCGGCGTTCTGTTCGTGCCTGTAAGAATGCATCACGAATTGCGGTTGGCATCTGAGAGGGAAAATGCAGTCGGTGGTATGCGGCGCCGGTGCCTGTGACCAGGGGCGCCTGATCAATTCCCTGGTTGTACCAGGCGCTTTTAAGCGGTGACTCTCCTGCGAATACGACCACCGGCAGGCTGGCACGTACTGCCGCGGGTAGTGCAGTCATGAGCTGGGTAACACCAGGTCCACAGGTGACGCTCGCGACGCCAACTTCCAAAGTTTTGCGTGCGTAGGCCATGGCAGCCGCCACGGCACAGTGTTCATGGCGTACATAGATAAACCTGCAACCCCGTTCTTCCAGGCGGGTCGCCCAGTTCATGTTGGCGTCACCCAGTAACGCGAAACAGGTTGTTACCTCTTCCTGGGCAAAAGTCTCTGCAAGTACGTCGAAGACGCGAGTATTTTCCTGCTGCACTGAAGCACTCGTTTATTGAATTTCACAGAATTATGACACAAGGGCCTCTATAATCGCTGATTCGCGCTTTGGACGAGACTTATGGACATCACGATTGAAGGTAACGTAGCGGCAGGGTTTGAGCCGGTCAGAGATACATTCGCCGAGCTTTGGGAGGATATCGAAGTAGGCGCAAGCTGCTGCGCGCTGTATCAGGGCGAGAAGGTCGTTGATATCTGGGGTGGCTTCACTGATGCCGAGATGAGCAAGCCCTGGCAATCGGATACGCTCATTAACGTCTACTCGACGACCAAGGGTATGGCGTCGGTGGCGCTGGCGATTTTGTTCGACGAAGGGCTCATCGACTACGACGAGAAGGTGACCACCTATTGGCCCGAGTTTGGTGCCGAGGGTAAGCAGGACGTTACTGTCGGTCAGTTGCTATCTCACCAGGCGGGACTTTGCGGCGTTGAAACGAAGCTTGAGGTTGAGGATCTCTATGACTTTGACAAGATGGTAAATCTGCTTGCTGCACAGAAACCCCTGTGGGAACCGGGGACCGCAGTCGGTTACCACGCAATCACCTGGGGATATTTCCCCGGAGAATTGGTTCGACGCATCACCGGCAAAACACTCGGTCAGTACTTTCGCGAGAAAGTCGCAGAGCCGCTGGGCGCAGATTTCTACATTGGCTTGCCGGGTTCTGAAATGTCTCGTTGTGGCATCTTGATCGGCCCGAACAGGGCCCGCAAGAAACCGAGGGTGACTGAGGTGCCAGAGGTGCCGGAACTCTATCCCATCTCGCTGCAAAATCCGTCCGTTGCACCATATAGGGATGCCAGCAGTGATGTGTGGCGGCGGGCAGAGATCGCAGCGGCTAACGGTCAGGGTAACGCGCGGGGCATTGCAACGGTATATGCAGCGCTGGCAAATGGCGGCACACTTGGCGACACAAAAATTATTTCACACGAAGCAATAGCCGAGTCAACAAAGCTGGAGGTGGATGGCGAGGTTGATCTGGTGGTAGGTGTTCCTGTGCGTCGTGCACGAGGTTTCATGCTGAATACAGAAGGTGCCTACGGTCCGTTCGAGGATTCATTTGGTCACGGTGGGGCAGGTGGCTCATCCGGGTTCGCCGATCCGCAAAACAATGTCGGCTTCGGCTATGCGATGAACCAGATGCAGGCGGATGCAGCGGCTACGCCGCGCTCAATGAAACTGATAGAAAGCCTCTATAGGTGTATCGACAGTCAGAACTGAGGATTTCAGATATCTGCCGGTCGTCAGATAACCGTTAGGTGCTCACTGGCGGCGCCATGTACCATCTGCGTCGATATCCTGGTGTCGAAAGTTATAACCCTGCCGTTATTCTTCACTGCCAGTGCCAGCAGATAAATGTCCGTCAATTGTCGCGGGCCGATCAAAAGATCCCAGTTGACGATGGCGGGCTCAAGAATATTTACTTCGTCCGCCCAGAACTGGTGAAATTCCTGATGTGTTGCCTGCCGCAGTCGCTGGGAGATTTCGCCAGCGGTGTGCTGGTTGGGGTAGGTGGGCTGAGACATGATCCGCACGCAACCATTTTGCGTGATCGGACAGGTCGCCCACCCGGATTCAATGTTGGATTCCATCCAATGCCAGGCCGGGTCATGTGAAATATGGTTCTGGTCCAGTAGCGCAATCAGGACGTTAACGTCCAGCAGGGCACGCACTAATCCCCTGCCTCTTCGCGCAACTGATTGATAAGTTCATTGGTCACAATATCGGCGGACTTTGTAAACGGTCGAAAACCATATCTGGAGGGTACCTCGCGGATTTCATCATCGTTGCTGGAGAGGGCATCGCGTAATAATGTCGACGCCACCTCACCTAGAGGTCGCGATTGTCTGAGGGCCATTTCCTTTACCGCGTTCAGGACGTCGTCATCAATATTTATGGTCGTTCGCATTGAGTGATCCATGTGATTGCGCGAAGTAAATGATAGCGTATCACGCATCAAACATCAAGCATCAAATACCCTCAAGAACTGTGATTGAGGGTCAAAAGGGGTTCGATGGCGAAATGTGCCAGGACTCAAATGTATGCACCTTTGTCGAGCCACCTTTAGAAAACAGACTAACACCTACATTATCGGTCGATGGGTAGACCATGCGCATAACCCCCTGTCTTCTGTTGGCGAATACTTCCACCACTGACTTGTCGACAAATACACGAAGCTTCAGTCGCTCGCCTTCTGCTAATTCGAGTGGGCCAGCCTCAACGTTCTTCGGCGTAGGTTCCGGTCCGGATTTGCCGCCGTCGACCCTCAGCACTTTTTCGGTTGCATCGTAAGAAATCACGGTTTCTTCTTTACCATCCGGGGACACGCAGACCCTGACGCCAAATTCCGACCCACTTTCGCTGTCCATATCGATGGCTAGCTCAAAGCTATTACCCCTCATGTCTTCCATGACGACGTTCTCTCCAGACGATACCTCGAGGTTTTCTTGTCGGACGGGTCGATATCGAAGTGCCTCGATTTCCTCAGGAATATCAATCAACAGCTGATCGTTGTCATCAAGGGACAACACGCGCGGCAGACTCATCGTACCGGTCCACCCGCGGTCCCAGCCTTTGCGCCAGTGGGAAACGTCCATAAGCCATGCCCACATAATGCGTCTGCCCTTGTCATCGACCAGACTCTCCGGTGCAAAATAGGAGTTGTCTACCCAACTCATCTGCCCGTGGGACTCCGGGTAGAACCGTTCATCCTTCCACTCGCCTACATAGTAGCGACAGCCAATTTTATGGCTGATGCAGAGAAGAACATCTTTGTTACCCAGCTTGAAAAGGTCAGCGCATGAAACATCCTCTTTCAGGGACACGCCATCAACCCCGTGTGCGAACAGATCACCCGTATACTGCCAGTCACCTTCGAGTGTGTGGGACTTCGCGACGCAAGGGTTCTGACCACCAAAGATTGCGTAGTAGTTATCACCTTCAACCCAGCCATAAGGATCCCAGGAACGATACTTATCATGGTGCTCGTCACCTTCCTTAGTCTCGGGGGTAATCGCGTCCAGTTTCTGCCATTCGTTCAGATCGTCATCCAGCGCCACGGCCATCGCGTTACCTTTGCCTACCTGGTGATAGCAGAGCGTGGGCACACCATCCTTGTTGATGAAGCAGTTTCCGCTATACATGCCGGCCAGCAATTTTGTGGGGTGATGGCGCCAGTGAAAGAGGTCTGTGCTGGAAAGATGACCCCAATGATCAAGTTTTTTGCCAAATCGATGGTCCTGAAAGATATAGAACAGATGGTATCTGCCCTGCCAGTAGATCGCGCCGTTGGGATCGAACGGTGCGCCATAACCCTCCGGTGAGACGATATGGTAACCGGGCCGGTGTGGATCGCTCATCACTTGCTCCCGAAATGTGCGGGTGGCCAGCGCCGATTGCGCGATTGCTGCCTTATTCATTCTGCCTTCAGCATCAAGTGGAAACGTTTCCCAGTCGATACCTTTTGTGTACATCAGACGCCATACACCATCGGCTTCCTTCTTAAGGGTATGCGCATAGGTAATGCTTCCCCCGGGGGAGCTGTGTATCACCGGTGTGAATATTGCCTGGTCACCCTTTAGGGTGACGAGTGCGGTAGTGATATCAATGTCTAGGTCCCTGGCCCTCGTTTTATAGTTTCCCTTATCCGTGGCTTCTTCGAAGCGGTATTTCAAACTGTCCTTGCGTGCGCCGTGATAGTCCTGCCAATCTTCCGAATATAGATCCAGCAAGGCTTCAAGATCCTCGTTTTTCATGGCGTCGCAATGTGCCTGCATGGTCGCCAATATCTTGTCTTCTTCGCTCTCGTTACCCACGGTGGTGCTCCTGTCTTTGGTTCAACCTTACAAAATCACGCCGATCGAATAAATGGTGTCGCCGTAGAATGGTACTCACTTAAACTTGTTCTAGATTGGAACACACGGTGTTTGTCATACAGCAGCTGGTTCTGGGGTTTGTTTTTCGTAGCCTTCAGGCGCAGCGCCGAAATTGGGGAGCAAGACCCAGAGGGGCTTGTGGAGGAGTTGATGGCAACCGGGAGGGTCGCAAGCCACGGAGAAAAACAAACCCCAGAACTAGCTGCGAACACCCTTGATGGAGCTTGGGTATCGGGTTGGAGCAAAATATACATTTCCTCAACGTGTTGATTATCATGTCAAACTAACTGCAAGCAGGACCGGAGATAAAACAAAGTGATAGAAAATAGTTGGCAACCGCTTCCTATTCAGAGAGAAAGCGGATTGCTGGGAGAAAGAGTATCGCTTTGGCGCAATCACCGACTTTGGCATATGGCAGAGTCCGGTTATCTCATTGATGGGTTCGAGAAGAGGCCAGGCGTCCATCCATGGCAGGGCGAACACCTGGGTAAGTGGCTACATGCTGCAGTTCTAGCCTGGCGGGTGACGGGCGATGAAAAGATTAAACAGGAAATGGCCAGCAACGTGGAGCGACTGCTGGCGACACAGCTCCCCGACGGCTATCTTGGTACCTATGATAGTGAATCAACGTTTGTGGCGATGCCCGAACGCGGTGCAGTGCAGGATGATGTGGGTAAGACACTTAAAAGAGGTGGATGGGATATCTGGACCCATCGGTACAATCTCTATGGTTTGCTGACCTACGAACAGTATTTTCCGGATGAGCGCATTGTCGATGCCTGCCGAAAGATGGCTGATCTTCTAATTCGTGTGTACGGCGAAGGTGGCAGCGATATCACTCATTACGGCACCCGGGAAGGAATCTCTTCAACGACCCTGCTTGAATCCATCATGATGTTGTATGAGCGCACAGGCGAGAACGCGTACCTGGAATTCGCTGAGTATATGGTAGAGGCGATTGAGAACAATCCGGGTCACGAGTTGATGGGCACTATGCTCGACGGTGGTAGCGTGGTGAAACCGGGAGACGGTAAGGGTTATCAGTTGATGGCCAATCTGCTCGGTTTTATTCGCCTGTTCCGATGTACTGAAGACCAGCGCTATCATGAAGCGGTGATAAAAGGCTGGGAGCAGATCTTAGACAAGCACATCCTGGTCACCGGTGGCCCCTGGACTCGCAAAATGGAGTACAACGGCAACGTGGAATGCTTCGCTTACACTGCGGATTTTGACCCGAAGAAAATCTATGTCGAAGGCTGCTGCGATGCGACCTGGATGCAACTCAATATTCATTTGTTCGAGTTGACAGGAGATGCGCGTTATATGGATGAGGCAGAAAAGACGCTGCTCAATAGCCTGTATGGGCATCAACATGACGATGGCATCAAATGGTGCTATTACACGACCCCGAATCAGTCGGCAATGGAGTTCACGCCACGCCTTCACTGTTGCGCATCGAGTATGCCGAGGGGAATGGAGATGTTGTCCGCACATCTTATTGGCGAGATTGATGGCGCGATGAGTATTAACGGACTCTTCCCATTCACTGCCGAGCTGCCCGACCAGTTTGGTGAAGGCAGCGTAGCTGTTGAAAGTGACCTTCCATTTGGTTCAAGCACAACTATTACCCTTCAGGGGTTGGCTGCAAAATCGTTTCGACTTGAGTTCAGAGTGCCCTCAAGCATTGATCTTGAGACTGTTAAGGTTAATGGCGACGATGCAGCTGTGAACAAAAATGACCGGGGGTTCTATGAGATCAATCGGTCTTGGGAGGAGGGCGATGTGATTGACATCACCTATGCCGGCCGCCTTGAGTCTCACATTCAAGCGGGCGAAGAAGGTAAGGCGTGGATGGCCTTTAGTCTGGGACCGTTAGCGCTGGCGGAACAGGTTAAAGGTGACACGCAACCGCTCAGCATTGATTGCAGTATTCCTGTGGAATCAATCCTGCGATCCGTTGAATCGGATGGGCAGAACATTCGCTATCGTATTGAGGGGACGGATATCGAACTTGTGCCTTACTATCAAGCAGGAACCGATGCTACGGGCACTAGGACCTATTTTAGGGTTGGCAACATGTCAAAAGAGGATGCGGATGCAATCGCTGAGGCCGTGGCTGAAAGGGATCGCCTGAGTGTTGAATAGCCGTGAGAGCCCTACTGGCTGCCCATCAGCTCTTCAAGTGCGGTATCCTGATCGACCACCTCTTCCCCTGCTGCCTCTATCACCACATCAACAATCTTGCCCGTGAAAATGTTGGGTGATGTATAGGTTTCGTCTACCGGCGTTTGGCTGTCCCGTCCTACCTCGAGGGGCTCGTTGGTAAAATTGTACTTGCGAAACTGTGTAAGCGTTTCTTCGCCGGCGGGTTGATCATCTATATAGAAGTGCATGCGACCTTCCTGCTCGCCGGTCTTTAAGACATCAAGGCGCAGTGTCACCGGGCCGTTTGGCAATTCTGTTGTCGAGGATGCTCGTCCAGAATCGCCATAGTGGTTGACCGTGTAGTGCAGGCAATTGTCTTTGATAAACAGGCTCCAACCGCCAAAACGACCACCATCCGAGATAATGACACCTTCCTCGTTTAATGCGCGGTCTATGCGGGCGGTAAGGCGGTGCGATACGCCAAGGAGTCTGGGACCGGCCTTAAAGTGGTGGGGCAGCACTGCGTCCTGGTACAGAACCCAGCGATTTCTAGGCTCCGGCCACCAGCCGGCACCATTGATACCGCTCATGTCATCAAGCGGGAGCACGCCGTACTGTTCGGCTTCGTTCCACCAGAGCTCAATCATCTCTTTTAGTCTTTCGGGATGCTGTTCTGCAAGGTTGTCTATCTCCGCCATGTCATCATCCAGGTGATAGAGTTCCCATTCCTCGGTTTCAAAGTCATCACCCCTGGTGTGGAAGGTCACCGCTTTCCAGCCTTCATGCCAGATTGCACGGTGCCCGGTTGTTTCGAAGTATTGAATCTTCTTTCGGGTATCGGCCTCATTGTCGTTCAGGGTGTGTGTCATAGAGATGCCGTGAAGTGGCATTTGTTCGACGCCATTCACATGATCGGGTAGGGGAAGTCCGACTAGATCGAGAAGCGTTGGTGTTACATCCACCGCATGATAAAACTGCCTTCGCGTTTCCCCTTTGGTTTCGATGCCTTGGGGCCAACGAATCAATAATGGTGCGCGAATACCGCCGGCATAGGTGTTCCCTTTATAGCGCTTGAACGGTGTGTTGCCAGCCATGGCCCAGCCGAACGGATAGATGCCATAGTTTTCCGGGCCGCCGAGATTATCCAGTCGCGCCAGGTTTTCCAGGACCGTGGGTCTGATCCCGCCGCGCGCACGCTGATGATCATAGCTTCCAAGGGGGCCGCCGAGCGCAGCAGCGCCGTTATCAGACATGGCAATGACGATGGTGTCGTCTCGTTTACCTAACGCATCCAATTGTGCAAGCAAACGCGCAATCTGTACGTCGCAATGTTCCATGAATCCGGCAAAGACTTCCTCAAATCGAGCGCAGACTTCTTTCTCTACATCACTTAACTCATCCCAGACCTGAACGCCCTGGTTACGAGGGGCAAGACGCTGGTAGTCCGGCAGCAAACCAGATGCTTTCTGCCGCGCAAGAACCCTGTCGCGCGCCGCATCCCAGCCGTCGTCAAACATACCTTTATATTTGTCTGCGAATGCTTTAGGTACGTGATGTGGTGAATGTCCGGCGGCGAAAGCCGTGTATAAAAAGAAGGGCTTATCGGGATCTACCGATGCCAGCTGTCGTAGCCACTTGCATGACTCGTCAACGATTCCTTCCGACAGGTGATAACTGTCTTGTGACGGCTGCTCGATTCTCTCGTTGCCCATAATAAGTTCAGGGCTCCACTGATTGGTCTCACCAGCCAGGAAGCCATAAAAACGATCGAAGCCCCGTTGCAGAGGCCAATGATCGTAAGGGCCAGCAGGACTGGTTTCGTCACAGGATGCCAGATGCCATTTGCCAGCAGCCAAGGTCTGGTAGCCCTGAGGCCTTAGAATCTCTGCCAGATTGGCGGCTTCTCTTGAAACGAAACCGCGGGTGTTAGGGTAGCCGTTGGTGCTTTCTACCACACGACCAACGCCAACGCTGTGATGGTTTCTACCGGTAAGTAGACACGCTCGGGTAGGGGAACATAATGGCGTTACATGGAAGTTGGCATATCGAAGTCCGTCCGTTGCAAGGCTGTCTAATGCCGGTGTATTGATATCTGAGCCATAACAACCTAGTTGGGAGTAGCCAACATCGTCCAGCACAATCATGACGATGTTGGGTGATCGATTCAGTGTGGTGGGATCCGAGGTCCACGATGCGATTGAGTCCTTGGTTGTTCGAGCAATCGAACCGTTGAAGTTTCTATCGTGTTCCATTAGTTGATCTTTCTTTTTCTCACATCTTCGCAGACGTTTCGTTTAAGGAAAACAGCAGTCATGCAGTGTACGAGGCCGGACTCTAGCGCGAAAAGTCGTAATCTCTCATGATCTCGGCTGCGTAAAGTGCCAGAGTTCACCGCAGGGGCCCCACAGGTAAAGTACGCGACCCCATGGCTCATTCCTGGGTTCTGTAGCTCGAACATTTTCGTGCCTGTTCAGCAGGTCGGACTCGAGTATCTGGTCCCAAACCTGATCTACATCGTCGACTATCAGCTGGTACATGGAGTTTTCCGCCCATGCTTTTGCGTAGTAATCCTGGATGAGAAATTTACTCTGGCCGGCCTGTATTTGACAAAGAGAATCATCCTGCTAATTTGCGTCGAATATCTCCGTGTAGAATTTAACTGATGCACCAAAGTCCTTTGACGGGATGAACGGGATCATCTCCTTAACAGTAATCTTGTTTGTCATTGCATCTCCAGGGCTCTGTAAACGGCGTCTCGTCCAGGCAAAGATTTCTACACATCCAGTTCATTTATGCAAATTGGAAATAACCGCGCACCTGGCTATCGTGGCCTGACCCAATACCAGCTGGCCATGACCAAAAGACCAAAGATCGAATAACTCATTACGAATACCCAGGGCGGTGCCTCGTAGTATTAGACACGCTCGGGTAGGGGGAACCTAATGGTGTTACATGGAAGTTAGCTTCTCTCTTTCTCTCAGACGTTGCGTACTGGAGAAACCTGGTTAGCCAGGATCAGGTGTTATTTATCTTCTACTTTTACTTTGCGAGGTGTGGTGGTATCTAGAATATCTCTAATAAGTCCGGAAATTTCTTCGGATCTTGTCCGCTCGTTTGTAGTATTTGATATCTGAATTAGCTGACGTGCCCACTCCGACAGAGTGGTTATCGATACTTTTACGGTGCCGTCATTCATATGGTTCCCATAAATCTGCGCATTACCTTAATATTCGTATCTGTAGACCGCGGGGAGATGTTATTTGGCGGTTGTTAGTTGATGCAGATACTCTGAAAAACCATAGGTGCGAAGTCCACGTATTGTCTGTGCGAGAATGCTGAAGATCTTGTAGGATATTTGCCACACTTTGCTATGACTGAGTAAGCGATATTGTTGTGGTTCTGATCGATCAGTGGTCGTTCTGATAGGAAAAGGGGCGTGGCCCTACCCAAAACCAGCTGGCTATGACCAGAATGCCGAACGCTGTATAGCCGACCACAAATACCCAGGCAGGCGCTTCGTAGTACAAAAGCGACTGCAGCCAATGCGAAATGAAAGAACCTGAGTAAACAGCGTCACCCGCTTTCGCACGAAACGTTATCTCCCAGTTTGTTAAGGGGCAGAGGACTCCCAACCAGGACTGAACGACTACCACGCCGATAGAAGCGAGATGGATGAGACGAAACCATCTGTTTCTGACCCAGGACCAGGTCAATAGCTTCCCGATAAGAATGAACGCAAGCCCGAGAACGACGAAGGCAACGAAAGCGACGTGCAATAGGAGGATTGCATCAGCGATCAATAAATAATGGGAAGACGAAGAATTAATTTACTTTTTCTTTCGGAAACACGCACATAAATCGTATGTCGATACTTTCTCTCTCTCCTGCATCCGCCGCTGCACTGGGGTCGATAAACGACGTATGCGGACAGACCAGTGATTTATCGATTCGTGAGTCGAGCTGTTTAAAGACCAGTACTTCGTCTGGTGTCATATTCGGGAAGTAACAGTATTTCTGGTTCTTGTTAAATAAAGGGATGGCAGCCAGAGCATTGGTTCCCTCTTCAATGGCCAGATAATTGACAATGTCTTCTCTTTCGATAGTCCTTGCGTCAATCAATACCAACGGGTCTTTTTCAACAGGTCGTTCGATAGGGCGCCATAGATTGTAGAGTGCAAAGTCCCATTCGTCCTCGGGGTATTGCTCTTCAGTCCCGCTTGTTTGGACAATGCTCTGTGCAAGTTGGAGCCACGTATCGGGGCTAAAGTCGCAATGCATATAGAGCGAGTAGGCGTCGAAAAAATTATCGGGTCGTTTGGATCGAACTTGGTAGAAAGAGAAAGGAAGGGCCGTATGTGCTCCGGTTAATTCAAGGATGACCTCTTGCATCTCTGGAAAGTATTGCTGCGCTACAACTTCCTTGTTGCGGAATTCAGACACTGCAGTTTTATGATTGACGAGTATGTAGCCACAATCGTCAAGGTCGTACTCTTCCTCTTGAAGTCTTGCGTTATGGATGACTACATCGTGCCGGCTGGTATTGGCATGGCGAGATTCTCGATTGAATATTCTGGGTGGTTCGCTTCGCTGACGCCACTCTTCATTAACAAAAGCAATCTGTGATTCGATCCATTTAGGTGCGGAACTCATGCCGTAAACTTTACCATTTAGCATTCTGTCTCGCCATTAGCGTTCGCTTCTTTACTTCGCGCCAACAAATAACATATGGTGCGATCATCGATGATACATCGGGGAGTATGCTTGCGCACGGATATCCCCCGGAGCCAGTGTACTCCTGATGTCAAACGACGGATGAGCTGACGCCGCTGCATGCGGCCATGAGACGCCTACTTGAGGTGCTGCAGTATTGGGACGGTCGGCGCAGTAAGATCATCGCTCAGCTGTTTGCCGCCGAAAATGCCAGTGTAGAACTTGCTCCGAACCATCTCGGCGAAATACCGGATCCCCGGATACGAGATTATCGCGACCTGATCGAAGTCCACATCGTCTTCCAGCGACACCGCGCGACCCAGGTGGATCGGCCCGTAGCCGACTTCGGCGAGCATCGACATCATTGACGCACCGTATCGGTCGTTGCGTCTGCTCTGCTCCGCATTCCCTTGCTTTTGGAAATTGACAATAACGAGCGCGTCCCTGCTCAGCGGTTCATACTCCGCCACCGCACGGTCAAGCGCAGCCTTGTCCATGGCCACCGGTGGCAGACCGTCCTCCGGCAGGTCCTGAGGCTCAAAGGGATAGGTTGGAGGCGCGCGCGACAGCAGATGGCGGATCCGCAACCGCAACATCATCATCGTCACCGCCACGTTCTGAACTGCTGAACGTTCAAATCCCAATGGCCACACTCGCGTGAAGTCATCCAGAAGATCGTTGTAGGCTTGACTCTCCACCATGGAATCCCATGCCCGTCGGGATGAGTATTGCGCAATGACGTACGCGTCCCATTCGAGATCCGGCACCTGTCTGGATATTCGAGTCCGCGGGAATGCAACCTTCCCGGCATAGATCACCTTTGCCCCCTGGCGTTCAATCTCTTTCACAAGTCGACCAATGCCGGACAGAAGGTCCTCGCCGGACTTGAGTTTGACTGCCGATGCCACGTGAAAGAGGCCGGAACCGTGGAACAGTGTCTGGCGATCGAACAGAGTTCGGTGCCTGAGCCTCGCGTGCTTCCACAGATGCAGAATGACCACAAGTGCCGCAAGTGCCAGAAGCGCCACCAGGCCGCCGATGATCGTAAACAATATCTCCATGAACACCTTCGTCGTTCTGCAGGGTCGGATGCTGCCGCATAGTCCGACTGACCGCTAAACCTTCACATTGTCCGGACCAACCTGTCCGGACCACCCTTATTGTAGTCGGTCATCGTGCTGTCCATGATAGAACTACCCTTTCAAACCATCCAGGAGTTTCCACATGCTCTACCCCAACGGTGTCTATGACAACAAAGGATACTTCTGGGCCAGGTGACTGGCGCTTCGCTGAGACCGATATTTGTTGGAATTTGTCGTGACAAAGCACGGCTCCACCGGTATCCGCGGGTAAAGGTACTTGGAAACCGGTAAGAAAATGTGGTTAATTCGTACTATCCTCCAGGCTGTTGGGTTGATCGCTGAGAAGCTTTGTAAGCCGAGCAGGGTGAGGACCCCCTCGCCGAAGAGGACATCTACAACTACCAGAAGCTGAAGCAGAAGCTCGACATCCCGATGATCAATACCGAGTTCGCGCCTGGCGGCTTCTACGGCATGGCCCAGTGGGTCGATCAGCGTGCGACGGACATGTTGCGCGGCGACGTCGCCGTTTGCGGTGGTATCACACCGATGGTTCGCATCGCGCACATGGCCGAGGGCTTCAAGATGAAGTGCGAAATCCACCACGGCGGTAACTCGCTCAACAACGTCGCCAACCTGCACATCACGATGGCGATCCCGAACTGCGACTACTACGAAGTCTTTCCTTGCAGCGGTGCGCTCAAGTACGGATTGGTGCACGACATCGAAGTGGATTCCCGCGGCATGGTGCAGGCGCCTACCTGTCCAGGTTTGGGTGCCGAGATCGATTTGGATCTCGTGAAGCGCGAGACATTGGAGGTCGTTGAGTAGCGGAATCCGCTCTCCAGGTGGGATATCTGCCAGTGGTACTGCACCTCTTCTGCATGGCTTACAGGATATAACACGCCCCTTGCATTGCTGGAACTTCAACTGGCTCAGCGTGAATACGAGGGCCATTCGGTCCCCGATAGCATCAGGGAGAAGGTAGCCGCACTTGATTCGCCTCCAACCGTGCTTCTTCTTCCTCAATTGCAGCATTTATTTCCGTCATGATCGCGTTAACGTCGGCACTGCGATTGTCATCCTCAAACTGACCGGACAGTGTGCAGTCGGGGTGTAACTCACCGGCTTCATACAGCGCCCAGATTTCTTCAGCGAATCGACTGCCGATCAGTTCGGGTGCAAACTGGCCGTAGTAGTTGCTGAGGTTGTTAACATCACGCAGTAACATCGATCGCGCTTGGTTGTTGGCTGCCGCATCGACGGCCTGCGGTAAGTCAATAATTACAGGACCGTGCTCACCCACCAACACATTGAATTCAGACAGATCGCCATGCACCAACCCGGCGCACAGCATGCGCACAACATAGCCCATTAAGACGCTATGATCCTGTAGCGCCTGTTTGGCAGAGAAAGCCACGTCACTCAGGCGGGGTGCGACATCACCCGCGGCGTCGCAGATCAACTCCATCAGAAGCACGCCATCGACGCAGCCATATTGAACCGGGACCCGCACGCCGGCTTCCGCCAGTTTACGCAATGCGTCTACTTCGGCATTTTGCCAGATCTCTTCAGTTTGCTTACGGCCGTACTTCGAGCCTTTTTCCATCGCGCGATTACGACGGGTATTGCCTGTTTTGCGACCCTCACGGTAGGTAGCGGCCTGTTTGAAGCTACGTTTCATGGCCTCTTTGTACACCTTGGCACAACGAATCTCTTTTCCGCAGCGGACCACGAAGACATTGGCTTCTTTGCCACTCATTAACCGACTGAGCACCGCATCAATGATGCCGTCGTCGATAAGTGGTTGTATTCGTTTAGGTATTTTCATGATCGCGTTTTACAGGATTTTGGGGTGAGAGGGAACAGCATTCGCCGACATATCCTTCTAATAGGTCGATAATCCGTCCTTTTTGTACCTATTTATTCGATACGTCGAAGCAGCCGATTCGACAGTACCCCTCGATAGCCTGGAGTACCTGGACCCTTACCAGCACGAGAGTGTGCCTGGACTAGCCTGGGTAGAACTAGTTGCCCAGTAAGAATGTGAGCGGGATATGTAATCTCTCGCGCCACGCCTTCGGACTATGGTTAGCGCCTTCAAACTTTTTGGTCACCCAGTCTACTTCTTCTACATATCCATGCTGGCGCATAACATTGTCCATCCGTTTCTGGAAGGGTTCAAAAGGCGCATCATAGCTTTCGGTACCATAGTCAAAGTAAAGGCGATGCGAACCAGCGCGAGGCCAGTGTGTCTTGTACCAATCGATCACCGCACCATCGCCATGGGACCAGTCAGTGGACAGACAGGCAGCGCCGCCAAAAATATCAGGGTATTCAGATATGGCGTAAGCTGATATTAAGCCACCCATACTGGAACCCATCACGAAAGTATTATCTCTATCTGTCAAAGTGCGGAAGTTTTTGTCGACAAATGGCTTTAGCTCTTTCGTCAAAAATTTAAGATAGTTATCCGATATGACATCATCGGGGGTGACGTCTGAATCACCAATACGCTCAAGCCCAGTTTCGACCATGGTAATGGGCTTTTGGGGCATGAACTCTGCCCCCCTTCTATTGGGAATAAACCAGATTGAAACAACAATCGCAGGGCGAATCTGTTGTTCCCGAATCAGACGAGACATGATTTTATCAACCTCCCAGAACATGCCGCCGATATACCAGTTAAAAGGCCTGTACCAGAACCTGGCCATGGGTGAAGTCGGCTTGTCAAACAGAAGCTGCCCGTCATGCATATAGACTACCGGGTAGTGATCAAGCGGATTGTCTTCGTAACCTTTTGGCAGCCACACATCGACGGGTCTTGGGGTCACAAACTCTGACGGAAAAGGCTCATAGAAAGTAAATGAACCATCTGATTTATCCAAACTGCCTGGCTCCCAAGAATTTAGAAAATAAACGAAGCCTAAAAATACAACGCAGACAAACAATAAAAGTAAAACCATTGTTTTCTTCATGTAGTTCCGTAGTCCTTAAAATTTATGGGGCTTCGCTGAGACCGATATTTGTTGGAATTTGTCGTGACAAAGCACGGCTCCGCCGGTATCCGCGGGTAAAGGTACTTGGAAACCGGTAAGAATATGTGGTTAATTCGTACTATCCTTCAGTGCCGAGATACCGGCGTCGACACGTGCATTTTTTTCCTTATCTATCCACCACAAATGGGGCCATCCATTCCAAACCATCTTTTCCGGTGGTGAAAAGCCGAATCGATCCCAATATACAAACTTGCGTCCTTGCGGATAAGCGCCTGGAACGACATAGAAACTCCAGAGCAATATCCGATCTAGTGCACGGCCGGCGATATTCATCTGATCTTCGCTGGCAGCAAATATGAGCTTTTCAACGAGAGCATCAACAGCAGGAACTTTAATGCCGGCATAGTTCTGCATATTAGGGATATCCGCATTGCCCGATAGAAAACTGCTGCGTATCCATCCGGCGTTCGGGATATTGTTCAGCCAAATCTGCTGAACTACTGCTTCGAAATCATATGTCCGCTTGCGGTTGACCATCGTGTTGCTTTCTATCCTGCGAAGCTTTGCCGAGATGCCTAATCGCTTAAGGTTTTCTACATAGGGAACCAGCATTCGTTCTTGCGCAATATCACTCGTGATAATCTCCAGGGTAAAAGGCTTTCCGCTTGCGCGATTTACCCGTTTGAAATCACTGACAACCCACCCGGCCGACTCAAGAAGCGCGTCGGCTTGCAGCAGCGTATCTCGATTCCTGCCAGAGGGGCTATTCTCTGGCAGTAGAAACTCATGGGTGAAAACTCGTTCCGGTATCTGGTCGCGAAAGGGCTCCAAAAGGAAAAGTTCCTCAGCGGAAGGGGGACCCGTAGCTTCCAGTCCGGATTCGATGAAGTAACTGATGTTACGTTTCATTAAGCCGTGCCATAACACCCGGTTGGCCCACTCGAAGTTGTAGGCCAGAGCCAAGGCTTCCCGGACCCTGATATCGCTGAGTTTCTCTATACGGGTATTGACGAGGATTCCCCAATCCATCCCGTAGGTCTTGCCAAGCTTCAGCATTTTTTTGATGAAAAGGCCTTCGTGCAATCCCCAAAAATCATAAGCTGTTGCAAAGTCGTCGGTGTTAAACTCCCTTTTATAATCGAAGACTCCCGCTCTAAGCGACTGAATAACTATATTCTTATCGAGAAAGTAGATAAATTCGATTTCTCCCAGGTTATGGGCACCGATATTGACATTCAGGTTTCTCCCCCAATAGTCTTTTACTCGTTGATAGATGATTCTATGACCTGCATCTACCGTCTTGATACGGTAGGGACCGCTGCCCAGCGGAGGTACCAATGTTGTGGCATTAAACGTTCTGTTTTTCCAATAATGCTTCGGCAAAGGGATAAATGAGGACATCTGCATAGCTAGCTGGCGAGTTTTTGGTGCGGTTTCATCGAAGCGAAACCTAAAAGTCCGAGGTCCGACTTGTTCAACGCTGACAACCCGTTTATTGGCGCTTTTCCATGCCACGGATCCCTTGCTCTTTAGCGTATTGAACGTCCAGATAACATCCTCTATCGTTACGGGCATACCATCATGCCAGTAAGCGCCTTCCCGAAGCGTAAAGGTTACCGAACGGTAATCGTCGGCCAGTTCTACGGTCTCTGCTAGATTGCCATAGGCAGAAGAAAGCTCGTCCTGGGACTGGACCATCAACCTGTCATAGATCCACATGCTATAACCATCAATCCCTTGCGCCGGGATGCCGTTGTCCGCATAGGGATGCAGATTATTGAACGTGCCAATCGCCGACGTTTTCATTTTCCCCCCTTTCGGGGCATCGGGATTTGCGTAGTCAAAGTAAGGGAAATCCCGGGGGTATTTCAGATCGCCGAAATAGGACAGACCATGACTTGGCTCGCTGGCAAATGCCGCTGCAATGGCAAGGACGTTCTGGAGAATCAGAACGGAGCTGACAGTGATTATTAGGCGTTTCATTGCTTAGCGCTTACAGGGCTTACGGCTGCCAGCTTAGCACGGAAAATAAGGGTCAGGTGTCCCCCCGCTGGTGCCCCGGCCTTAAAAACGGATATTATGAACTTAACGCGGTTCCATGGGGTTTTCTCCAAATTCAAAATGTCGAAAGAAAGGAACAAGGTGCGCAATCTCTCTATAGCTTTCCTGTTAGCGTTAACGATGGGCGCGGGTTGTGCCACTACGGGAACTCGTGAAGTTGTCGCCCCTGAAAGCGATC